>JBGPPG010000025.1:0-32825 GCA_041488455.1 Gemmatimonadota bacterium
TAAGCGCATGGGACACCGCGGGAAGCGCCGAGATCGTGGCCCGGGAGGGCAATCGCGGTCTTGCCGCGATCGCGGCCCGGCATGCGGCGGATGCGCACGGACTGGTTCCGTTGGCGGAGCGGATCGAGGATGACCCGTCGAACCAGACTCGGTTCCTCACGTTCACACGGGCCGACGCGCCCATCCCGCAAAGCCCCAACGGACCGTTCAAGACATCGCTCATCGTGTGCGTGGACCACAAGCCGGGAAGCCTCGCGCTCACGCTTCAGGCGTTCGGTGCGCGCGGCGTGAACGTGACCGCGCTTCAGTCGCGCCCCGAGCGCTCGAAGCCATGGACATACCGTTTCTACGTGGACGTCGGCGGAGCGGCGGCCGACCCGCGCGTGGCCGAGGCGCTGGAGGAGATCGAAGCGCTTGCGGCGGAGCTGGTGATCCTCGGCAGCTACGAGGCGTGGCCCGACGGGGCTCTCCGCTTTGCCACGCCCGTGCCGACGCCGGCGCACTACGTCCAGAAGCCGGAGATCCCGCTGGTGGACCGGCGGCGCAATCCCGGGGGGACGGTGGTCGCCGTGGGCGACTGCGAATTCGGCGGCAGCACGCCTGTCCTCATCGCCGGCCCGTGCTCGGTGGAAAGCGAGGCGATGATCCTCGAGACCGCGGCGCTGGTGGCCGGGGCGGGCGGGGACATGCTGCGCGGCGGCGCGTACAAGCCGCGCACTTCACCCTACGATTTTCAGGGGCTGGGAGTGAAGGGGCTCCGGTATCTCGCGCGGGCGCGGGAGCAGACCGGGCTCCCCGTGGTGACGGAGGTCTTGAGCTGGGAGGAGGTGCCGCTGGTGGCGCACTTCGCCGACATGCTCCAGATCGGCGCGCGCAACATGCAGAATTTCTCGCTGCTCCGTGCCGCGAGCCGAAGCGGCAAGCCGATCCTGCTCAAGCGCGGCGCGGGCGCCACCATCGAGGAGTGGCTGATGGCCGCGGAGTACATCCTGGCGGAGGGCAACCCCAACGTGGTGCTCTGCGAGCGGGGCATCCGCACCTTCGAGCGGGCGACCCGGCACACCCTCGACCTGAACGCCGTGGCACTGCTGCGGGAGCGCACCCATCTGCCGGTAGTCGTGGACCCGAGCCACGCCGCCGGCGTGAGCTCCCTGGTGCCGGCGCTCAGCCTGGCGGCCCTCGCGGCGGGCGCCTGTGGGCTCATCGTGGAGGTCCACCCGAATCCCGCAGCCGCATTGAGCGACGGTTTCCAGAGCCTGGATCCGGGCCAGTTCGCGGCGCTGGCAGCTCAGGTGCATCCGGAGCGAGAGCAACGGGTGATGGTGGGTCTGAAAGCGGTGAACAGTGAACAGTGAACGGTAAACGGTGAACGGGGAGCGCCCATCAAGGGGGCCCCCCCGTTCGCTGTTCACCGTTCACTGCTGTCTACCGCGGTCCGCGCTTCGCCGTCACCGTCTCTCGTTTTCGGTTTCGCAGCACCTCGATCTTGAAGGTCTCGTTGCCGTCGTAGCTGCGCAGGATCCTGAGCAGCTGCGCCGGGGTCGCCGGCTTGCGCCCGTCCACGGCCAGGACGACATCCCCACCCTTGAGCCCCAGGGGCGACCCCTTGGGCGCGCTGATGACCAGCACGCCGTCCGTGGTGCCGAAGTACTGGCCGAGGTCCGGGTTGAGCGGCGCGAGCTCGAGCTCGGAGAGCTCGCCGCCGAACAGCATTACCATCCGCGGCACCCGGATATCCAGGTTCTCGAGCTCGGGATCGGGGCCGATCACCTTCATGACGGCTTCAGGGTCCGGCCCGCCCGGCATGGCAAAGGAGAACGCCCGCGGGCCCCTGAGACCGGGACCGGCAGGGTCTCCCGCCGTCACGAGAGCGACCTGTTGCAGCGCGCCACCCCGACGGAACTCGACCTGCACGGTATCGTTCGGCGCCAGCCGAGCGGCCTCCTCGACCAGCCGGAGACCGGGCAGCGAACGTCCCCGGGTCTCCGGGATATCGGGCGCCAGAAGCAGCGACTTGCCGTCGAGCTTGACGATGATGTCGCCCGAGCGGATGCCGGCCTTGGCGGCCGGGCCGCCGGGGCTCACGGCATCCACGTAGGCCCCGATGGAATCGGTGTCCTGGGCTTGGAGGCTCACCTTGAGCCCAAGACGGGCCCGACGATTCACCACGAGGTTGAACATCTCGTCGCGGGCCGGCTGAGGCCGGACCGGGACCTGGGCGGAACCCGCCAGCGGCGCCAACGCCACTAGCGCGAGGGTCATCGTCAGCCATCGGGTCGGCATCGTCCCGCTCCCCGGGCTCACAGCCCTACGTTGCTTGCACGGGTGATATGCACGTCCACCAGCGCGTCCAGCAGTCCCACGCGCTCGCGCCACAGGCTCAGCTCCTGGGACTGGCGCTTCACCGAGTCCATCAGGTCGGCCATCTCCAGCTGGCGGTCCACAGCGGCGATCCGGTCCTCGAGCTCCTGCGCGATCCGGGCCGTGCGCCCGTCCAGCACACGGCTTTCCGGATGGTACTCGTCGATCGCGGCCTCGAGGGCGCGCGAGCGGGCCATCGTCTCCGAAAGCTCGGCGGCCGTCGCCAAGGGGCGCGGCTGATAAACGACCGAAGTGCCGAACGCGAGGGCCACGGAGGCAGCGGCGACCAGGCCCACAAGCCCGAATCGCCGCAGCCGCCGGTCCCGTCGCTCGGCATCGAAGCGTGCCCGCACCTGCGGCCAGCGGTCCCGGGTGGGGCGGAGCGAGGGCAGCGCCTTGAGCCGGGCGACCCTCTGGTGCAGACGATCGAACTCCGAGCGGCAGGCCTCGCACGCGTCAAGGTGATCCCGGGCCGCCTGGGTTCCCGGCTCTGCTCCGGGCTCGCGGAGGGCCACGAGCTGCTCGATAGTGAGGTGTGTCACGCCGCCACCTCCTCACCCAGCCAACGGCGCAACCGGGCGTGGGCTCGAGCGAGCTGCGACTTCGAGAAGCTCGGCGTCTTGCCCATCATGGCCGCGATCTCGTCGTGGGTGTAGCCCTCGACGTCGTGCAGCCAGACGACGGCACGCGAAGTCTCCGAAAGCCGCTCCAGCGCGGCTTCCAGATCCATTCGGAGGTGGGTGTCCTCCCGCCGGTTGGCGGCGACCTCGTCGTGAAGCTCGTCGGTATCGCGGTACTTGTTCCGCCGGAGCCGCATGAGCGCCTTGCTCGCAGCGATGGTCCGGATCCAGCCCCAGAGGCTCCCGTCTTCACGGTACTGCCCGATGCTGCGGCAAATTTCCAGGAAGGTTTCCTGGAGTACGTCCTCCGCGTCCTCCGCGGTCCGGCAGATCCGCCGGCAGAGGTTGTATACGGGTACCTCGAAGGCGCGATACAGCGCTTCGAAGCCGGCGGGGTCGCCCGCCTTCGCCTGGGCCAGGACGGTCTTCGCATCGGCCAGCAGGTAGGAGTCCATGACGAGGGCTTTCAGCATGACTCCTGGAAGATGCCCGGGGGGGTGGGAAGGTCGCAAACGGATCAGTAACCAGTGAACAGGAAGCAGTGAGCTGGGCTGCCTCACAAGAGGGCCCCTGTTCACTGTTCCCGGTTCACTGTTCACGCTTAACTTTAGGCATGCCAACGACTCCCGCCCCCCCCACTTGGCTCCACCACCTCGACGACGAGGCCGACGCGGCCTTTCTCTACCGCGAGCTGGCGGGCGTCGAGCGCGACCCGGGGCGCGCCACGCTCTACCGGCAGCTAGCCGAAGTCGAAGACCGGCACGTCGAGATGTGGCGGAAGCTCCTGGCCGAACATGGGCACCCGGCGCCGGTCCCCGCGCCCTCCCGCGGGGCGCGGGCGAGGGCGTGGCTGGCGCGCCGGTTCGGGCCACAGCTCCTGCTCCCCGCCCTGCTCGAGGAGGAAGGCCGAGAGGTCAAGGGATATCTGAATCTGTACCGTGAGTCTCCCGGCGGTGCCGCCGGACCCACCGCCTTGACGCTGGCGCGTGAGTCGAAGGAGCATGCCGAACGCCTCGCAGGCCTGAGCGGCGGGAGCGGCGAGCCGTGGCACAAGACAGGAGCCGGCGGGTTTCTCCGCAACCTCGTCTACGGCTTCAACGACGGCTTGACGGCGAACTTCGGGCTCGTGGCCGGCATGATTGGCGCGCAAGCCAGTCTCAGCGCCGGCGGCCACGCCGTGCTCGTGGCCGGGCTCGCGGGGATGGTGGCGGATGCTCTCTCCATGGGATCCTCGGGCTATCTCGCCGCCAAGAGCGAGCGCGAGGTGTTCGAGCACGAGATCGCCATGGAGCGGGAGGAGATCCGGCTGATGCCGGAGCTCGAGCGGGAGGAGCTCAACCTCATTTACCAGGCCAAGGGGATTCCGGCGGGACAGGCGCAGGCGCTCGCCGCGCAGGTGATGGAGGACCCCGCGCGGGCGCTCGAGGAGCAAGTGCGCGAGGAGCTCAAGATCGGCGAGGCCACGAGCACGCCGATGCGGGAGGCGTGGGTGACCGGCGTCGCCACGGCGTTCGGCGCGTTCATCCCGGTGGCCCCGTTTCTCGTGAGCCGCGGACCCACGGCGATCTGGTCCGCATTCGCGATCGCGATGCTCTCGCACTTCGCCGTCGGCGCGGCCCGCAGCTTCTTTACCGGGCGCGGCGTCTTCCGCAGCGGCATCGACATGTTCGCGGTAGGACTGGGCGTGGCGGCGGTTGGGTACTTCGTTGGGGAGTGGATCGTGAAACTGCTGTGACCTCAGACTACCAGGTTGAGCAGGCGGTTCGGCACCAGGATCGGCTTCCGCACCTCCTTCCCGTCCAGGAACCGGCGGACGGTCTCGTCCGCGAGGGCGGCGGCGACTGCCTCGTCCTCGCTCGCGTCCCTCCGAACCTGCACCTTTGACCGCGTCTTCCCGTTCACCTGCACAACCAGCTCGACCATATGCTCCACAGTGAGGTGCTCGTCCCAGCTGGGCCAGTGCGCGTCGAACACCGACGTCCTGTGCCCCAGCCGCTCCCAGCACTCCTCGGCAAAATGCGGCGCGAAGGGGGCGAGCATGATCACCAGCTCCTGGACGACGTGCTTCTCCCGGCAGTTCTCCTCACGCAGGAGATTGAGCAGCCCCATCAGCCCCGAGATCGCCGTGTTGTACTTGAGGTCCTCGAGCTCGTGGGTGACGTGCTTCTTCGTCTGGTTCCATTTGACCAGGACCTTGTGGGTGGTCTCGCCTGACGCGTCGTCGCGAATGCAATCGCCCACCAGCTGCCACACCTTCTCCAGGAACCGCCGCGGGCCGCTGATGCCCGCGTCCTGGAAGTCGCCGCCGTCCTGAAACGGGCCCAGGAACATCAGGTAAGTCCGGAAGGTGTCCGCGCCCCACCTGGCGATGTACTCATCAGGAATGACGACGTTGCCCCGGGACTTCGACATCTTGGCCCCATCCTTCACGATGATTCCGTGGGCGCGGAACTTGGCAAACGGCTCGTCAAAATGGATGTGGCCGAGCTCGTGCAGGACCATCGCGATGAAGCGGGAGTAGAGCAGATGCAGCACCGCGTGCTCGTTCCCTCCGATATAGGACGTGACCGGCAGCCACTTGCGAGTGCGCGCGTGGTCGAAGGGGTGGTCGTCGAACTCGGTGCTCGGATAACGCAGGTAGTACCATGCGGAATCGAGGAACGTGTCGGAAACGTCCGTCTCTCGGCGCGCGCGGGAGCCGCACGCCGGGCAATCCACGTAGTACCACTCCTCGTGGCGAGCCAGCGGTGAGACGCCGCTGTCGTCCGGGCGGAAGTCCTCGATCACGGGCAGGACGACGGGAAGATCCTTCTCCGGGACCGGAACCGGCCCGCAGCCCTGGCAGTAGATGATGGGAATGGGCGGGCCCCAATAACGCTGGCGGGAAATGCACCAGTCGTGGATCCGGTATTGCACGACGCCCTTGCCCCGCTCTGTCTCCTCCAGCCACCGGATGATGGCGGTCTTGCCCTCCGCCGCCGGCATCCCGCTGAACTCTCCGGAGTTGACCAGGCGGAACTCCTCCACTCCGGTCTCGGACTGCTCCACCGGTGCGTCGGGGTCCTGCCCTGGACGCGCGAGAACCCGGACGATCCGCAGACCGTACTTCCTCGCGAATTCGAAGTCGCGCTCGTCGTGGGCGGGGACGGCCATGATGGCACCGGTCCCGTACTCCATCAGGACGTAGTCCGCGATCCAGACCGGGATCATCCGGCCGTTAGCGGGATTCTTCGCGAAGGCACCGGTGAAGACCCCCGTCTTTTCTCGGTCCCCCACCTTGCGGGAGACGAGATCCTTCGAGGCGACCTGGCGGCGATAGGTCTCGACCGCGTCGCGCTGCGCCACCGCCGTGATCTCCGGCACGAGCGGGTGCTCCGGCGCAAGCACCATGAAGGTGGCGCCGAACACGGTGTCGGGACGGGTGGTGTAGACCTGGATGGCGCGGTCGTGCTCGAGCGGGAAGTCGATCTCGGCGCCTTCTGACCGGCCGATCCAGTTTCGCTGGGCGGTCGCGGTAGAGTCCGACCAGTCCATCTTGCCCTTGTCGTCGAGATCGTCGAGCAGGCGCTGGGCATAGTCGCTGATTCGGAAGAACCACTGCTCCAGCGTCCGTTGCTCGACGGGCGTGCCGCAGCGTTCGCAGGCGCCGTTGATGACCTGCTCGTTGGCCAGTACGGTCTTGCAGCTCGGACACCAGTTGACGGGCGCAGCCTTCCTGTACGCCTTCCCCGCTTTGAAGAGCTGGAGGAAGATCCACTGGGTCCATTTGTAGTACCGCGGGTCGGTGGTCGAGAGCTCGTGCCGCCAGTCGAACATCCCACCAATGCGGCGGAGCTGCCGCCGGAAGTTCTCGATGTTCCGCGGGATCAGCTCGGCCGGATTGATGCCCAGCTTGATCGCGTAGTTCTCGCTGTGGATGCCGAACGCGTCGAAGCCGATCGGCTCGAAGACGTTCCAGCCCCGGAGCCGTTTGAACCGGCCGTAGGTATCCGCCCCGGCGAAGGCGAACATGTTCCCGACGTGCAGCCCCTCGGCCGAGGGGTAAGGGAACATCATGAGGTTGTAGAACGGCCTCGTGGAACCGTCGAGATCGGTCTCGTTGGTGTGCCGCTCTGCCCAAAGCGCCTGCCACTTCGACTCGACTTGGTCGGGGTGGTAGCCGTCTGCCGCCGGACCGGGCGGGGCGGCGGTTGGGTCGGAGCGGTGGGTCACGGGGTCGCCGGTGGGCATGAGTCTGGGGAAATGGGTAGCCCTAAATGTAGTGCCGTCGCAGGGTTAGCGCCAAGGGATGGGGGTCGCGCCCTCGGTCGATTATCATGCCCGTCAACTCATTCCCGCCGAGCTCTCCATGATTGCCAAGTCGTTGGGCGCCTTCGCCGGGCTCGTGCTGGGCATCGCGGCGTCCGCAACGGCGCAGCGCGCGTCGGGCCCCACGTTCGACGTCGTTGTCTCGCCCGCCCTGCGGAGCGAGCCGGCGACCGGCCGGGTGTTCGTCTTCCTGGCCCGGGACAGCGTCCGAGAGCCCAGACTCCAGGCCGGCGGCGTGGTGAGCGTGCCGTTCTTCGGCAAGGACGTGGAGGGGCTCAGGCCCGGCGCTCCGGTCGCGCTGGATCGCGGGGCGCTCGGCTACCCCCTCCGTTCTCTCGACGCCTTGCCGCCGGGAGACTACTACGTGCAGGCCCTGTTGAGTGCCTACACCCAGTTCGCCCGGGCCGACGGCCACACGATCTGGGCCCACATGGACGAATGGGAAGGCCAGCAGTTCAACACGGCGCCGGGAAGCCTGGTGAGCGCGGTGCGGCGGGTGCACCTCGATCCGAAACGAGGCACGCGGATCCGGCTGGAGCTGACGCGCGCGCTTCCGCCGGTAGACGTCCCGTCTGACGATCAATACGTCAAGCATGTCCGGATCCGCAGCGAGATCCTTTCGAAGTGGTGGGGCCACCCGATGTACCTGGGAGCGGTGGTGCTGCTGCCCAAGGGGTACGACGACCATCCGCAGGTCCGCTACCCGGCCATTTGGCTCCAGGGCCACTTCAGCCTGAAGGCGCCGTTCGACTTCACGCTCGACAGCACGCCCGAGACGGACGAGGTCCGGCGAGCGCGGCTCGAGCGGACCGACCACCGGGAGTCGGGTTTCGAGTTCGCCCGGGCGTGGCTGTCGGACGGGTTCCCGCGAATGGTGGCCATCCGGATCCTCCACCCGTCGCCGTACTACGACGATTCGTACGCGGTGAATTCGGCGAACAACGGTCCGTACGGAGACGCGATTCACCAGGAGCTGATCCCGTACCTCGAGCAGAAGTTCCGGGTCATATCAGCGCCCTACGCGCGGATGCTCACCGGCGGCTCGACCGGCGGCTGGGAGGCCCTCGCGCTCCAGGTGTATCATCCCGACTTCTACGGCGGAACTTGGGTCTACTACCCCGATCCGGTGGACTTCCGGCGGTACGAGCTGGTGAACCTGTACGCTGACACGAACGCGTTCCTGATCGAGCGCAACCCGTGGATCACGCCCGAGCGGCCGTCGGAGCGGAAGTCCGACGGGCAGCCGGTGGTGACCATCCGGCAGGAGAACCAGCTGAACAACGCGCGCGGAAGCCGCCGGCGCGGCGGCGAGAACTTCGCGATCTGGGAAGCGACGTACGGGCCGACGGACAAGGACGGGTATCCGGCGCCGATCTGGAACGACGCCACCGGGACGATCGACCGCGCCGTGGCGGAGTCCTGGAGGAGCCACGACTACGACATGCGGGACTACCTGGAGCGGAACTGGGGCAAGATCGGGCCGAGCCTCGTGGGCAAGATCCACGTGCTGTGCGGCGACATGGACAACTACTATCTCAACCTTGCCACCTATCTGCTGGAGGACTACCTGGAGCACAGAACGGCGCCCGCGTACGGCGGCTACTTCAAGTACGGCCGCCCGATGAAGGGGCATGGTTGGCAGCCGACGTCGAACGCCGACCTGATCCGGGAGATGGCCGACCAGGTCAGCCGCAACGCGCCCGCAAACGAGCCGGCCGGGGCGTGGCGCTACTGAGCCGCATCGGCTTAGCTTAGGAGCGCTTCCCCCGACATCGCCAGCTCCCGGAGCCGCATGGCAGATCACCGGAGGAGTCTCACCCGGCCGCTCGTTCTGACCGGCGCGCTCGCCGTCGTCGGGCTCACCGCGGTGGTCTACGTCCTTCTCTCGCGGGCCACGACCGACGACGGTAGCTCGATCCCGCCCCGCGAGGCTCTTACCGGCACGCTCGTCTTCCTGGCCATTGCGGCCGTGGGCGGCTTCCTGGTGCTCCGCTGGGTTGTCGCAAGGTTCATCGATCCCCTCGACGTGGCGGAGCGCGTGGCGACCCGAGTCGCCGCCGGCGACCTCTCGCTCGCCGGTCTTCAGCATGTCCAGGCGTCCGGGAAAGACGGGCGCATGCTGCGATCGCTCGGGAGCATGGTGGATTCACTCCGCACGCTCACCAGCGCGATCCAGGGGGCGGCCGGCGAGGCCGCAGCCATGGCCGAGGAGATCGCCGCCTCGACCGAGGAGATGACCGCCTCCACCCAGGAAGTGGCCAGCACGACCGGCGACCTCACGGAGCGCGCCAACCAGCAGGCGCTCATCGTCCGGGCGGCGGCCGAGGACGCCGGACGCATCCTCCACATCGCACAGGAACTGGCGGCGGGGGCCACGCAGGCTGCGGAGCGCAACGCGGCGCTGGCCCGGCTGGCCCGCAGTCACCGCGAGCGGCTCGACGCCAGCACGGCCGAGTTGGCCCGGCTCGCGGAAGAGATCGAGCGGGGCGCGGCAGAAGCGGACGCGCTCGCCGCGGCGTCGGGCGAGATCGAGAAGTTCATCGCGCAGACCAAGGCGATCGCGAAGCAGACGCATATGCTGGCGCTCAACGCGTCCATCGAGGCCGCGCGCGCCGGTGAGGAGGGCCGCGGGTTCAGCGTCGTCGCCGAGGAGGTCCGCAAGCTCGCGGGCCAGGCGGCACAGGCGGCGACGTCCACGAGCACGACCGTGCAGAGCGTGCTCGACCGGGTGCAGACGGCGCGCGAGCGGCTGATCCGGCTGGGTCGCGGCGGGCTCGCGGCGCGGGACGCGGCGCATGCCGCGGCGGAGGGGCTCGCGGGGGTCGCAGCCGACGCCGAACAGAACGACGAGTGGACCCGGCGGATCTCGCAGTCGGCGCAGGAGGTGCGGGCGCTGGTCGAGACGATCGCCAGCCGGATGCGCGAGGTGTCGGCCGGCACCGAGGAATACGCCGCCGCGGCCCAGGAGATCGCCGCGGCCGCGCAAGAGCTCAATGCATCGACCGAGGAAATCTCCTCTTCCGCCGGGCACCTCGCAGAGGCCTCCGAGCGCCTGACCGGTGCGGTGGGCGGGTTCAAGCTCCAGTGATCCTGCTGCGCAACGCGGACGTCTACGCGCCGGAGCCGCTGGGTATCCGGCAGCTCCTTGTCGCGGGGGAGCGGATCGTCTGGCTGGGCAGGGACCTCCCGCCGCTGCCCAGCGCTCTCGGCGTGACCGAGTACGACGTGGGCCGGCGCCGGCTGATCCCCGGCTTCATCGACGGCCACGTCCACCTGACCGGCGGTGGTGGAGAAGCGGGTCTGCACACGCGCGTGCCCGCCCTCGCGCTCAGCGAGCTGACCCGGGCCGGCGTGACCACGGCCGTGGGCGTGCTCGGCACCGACGATGCGACCCGCACGACGGCGGAGCTCGTCGCCACGGCGCGGGGACTGAACGAGCTCGGCATCACCGCATTTTGCCACACCGGGGGCTATCACGTGCCGCCGGTCACGCTCACCGGCACCGTACGCGGCGACATCGCCCTGATCGACGTGATTCTCGGCGTCGGCGAAATCGCTGTCAGCGATCACCGTTCCAGCCAACCGACCGTGGACGAACTGCTCCGGCTCGCGAGCGAGGCTCACGTGGGCGGGCTCATGAGCGGCAAGGCCGGAATCTTGCACCTGCATCTGGGCGACGGCCCCCGGGGGCTCGCGCCCGTGCGCGACGCACTGGACCGCTCCGAGCTGCCGCCGCGGGTCATGAACCCGACCCACGTCAACCGGCGCCGGGCGCTATTCAACGAGGCGCTGGAACTCGCGGGGCGGGGAGCGACGGTCGACGTCACCGCGTTCCCGGTCGAAGAGGGCGAGGACGCATGGGATGCCGCGGAGGCGCTGTCGCGCTACTGGCGAGCGGACCTTCCTCCGGAGCGGGTGACGGTAAGCTCCGACGGTGGCGGCTGCCTGCCGGCGTTCGACGCTGACGGCCGGGTCGACTCGTTCGACGTCGGCCAGCCCGGCGCGCTCGCGGCGACGCTCGGTCGGCTTCTCGCCGGGGGACATCCGCTCGAGCGAGCGCTGCCGCCGTTCACGGCCAATCCGGCGGCGCTGCTACGGCTCGAGCGCAAGGGCCGGATCGCACAGGGCATGGACGCCGATCTGGTAGTACTCAACGCCGAGGGAGGAATCGACGAGGTGATGGCGAGAGGACGGTGGCACGTGCAGGGTGGCGCGGCGGTCGTGGCCGGGCCGTTCGAACGGTCGGGCGTGCGGTGAGCCCCGCCAAGCCGGAGGGCGGGGCGACCCGCGGCTGGATCGTTCCCGTCGGGGGAGCGGAGGCCAAGGTCGGTGAGACCGAGATCCTGCGCCGTTTCGTGCGACTCTGCGGCGGGCGGGAGGCGCGCATCGCGATCGTGCCGACGGCCTCACAGCTCGCCGACACCGGCAGCCGTTACGAGGAGATCTTCCGGGGGATCGGCGTGCGCGGCGCGCGCACAATTCCGATCGAGAGCCGCGCCGATGCGGAGCGGCAGGAGTGGCTCGACAAGCTGGAGCGCGCCGACGGCATCTTCCTCACCGGCGGGAACCAGCTCCGCCTCGCGACCATTCTCGGCGGCACCTCCGTGGCGAAAGCGATCCGCCGGCGGAACGCCGCCGGTGCGCACGTCGCCGGCACATCGGCCGGGGCCGCATTTCTCTCGGAGCACATGATCGCCACCGGCGACGAGGGCGCAACCCCGCACGCCGGCAGCGTCACCCTGGCCCCGGGGCTCGGCCTGACGAACCGCGTGATCCTCGACCAGCACTTCCGCCAGCGTGACCGTCTTGGCCGGCTCCTGACGGCGCTCGCCTACAACCCCTTCGCGGTCGGAGTGGGGCTGGATGAAGACACCGCCGTGTTCATCGGGCCGGACAACACGATGGAGGTCGTGGGCACCGGGGCCGTGACCGTGGTGGACCCCTCGGAGATCGAGCACTCCTCCATGGACCAGGTGGAGAAGGACGACCCGGTCTGCCTGATCGGGGTCCGCCTCCATGTGCTGGTTCAGGGTGCCTCGTTCGATTTGAGCAGCCGGAAGGCGTTCGCGCCGCAGGGGATGCGATAAAAGACAGTGAGGAGTGAGAGGTGAGAAGTGAGAGGGGGCTCCAGCGTGACACGGAGCCCCCCTTTCTACTTCTGACTTCTCGCTTCTCTCTTCTCACGTTCCCCTAGCGGAACCCTATCCGGCGACGCAACTTAGGGCCTAAGTTCACCCCCCTCCCACGCTACCCCAGGGCCGGGCCATGCGCATCGTCGAGCGATCGGTCTACGTCGGACCGAGCATCTACGCCCACTTTCCCGTGATCCGGCTCGAGCTTGACCTGGGCCCCCTGGAAGACTGGCCTACGGGCCGGCTGGGAGCGCCGTTCGTCGACGCCCTCCTCGGCGCCCTGCCCGGGCTCCAGGAGCACGGCTGCTCCTACGGCGAGGCCGGCGGCTTCGTGCGCCGGCTAACCGAGGACGAAGGCACCTGGCTCGGCCACGTGCTGGAGCACACCGCCATCGAGCTCCAGAACGCGGCGGGCGAAAAGGTCACCTTCGGGAAGACGCGCTCCGCGGGACGGCCCGGCGTCTATCACGTGGTCTACGAATACGAGCAGCAGGACGTGGGGCTTGAGGCAGGACAGCTCGCGCTCGCGCTTCTGGCGAGCCTCCTGCCGGAGCCGCTTTGGCCGCCGGGCCTCGTGTCCGGGGATTTCGATTTCGGCCGTGAGCGGGACGACTTCATCCGCTTCGCGCAGCGCCGCGCGCTTGGGCCCAGCACCGCGTCGCTGGTGCACGTAGCCGAGGAGCGGGGTATCCCTTGGATCAGACTCAACGATCAGAGCCTGATCCAGTTCGGTCACGGGCGGTACCAGCAGCGCATCCAGGCGACCGTGACGAGCCGGACCCCGCACATCGCGGTCGAGCTGGCCTCCGACAAGGAGGAGACCAACAAGATTCTCGGCAACCTCGGCCTCCCGGTGCCGCAGCAGCGGCTCTGCTCCCGGGAAGACGATGCCTCCCGTGCCGCCGAGGCGATCGGCTTCCCCGTCGTGGTCAAACCGTACAACGGCAATCACGGCCGCGGCGTGTCGCTCAACCTGCGGACGACGGAGCAGGTGCGGGCCGCCTTTCAGGTCGCGCAGCAGATCAGCCGGAGCGTCGTCGTCGAGAGGTTCGTAGTCGGCGACGACCACCGCATGCTGGTGGTGAACAACGAGCTCGTCGCCGTCTCGAAGCGGCTGCCCGGACACGTCGTGGGCGACGGGACGCAGACCGTCGAGGCGCTGGTCGCCGAAGTCAACGCCGATCCGCAACGCGGGATCGGCCACGAGAAGGTGCTCACCCGGATCGAGTTCGATCACCAGGCCGATCGGCTGCTCGCCGAGAAGGGTTACACCCGGCAGAGCGTGCCCGCGGCCGGCGAGGTGGTCGGGCTCCGCCTCACCGCGAACCTCTCGACCGGCGGCACGGCAGAAGACGTGACGGACGTGGTGCATCCCGACAACGCCGAGATGGCCGTCCGCGCGATCAAGGCGATCGGCCTGGACGTGGGCGGCGTGGACTTCCTCTCGCCCGACATCACCGAGTCCTACAAGACGGTGGGCGGCGCGATTTGCGAGGTCAATGCGGCCCCGGGCTTCCGGATGCATCTCGCGCCCAGCTCCGGGCGCCCGCGGGACGTGGCCGGGGCGGTGATCGACATGCTCTTCCCCGCCGGAAGCCCGAGCCGGATCCCGATCGCGGCGCTCACCGGGACCAACGGCAAGACGACCACGGCCCGGATGCTGGCGCACATCCACAAGCTGGTCGGCCATCATGTGGGCCTCACCACCACCGACGGCGTGTACATCGACGGCCAGCGGACGGTCGAGGGCGACATGACCGGGCCGGTCGCGACCCGGATGGTGCTGCGCGATCCGTTCGTGGATGTGGCCGTGCTGGAGCTTGCGCGCGGCGGGCTCCTCCGGGCGGGCATGGGCGTCCGCCACTGCGACGTGGGAGCCGTCCTGAACGTGCAGTCCGATCACCTCGGACTCCGCGGCGTGGACACGCTCGACGATCTGGCGCGGGTGAAGCGGATCGTCGTGGAGGTCGCGACCGACACGGCGGTACTCAACGCGGACGATCCCCTCTGCCTCCGCATGGCCGACTATGCCGAGGCCAAGCACGTCTGCTACGTGACGATGAGCCCGTCCCACCCGCTCGTGCGGGAGCACATCACAGCCGGCGGGCGGGGCGTCGTCCTCGAGCAGGGGATCAAGGGGCAGATGATCACGATCTACGATCACGGCGCGCACATTCCCCTGCTCTGGACTCACCTGGTGCCGGCCACGCTCGAGGGCCGGGCCACGCACAACGTGCAGAACGCGATGTTCGCGGCCGCGATGGCATTCAGCATGGGAGTGAAGCTGGAGGACATCCGGCACGGGCTCCGCACGTTCCAGACTTCGTTCTTCCAGGCGCCCGGGCGGATGAACGTCTTCGACGAGCACCCGTTCAAGGTCATCGTGGACTACGGTCACAACGCCCCGGCGGTGGACCTCATGTCCCAGCTCGCGCAGCGGCTCGACGTCGCCGGGCGCCGTCTCGTGGTGCTGGCCGCTCCCGGTGACCGCCGGGACCAGGACATTCTCGACATCTCGCGGGCGGCGGCAGGGCGGTTCGACCATTACATCTGCCGCCGGGATGACCGGCTTCGTGGACGCGGCAATGACGAGGTGCCCAGGCTCCTGCGGGACGGCCTGCTCGCCAACGATGTCCCGGCGGACCATATCGACATGGTGCCCGATGAGCGCGAGGCCCACGAGCACGCGCTCCGGCTCGCGCGCCCCGGCGATCTGGTGCTTCTGTTCGCGGACGCACTCACCCGCACCTGGAAGCAGGTCATCAATTTCCGGCCCGACGCGGCACCGTCTCCGGCGGACCGGGCCCGCGCGGCGCCCGCCGTCGTACCCGACCTCCCGCCGGTCGAGGTGCCGTCCCTCAATGGTGACGCGCTGGTCCGCGACGAGCGCGGCGTAAGGCTGGCCCGGGAAACCGAAGATTGACCGACGTTCTCGCCCCCGGTCGAACCGATTCGCGGCGCCTCACCGGCCCGAACCGGCTCATGGGGCGCGCCGGCGCGGTGATCGACGTGACGCTGCCCGGCTCGCGCGCCGAAGGCGACCGGATCGTGTCCGCCTGGAAGGCCCAGGCCCGCCGCATTCTCGATGCCCTCGGCTGGGGAGCCGAGGAGCTGCATGAGCTCCGCTTCCCGGGCGGAGCCAGCCTCGCGTTCACCGCTCCTGCCGACGTGCTGTACGCCGCGACCGAAATCAACGAGTGGGCCTGGGACGCGACGCTTACCGTCCTGTCCGGGTTGCCCGAGCCGCTCGTCGAGCCGGCCGTGACTACGCTTTCGGCGCGAATCGCCCGGGAGCGCAACCCCCGCCTCCTCGCGCTTCATGCCGCGGCCCGCGGGCACGGAACCCAGCTGTTCGTGGACCACCAGGTGGTCTCCGCCGGAGAGGGTACCGGCTCCATGGCGTGGCCCGCAGGCCACCTGCCCGATCCCGACCAGGTGCCGTGGGAGCGGGTGCACGACGTCCCCGTTGCACTCGTCACAGGATCCAACGGCAAGACGACCACCGTCCGGCTGCTCGCAGCGATCCTCGCGGCGGGCGGGCGCGTGAGCGGCTACACTTGCACCGACGGGGTCTTCGCCGCCGGTGAAGCCCTGGCGCGTGGGGACTACGCGGGACCGGAAGGCGCCCGGATGCTGTTGCGGGACAACCGGGTCGAGACCGCCATTCTCGAGACCGCGCGCGGCGGGTTGCTCCGGCGCGGACTCGCGGTCGAGCGAGCGGACGTCGCGATCGTCACCAACGTCGCCGAGGATCACTTCGGCGAGTTCGGCGTATACGATCTCGCCGCCTTGGCCGACGCAAAGCTGATCGTTGCTCGCGCCGTGGGGACGTCGGGCGCGCTCGTGCTCAACGCGGACGACCCGTCGCTGGTCGAGGCTGCGCCTCACCTTGCCGCGCGCATCGTCTGGTTTGCCCTCGATCGGAGCAACGGCGTCGTCGCCCGTCACCTCGCGGCAGGGGGAGACGCGTGCGTTGTGGAACGCGACGCGTTCATGCTTGTACGCGGCGGCCGCCAGGAGACGGTGGCCCCGGTAGCGGCCGCACCGATCACATTCGGCGGAGGCGCGCGGCACAACGTGGCCAACGCGCTTGCGGCGATCGCGGCTGCCGCCGTCCTCAAGGTGCCGGCCGAGACGATCGGGCGGGGCCTGACCGGCTTCCAGGGCTCGGCGGTCGACAATCCCGGGCGGGCCAACCTCTACGAAGTGGGCGGAGTGAGAGTTGTCGTCGACTTCGCGCACAATCCGCCGGGCATGGCGGCCCTGGGCGATATAGCGGCCGCGCTCCCGGCCCGGCGCCGCCTAGTGGCGATCGGCCAGGCCGGTGACCGGGACGACGACGCCATCCGCGAGCTCGCCCGCGCCGCCTTCGCCCTTCGCCCCGATCACGTCATACTGAAAGAGATGGAGAAGTACCGGCGGGGACGCGCTCCGGGAGAGGTACCCGACCTGCTCGGGGGGGAGCTCCGCCGCCTCGGCTTGCCCGACTCGGCCGTTTCGAATGCGCCGGACGATCTTGGCGCCCTCCATCAGGCCCTTGGTTGGGCCCGAGAGGGGGATCTCTTGCTTCTCACCGTTCACGTGGACCAGCAGGCCGCGTTGGGTTTGCTCGAGCGGATCCGCCGCGAAGGCTGGGAGCCGGGGCGCCCCCTGCCCCGGTAGCCGGTAGCCGGCGGCTCAACGCACCGGGGCCTCCAGCGTATCTTTAGTACGGCCCGTTTTGCCGTAACTTTGCCATGACATCCCTCGATCTCGGTCGACGCCCGTGGCTCAGCTGGATAGAGCGTCTGCCTTCTAAGCGCCCGACGCCCGCCGACCAGCACCGGCTGCATGAACAACGAGATGGATCTCTCGGTGCTGCATCTCTGCTCCCAACGGTTCATGTGCCGCCTAACGACACGGCGCCTTAGCTGCGGGCGGAATGCCCGCGGATCCGATGTCTATGGTCGGCTGTCTGCCACCGGCGGACCGCACTAGGACTCCTCGGGCGCCGTCGCCATTCCGCCTCGGCCTCGCAAGCGTGATGGCTCACCTGCGAGCGGTCGCGGTATCGGCCGCGGCCGCGGCAGGCTCACGCCAGGTGAGCTTCGCTTCCCACGCCCGGTAGCGAGGATCGTCCCGGAGGAAGTCGAACGAAGGATCCAGCGGTACGTTGTGGATCGAAGGATCCCGCCCGACCCGCATCGAGTCGAGCCAGCGCAGGGTCTCGTCCGGGTCTCGGAGTTCGGCGTAGACATATGCGAACGCAGCGGGCGGGACCCAGTCCCCCTTGCGCGCGCCCGTTTCGAGATCGCTGAGTTGCTTGCTCGCCATGTCCGCGAAGACGCGAGCCGCCTCAACCTCGCTCGTCACGGCCGGGATTTGGGCCGCCGCAGCGGAGTCCCCGTCGACCTCACGGCTCATCCGCTGCATGGCCAGCGCCTCCCGCAGACGTCCCGTTGCCCGGTAGACATCGGACAATCCGGTGTAGGGGCCCGATGCTTCCGGGTAGTCCCGAATCGTCTGGCGATACATCGCCTCGGCCTCGGCGTACCGCCTGGCGAGGTAAAGTTGGCGGCCGGTGCGCGCGCTCATGAAGGCACTCAACGGATCGAGCTCGTGCGACCTACGGGCCTCCGCCACCGCGCTATCCAGCTCCCCCCGCCAGCGGAACCAAGTCGACCGCACCGCATGGGCTTCGGGGTCGCCGGGGTCGAGCGCAAGCCCTTTGTCGATGAGCTCCCCCGCCCGGGGCAGATTCCACCGCCAGAACATCTCTACGGCCCCCAGAGCCAGATAGGCTGACGCCGAGGCACTGTCCAGGGCGATGGCCCTGCGGGCCGCCGCTTCGACCTTCGGCCAACCCTCCGCGGGCGGCATGGCGCCGCCAATCGTGACGAGGGTATACGCATGTGCGATACCGGAGAGTGCTGGTGCATACAGCGGGTCCCGCTCGAGCAACGCCGCAAAGGTGTCACGCGAGGCCGCTTGCGAGCCGGTAAAACGGAGGGTGAGGCCGCGAAGATATGAGCTGTAGGCCGAGGTGTCCTGGCGATACTTGGGTGGCAGCCGGAGTGCGCCTTCCCGCTCCGCTTCCTTCACTGGGTCCATAATGCCGGGGCTGGCCGAGCCGGCGCCATGGCGCGCGAACAGTGACACTCCTCCTGCGATGAGAATCGCCGCGGCGATCAGTACTCCCGTCCGGGCCACGCGCCGTCGGCGCGCGGGGGGCGCGAGAGCCACGGCTTCCGTGTGGGTCGCTGATGGCTTCGGGAGCGCCGCGGGCGTTCGTGAAAGCTGCGGCTCGATCCTCGCCTTGAGGTCAGCCGCAAGCGCGCGCGTCTCGGCCGACGGCTCCGTGTCATACTCGCGACGGAGGTAATCGGCCAGCTCGTCATAGGCGCCTAGAGCGGCGCTTCGTCCGACTGCCGCGTCCAGGAACCGAATGAGCCGCCTGGCCCCGGCCTCGTCGGTCGGCTCCAGGGCCCAGGCCCGCCGGGCGGCCGCGACCAGCCCGGCACCGCCGCTCCGCTCCAGCTCCGCCACCCGCTGCCACGCCGCCTCCGTCACCGCCCGGCGGAGACTGGTCCGCTGGTCATCCAGCCAGCGCTCGAACTCCGGAGCTCCCGACACGTTGAACCCCGGTGCGAGGTCCCCGTGCCAGGCGGCTACGGCCCCCTCCCAGTGCCGGTCGGCCAGCAGGCGCCGTACCTCGAGCGCGTCGCAGCGGACCACCGCGGGGTCGAGCCCCACATAGCCATTGCCGCGCGACACGATGGCCGTGTCGCCCAGAGTCTCGCGGAGACCGTGGAGCGCGTTACGAAGAGCATGGCGCGCTGACTCGTCGTCCGCTTCGGGCCACAGGAGGGCTACCAGGGTGTCCCGCGACTTCAATCCCGCGGGTTCCGCCAGGGCGAGGTGGAGCAGCAGGGCAAGGCGCTTCGGCTGGGTGAGCGCGAGGGGAGCGGGCTCGCCCGGCCGATGGATCGCGAGGGTGCCGAGCACCCGGAGGTCGATCATGGACGGTACGGGGACGGGATGAGGACACCCCAAAGCTATCCTGTCGGGGCGCACCTGATCAGGGGCGCATTTCCAACGACTTCCGGAGATCGATCATGCGACGGCTACTGCTGTTGGGCGGGATGGGGCTGGGGGTTGCGGGATGTGGCGCTGGCGACGGGACCGGGCCCCCGCTGCCGCCGGCGAACGCGGTGTCCGCGACCCCGACCGCGAGCGGCAACGGCCAGGCCGGCGCGGTTGCCACGGCGCTGCCCCTGCCGCTCCGGGTGCTGGTGGACTCCGCCGGCACGAAACAGGGGGTGACGGTGACCTGGCATACGTCAAACGGCCTCGTCACGCCGCAGGCGAGCGTCACCGATGCCGCCGGGATCGCCGCGGCCACGTGGACGCTCGACACGGTTGTCGGGACACAGTCCGCGACTGCCTCCGTCGCAGGGCTGAACACGGCCAGGTTTCGCGCGACCGCGCTGGCCGGGCCTGCCGCTTTGATTCAGAAGGTCCTGGGTGACAGCCAGACCATGGGCGTGAACGCTCGCTTCTCCTCACCGCTGGGCGTGTTCGTCACCGACCGCTACAGGAACGCTGTCTCGGGGCAGGCGGTCAGGTGGACGGTCGTGAATGGGCCGGTCAGCCTCGTCCGCGAGGAGGAATTCGGTACCGCGACCACGACCGATGTCGACGGGTATGCCACGACCAGCCTCAGGCCGGGGGGGACAGAAGGAGGCGCACTGGTGCGGGCGTCGCTGCGCGGCGGTGGCGCTGCGGCTGACTTCACCGTGACGGTCGGGCCGCCCCAATACCTTGTTAGGCTCATTGGCCTCTCCTTCATGAGCGTGCAAAACGGCACGAGCAGTCCTGCGATAGACACCGTTCCCGCCGGCCAGACGGTGCAGTGGCTTCTCGGTCCCTCTGACTACGCCGACTTCCACCACCTGGTGTCCGTAGGCACGCCGTCGTTCCTGGCCCCTGGAAGCCCCAACACCTTCCCCTCCACGGTCAGCGTCACGTTCACCCAGCCGGGGACGTACGACTACGCCGATTTCTACAACCCGCGGACTGCGACCGGGGTGATCGTGGTTCGATGAGCCACGATTCGTGGCGCGCACCGATTCGTAATCTGAACCTGCCGGAGGATATGAAAAGTGTGTACTCACCTGACGCGTTCGACAGTCGTCCTGTTCGGCGGTCTCGGCACCATCGTCATCTTGGCCTCGTGCTCAAGCGACGTGCCGACCGGAGCGCACGAAGACCTGGTATCCATGGGCCGGGTATCCGAGGCCGGGGTTTCCGTGTGTGATCGGTCGGGGTCTGCCGGCGTGATCATCGGCGTCGCTCGGTCCGAGTTGGCCGCTCATCAGAGTCACGGCGCCTACGTCACCGGCCTGGTCGTGACCCAGCGACCCGATCAGTTGAATGACGGCGTGCACTTCCGCCGCATCGGCGACGCGCTCGCCGCGGCACGGGCCGGGCGGCTGGCGCGGGGTGAACTGCAGTCGGCTGCCTGCCGCATCACGATCACTATTGGCCCGGGGGTAATTCCGGGCACCGCTACCGACAGGGCAGATCGGGGACTCGAGCACTTTCCCATCGTAGTGGACGTTCCGGATATCACACTCCGGGGCGCTCTGGTGATGCAGGTGGACGCCGGCGGACGCGCCACCGGGACTGGAGTTGGTTCCCTGGCGACCACACTCTCGCCGATCGAGCCGCTGCCGGAGGTCGACGGCTCATCGACGCCGCTCATCATCGCCAACGCCCATCCCGGTGGTTCGGCGGGCAACGGGCTCAACGTTGAAGGATTCGTCCTTCAGTCGGGTCAAAGGGTTCGTACGGGCGTGGGGGGGCAGGGCGTATTCGGGATGCGGGTCGCAGGTCTGACCATACTAGGCAACAAGTTCGAGGCGGGATTCAGCGAGGCGATCGATCTCCGCGCCACCAGCGCAGTCGTCGAGCAGAACCACCTCGGGGGAAGCGCCGGCACGTGTGATATATGCCTCGCCGGCCCGGGCGTCTACCATGTCACCGACAATCGTCTCCTGGCCGGTGGAATTCCGGGCATCCTCACCGTTCCCGTGGTGGGTCTTCCGGTCCCGAGCGCTGTGGAGCCGTTCGACCTCCCCGCCGCATCGGAGGTCTCGGCCGAGGTCAGGAACAATGAAGTACGCGACCACTTGCGGGTACCGGTCGGCGTGGGCGTTCGCGTCGGAGCGATCGGCCTCGGCGCGCCGAATGTCCACGGGTCGGCCCACGTCACGATTCGCGATAATCTGCTCGTGAACAACAACTTCGCGTTGATCATCGAGGCCGCGTTTCCAGTGCTGGGCACGGACCGCAAGGGCGACATCGACGTGACGCTCGGCGGCAACGTCATGCAGCAAAGCTGCCAGACCAATCTCCTGGTATCGCTCAGCCGGCACACCACGGGGCTGGGGTTGACGGCCTTCCCGTATCTGCTGAATTCGACTTACACCGTGGCGCTTGGCGGGAATATTCGCTGGGAGGACGTGTGGTTCAGCCATCCTGGGGGATTTGGGAACACACTCGTGGTTGACGGGCAGCCGATCGCGAATGGAACGCGAATCTTCTACGACCCAACTAGCTGCCCCGGCGCGACGGCTTCGTAGAAGCGGCCAAGGGCGCGAGCGACCGCCCCTGTCGGCCCGGCTTTTTCGGGGTTACCCTCTCTCGGCCCGAGGCATCCCACGATCCGTGCTCGACGCTCGGCCAGCTTGGCCGCGCTCCCTGGCGTGCGGCTTCTATCGGCGGATCGCCGACAGGTAGTGGTGCTGAGGCCGCGAAGCCGGGCCCCCTGGAGCGCGGATTCATGGGCAGCCTGAAAAGAGCGCTCGTGCTGGTCGTTGCGCTGTCGGTGAGCCTCGCCCCCGGCCTCGCGGCCCAGGGAGTCACGACCGGGGCTGTCCGTGGCATCGTTAGAGCAGACTCCGCCGCAATCGCGGACGCGATCATCACGCTGACCAACACCGCCAACGGTGAGCGGTGGCGAACGGTCACCCGGGCCCGCGGCCGCTATGTGGTCGAGTACCTCTCCCTTGGCGGGCCCTATACCATCGAAGTGCGGGCCATCGGGTTCCAGCCGGCCGAGCAGACGGGAATTCTGCTCTCGCTCGGCGAAGAGCGCCGGGTGGACTTCACGCTGGCGCCGGCGACGCTCGACCTGCCGGAGCTCACCGTCATAGCCGCGCGTGACTCTCGGCTCAACGCCGGCCGGACCGGCCCGGCTCAGACGATCACCAACGCGCTAATCTCGAATCTCCCGGTCCCCCTGCGGGATTTCTCCCAACTCATTCTGCTTTCTCCGCAGGCCGTCCTCTCGCGTGATGGCGGCATCTCGATCGCTGGTCAGTCCGACCGGCTGAACGGTTTCCAGATCGACGGCGCCACCAATTCTGACCTTGGTGGTGTGTCGGGGCTCTCCGGCTTCGGCACTCCTGGGTCCGCGACCGGGGTTCGCACTCTCTCGGTCGAAGCGGTTCGGGAGCTACAAATCGCGGTCGCTCCGTTTGACATCCGCTACGGCGGCTTCGCCGGCGGGCTGGTGAACGCCGTCACCCGCTCGGGCTCGAACCACTGGGAAGGATCGCTCTCGAGTTACTACCAGTCGCAGGCCCTGACCGGCAAGGACTCGGCCGGCAGCCGCGCCGACGACTTCTCGCGCAAGGAGGTGACCCTCACCCTGGCCGGACCGATCATCAAGAACCGCGCAGCGTTCTTTCTCGATGCCGGCCTGGAGCGCTTCGTCGGCGCGGGCGGCCTCTCAATCGGCACCGACACCGTGGGGGGTGCAGACTCGGTGGGGTTCGGCATTCGCCGTGCGACGGCGGTTCGCTTCCAGGACATTCTCCGAAACACCTACCATGTGGACCCGGGGTCGATCGAGCCGCCGTCGCCAGAGAATCCGGCGGGCAACGTCTTCGCCAAGGTTACGCTGTGGCCCGCCGTGAATCAGCGGGTCGAGTTCTCCCACAACTTCGCGCGGGGCATCCTCCGCAGTCCTGGGGGCTCCGTGGATGACTCCTACGCATTGTCTTCCCTGGCCCTCGAGAAGCCCTCG
Source organism: Gemmatimonadota bacterium (assembly GCA_041488455.1). Lineage (GTDB taxonomy): Bacteria > Gemmatimonadota > Gemmatimonadetes > Gemmatimonadales > GWC2-71-9 > DASQPE01. The sequence continues at coordinate 23,493 of JBGPPG010000025.1, forward strand.
ACCGTCAACGCGAGCCGTCTGACCTGGGTCGTGGCCGGTGAGGGACGATTCTCTAACGAGCTCACCGCCGCCAGGCTCGGCGAACGAGAACGCTGCGTCCCGGCCGTCGCGTACCCGGAGATAGACGTGGTCGTGAGTCCCGACCCCGATCGCCGAGAGCTTAGCGCCGGGACGGTCAACAGTTGCTCCGGGCGGTACGCCAACCAGACGATCTGGGAGCTGACGGACAACGCGTCGTGGTCCGCGGGAGCACATCACCTGACCCTCGGCACGCACGACGAGCTGATCCACCTCGAGGGATCTCGTCGGGTGCGAGTCCCGGCGGGCCGCTGGGCATTCAGCAGCCTGGACTCACTGGAGGCCACGCTGGCCAACGATTACGTCCGCGACATCGCGCCGCCGGGCCGGCCCGATGGGCCGGTGAGCGATTTCGGGGTGCGACAGGTCGGCCTCTACCTCCAGGATCAGTGGAGCCCGGCGCCTCCGCTCACGCTCACCTTTGGCGTCCGGTTCGACGTGCCGTTCCTCCCCACCGCCCCCGCGCAGAATTCGACGCTGCTGGCGGCGCTGGGCGTCAACACCGCGGTCACGCCGAGCGGCAACCTGCTCTGGTCACCGAGGCTCGGCTTCAACTACGACGTCGGGGGTCGGGGGAGGGCGTTTCTCAGAGGTGGGGTGGGGCTTTTTTCCGGTCGGCCGATCTACCTCTACTTCAGCAACATTTACGAGACCACCGGACTCGACTGGCTCCGCGTGCACTGCCGCGGAACCGACGTTCCCGCCTTCACCGCCGATCCCGCGCTCCAGCCGACCTCCTGCAACTCAACGTCGCCCACGGTGTTCGAAGTGAACTACTTCAACCCCGCGTTTCGCTTCCCGCGAAACCTGCGGGTGTCGCTGGGCGCCGACGTGCGCCTGTTCTGGAACATCGTCGGCACGGTGGACTTCCTCTATATCCGAGGGGTGAACCAGTTCGACATCACCGACGTCAACCTTGTACCGACTGGCGTCGCTGCCGGTGAAGGCGGCCGCGTGTTGTACGGCTCGGTCGACCCGGCGACCGGTATCGCGACGCCCAACCGACGCGACGCCAGGTTCGGAGCCGTGGCCGAGATGCGGAACTCGAGCGGCGACCGGAGCGTCAGCGTCACCGGCCAGCTGGCGAAGCAGTTCGGGGCGGGGGCGGAGGTGAGCGTGGCCTACACCTACACCGACGCGCGCGACCGGATGTCGGCCGACTGCTTCAACATCACCTGCAACCTCGACCTCACCCCGCTCGATGGCACCCTGGACAACCGGCGGCTGACCACCTCCAGCTTCCAGATCGCGCACAAGATCACCGTCGGCGCCGCGATAGGTCTCCCGCTGCGTTTCAAACTGGGCGTGTTCTACAACGGATACTCGGGGCGGCCATACAGCTATGTCGTTGCCGGCGATCCGAATGCCGACGGGCTCGGCCAGTTCGACGGCAACGACATCATTTACGTCCCGAAGAACGCCACGGACATCACTCTGGCTGACCCGAGCCAGTGGGCCGACCTGGACAGCCTCATTCGCAGCCAGCCGTGCCTGAGCTCCCAACGGGGGCAGATTATGCGCCGCAACAGCTGCCGGGACCATTGGGCCCACTTGTTCAACGCGCGGCTGTCCCGGCCGATCTCGCTGGGGCGGGGCCAGTCAGTCGAGCTCATAGCCGACGTGTTCAACGTGCTGAATCTGCTCGACCGAAATTGGGGGGTACGACGGAGCGTCGCGACTTTCGACGGAAATGCCGAAGCGCTCCTATTGGTGGGTTATGATGCGGCGAACCAGCGGGGGATCTACGACGTGTTGCCCATCGATACGAATGTCCGTGACGTCGAAGGAACCCGCTGGCGCCTGCAGCTCGGGGTGAGGTACGGGTTCTGAGGCAGCGCCTGGACAGTCCCCATGACGCTCAAGTTCTCCGGCGTTCAGGGTTATCTTTCACTCATGAGAAGCTCAGGTTGCTGGCATCGCGCGATGGTGAAGATCCCGACCGTCGGTGCGATCGGTTTGGTAGGGGTCGGCGGCTTTTTGACGCCGCACCACGAGCACGGACACCAAGAATTCGGCGTGGCGCCGGCCTACGAGCTCGGCTCCTCGATCCGGACGACCCAGGGTCTTCCCGCGCGATCCCTCGCGCTTCCGTCGCTCAGCTTCCTCGGAGCCCCAAGCACATCGAGCGCCAGGTAAGTAGGCCTCCGGCCCAGCGACGGGAGGGAGCCTGATGGGACTGGACCTGCGAGCAGGGGACGAGTTGCATGTTCACCTGACCAGCGGCGGCGTTCATGAGCACCGCCGCCTGTGTATTCTGTCATTCCTCGCCAGCGCGGACACCCCCGAGGCAGAACAGGACGTCGTACGCGCGTGGCTCACGGATCAGCCGTCGCGGACCAGTTCGATCGAGATGCTGAAGGATGCGACCCATCTTGAGGCGGCGCCCGATGCCAACGACGCTCCGGCGGGCATCAACTACGACGCCATCCCGCAGGCCTATTCGCTCGAGCGCGGTGCGCTTTGTCGAGGCCTCTGGCACTGGGTCAATCACTCCGATTCGGATGGCGAGCACGCTTCTGCTGCGGTAACCGAAGTCGCCTACTCGCTAACACGCCTCGCGAGTACAGCGCGTCAGGTTGGTGGTGCACGGGACCATACCGAGTCGCTGTATCGGATCGCGGATTTCTACGTCCAAGCGCGGGACGCCGGGCTCGCAGTCGAATTCAGCTAAGGCTGCCTCCGGGGCGCCCCCATGGCTGACATCTTGCCCTTTCCAACCAAGCCGGTTCGTGACTGGGCAGAGATTGAAAAGAGCCTGCGTGCGGTGCTTGCACAGCCCGGCGTCCCGGCAGACATGGTCGAGGCGGTAGTGACCGGAATGAAGCCCGTGGTGCTTAAGTACAGCCGGGGATTTTCGACGTCGCTGAACCTCAGGCTACCAGCCGGCGCGACGGCCCAGGAAGGGGAAGCAATTGGGGATGCTGTTCGGACGTGTCTAACCGAGATGGAAAGACAGTTTCAGGAGTTGATGCACGAGGTTCTGCTGGATCGCCTGTACCTCGAGATCGAGCTGTATGGGCTCCGAAGGCGGACTAACCAGTACGCCGCCCGCAGTCGAAGCTAGCGCGCGTGCCCGATGCCGCCAGCAGCAGCTACGCCCCAGGGCAGATCGCGCTCCTGCGATAGGAACGCCGACGACGAAACCGCCCCAAAAACCGCCCCAAATAGCGAAGGGCCGCTCATGCGAGCGGCCCTAAGTCGTTGCGCGTGCGAGAGGCGCCGGACGGAGTCGAACCGTCGAATGGAGGTTTTGCAGTTCTGCGGGGGCTGTTGCGTCCGGCGCCGCCCTTTTCCAACCTATCCCGCCAAGCCAACCTACACCGTTTTCCAGTTTCGGTCCCGTCGCGGCGATTTGCATCCGTTTCCAACGAAATCGCCCCAGGTTACGGGGATGGCCAGGGGTTGAGCTCATCTATGTGCTCATAATAGAACTCACGAAGCTCGTCCAATACCTCTGAAAGCGTGGGGCGAGCGTCTTCCGTTTCGATCGGCTCCACCCGGTCATCGCCGTCCCCAAATGTGTTGTAGCGGTGGACGTGGTGGAACTGATTGTGCGTTGGATGAGGACCTTCGTAGCGAAGGATATTGCCGCGACCCAAAACGTAGGCTTGGTACCGGTAGGCAACCGTTTGCACCATCGCGTGCGGCCCGTGGCCCTCGACGACCTCTAGCAGCTTCTCTACGTCGAGGACAATCCCGCCCTCGCACAGCATGGTACCTGAAAGGGAGATATACCCGGCGCCGAACTCCTCAAAACGCAAATCCTCCGAGAGGACAAACCCCTCTCGGAGGAATTGTTCCGTTCGGTTTTCGTGGACTTGCTGATATGTGCTAAACCTCGTCGCGGCGTGCTTACCGGTCACCGCGCGCCTTGGCGTCGAGCCAAAACAGCCAGAGCGAGATTTCGGCTGTCTCTTTGCAAGAGCCGTTCTTGAGAGCGGCTAGCAGCTGCGCTGATGTGATTTCGTAACGCTGCTCGAACGTACGGATCTTGGCAGCAATAACCCTTCCCCGCCCGTTCAGGGGCAGCTGGGCGCCGTTCACGATCTTCTCAAGCTCTTCGTATCGCTCTTCCGGTGTCATCGAACGCAGGTCGGCGGACCTCACGCTGTATGGCATATCTCGTTCTCCTACGTCCTTCGAATTACCCGGGGCCTCAAGGGGACGTCCTCACCGCTCCCAACGACAGAACTCGGGACCCATGTTTTGACGTGCAGGCGGCGAGCCACCCGTGAGGGGGCTCACCGACCTCACTTCTCATAACCCAGTTCAGGGTTCGTAAGTTCCTGTCAGCGCGTCGGTTATGATAGACTCTCCCATGCTTTGAGAGATGTCCAATCCCCGACGAGCGACGCAGCCTGTTGACCCATACGCCCGGCAACCCGGGAGGGTTCATGCATCCTGCGCGCAACAAAACAGCCGCCCCCCGATCGTCAGTCGGGGGTGGCGCTTACCCAGAATTCGCTGGGAGCTGGCGTCACCAGGCTCAGTTGTGAATGTGAAAGCAGAATATGCAAGCGACGCCGCAGAAGGCAACCCCACTCATCCAGTGCCCCTCGCTGGGGCCGGTGCGGTCACGTGCTCTACCAAGGGCCGCAGGTGCTCCTTCGCGAGGTGGGTGTAGCTCACGTGTCCTGAGGTTGGCGTGCCCCGAGGGTTCTCTTCACGAGCACACGTCCTTGCCTGTGGGATCCAGTAGCGGCGCGCCGATAGAGCCAGCCGTTTGCCGTCCCGTTTGCCGTAACCACGCGCAAACACCCCGCAATACCAGCCCTGGACCCGGCGGCCAGAACGGCGGAAGTTATTGCGGTGGTTGTCGGTGGTGGCCGGTGGTCTGAACGGGAGGGGGTTCGTAGGCGTATCTTTAGTACGATGAGCCGTTTCGCGAAGTATGCCTGGGCCGTTCTCGCCGGAAACCTGGCGGTCGTCCTCTGGGGTGCCTTTGTCCGGGCCTCGGGGTCGGGCGCGGGATGCGGCAGCCATTGGCCGCTCTGCCAGGGCGAAGTCATCCTCCGCGACCCTGCGACGGCCACCCTGATCGAGCTGGCTCATCGGGTGACGAGCGGATCGGCTCTTCTCCTCGTGGTCGGGCTCTTCCTGTGGTCTCGCCGGGCGGCCCCGCGGGGGTCGGCGGTGCGGCTGGGCGCGGCCCTGTCGCTGGTGTTCATGCTGGGGGAGGCGCTGCTGGGAGCCGGCCTGGTCCTGTTCGAGCTGGTTGCGCACAACGATTCCCTCGCGCGCGCGTTCTCGCTGAGCGCTCATCTTCTCAACACGTTCCTGCTGCTCGGCTCGCTCACGCTCACCGCGTGGTGGGCATCGGGCGGCGCGCCGGTTCGGCCCCGTGCCCATGGCGCAATGGCGTGGGCACTCGGAGCGGCACTTCTGGGCACGCTGATCGTCGGGATGAGCGGCGCCATCACCGCGCTCGGCGATACGCTCTTCCCGGCGGCTTCGCTGAGCGAGGGGCTCCGCCAGGACGCCTCGCCGACCGCGCACATCCTCCTGCGGCTCCGCGTGCTCCATCCCGCCGCCGCGATTGTAGTCGGCCTCTACCTCATCAGCGTCGCAGCCACGCTCGCCGCGCGACGCGGGGACCCGCTTCTCGGCCGGCTCGCGCGGGCGCTGGGCACGCTGATCGTCCTGCAATGGCTCGTGGGAATGGTGAACATCGCGCTCCTGGCGCCGATCTGGCTGCAGCTGACCCACCTGCTGCTTGCTGATGCCGTCTGGATCTCGCTGGTGCTGCTGGCCGCCGTCGGCCTGGCCGACCAGCGTCTCGCTCGGGCGGCCGAGCCGAGATGGCCGATTGCGGAACCGGAGACTGTAGCCACGGGGGCGGGCGCGTGACCGCGCCGCTGCACCCGCGCCTCGCGGAGGTACAGGGCGAGCTGGACCGCACGCGGAAGGGACTGCTCGCGGCCGTGGCGCCCATGCCGGCCGAAGCCACCGGGTTGCGGCCGTGTGCCGACGGGTGGTCCATCGCCGAAGTCGTCGAGCATCTGCTGATCGTCGAAGCGGGCATCGGTCGATTGCTGGGCAAGCTGGGCAAGCAGGCCGAGACTCTTGGGTTGGAGACGTCCACCGCCTCGGTGCTCTCGAGTCTCGATCGCTTCGCGCTCACGACCCCCGCGCAACCGATCCGGTCCCCGACGTCCGTCGCACCGACCGGAACCGTGCCGCTGAATGAGGGCATCGCCGGTCTCGCCGAGAGCCGGCGGAGGATCCTGGATCTGATGCAGCGGGTGAGCGGGCGCGCGCTCGGCGAGCTCGCAGCGCCGCACCCGCTGCTCGGCCAGCTCACGTTCTACCAGTGGCTGCTCTTCCTCGCGCAGCACGAGGAGCGGCACACGATTCAGATCCGCGAGACCGCGCGTCGCCTGTCCGACCAGGTGCCGGCTCCCGGTCATTGACCTTCCATTCACCGCGCGGGAACGTCCATGCGTAAGGTCGCCATCCTTCTGATCGCGCTCGGCTTCACCGGCCTCGTGCTCGGCCTGTTCACCATCATCCGTATGGCACGGGACCCGGGGGCCGCTCCGTTCAGCGTGGAGAACTACGGCGGCCCCGGGCCGATCGTCGGTGCGCTGCTCCTTCTCCTCGTCGGGCTCTACCTCTTCTCGTCTGCCCGGCGAGAGGACTGAGGCGGTCGCGGGGTCTCGGTGACCGCGGCGCCCCGGCCCCGCGCCGTCCACTACGCCTGGATCGTCGCGGCGGTCACGTTCGTCACGCTGCTGGTCGCCGCTGCGATCCGCGCGACGCCCGGCGTGCTGATCGTGCCGCTCGAGCAGGCATTCGGCTGGTCGAGGGACACGATTTCCTTGGCCGTGGCGATCAACCTCGTCCTCTACGGGCTGATCGGACCGTTTGCGGCGGCTGTGATGGACCGGGTCGGCGTGCGTCGAACGCTCGCCGCAGCGCTTTGCCTGCTCGCGCTCGGCGTGGGCCTCACGGTCTTCATGACCCGGCCATGGCAGCTGATTCTGCTGTGGGGCGTGGTGGTGGGAACGGGAAGCGGCGTGGTCGCCCTCGTTCTCGGCGCCACACTGGTCAACCGCTGGTTCGTCGCCCGCCGCGGACTGATGATGGGGATCCTCACCGCCAGCACAGCAACCGGCCAGCTAGTCTTCCTCCCGCTCCTGGCGTGGCTCGTCACCCATGACGGCTGGCGCTCCGCGGCGCTGCTGATGGCCGGGGCGGCGCTGGTGCTGGCTCCGCTCGCCGCGCTGCTCGTGCGGGACTTTCCGGCGGACAAGGGACTCGTGCCGTACGGGGGCACCGCGGCCGACGCCGTGCGTCCTGACGCGACCGGGCACGCGGGCCGTGCCGCCGTCGCCGCGCTGCGCGACGGCCTGCGCCACCGGGACTTCTGGATCCTCGCGGGCACATTCTTCATCTGTGGACTCAGCACCAACGGCCTGATCGGGACACACCTCATTCCCGCGTGCATGGACCACGGCATCCCCGAGGTCGCGGCCGCCGGCCTGCTCGCCGCGATGGGGTGGTTCGACCTCGTGGGCACGACCGCGTCCGGCTGGCTTTCTGACCGTTGGGACAGCCGGAAGCTGCTCGCCTGGTACTACGGGCTGAGAGGGCTCTCCCTGTTCTTCCTCCCCACCGCTCTCGGGGGTACGGATACTGCCCGCTGGGGATTTGCGACGTTCTATGGGCTCGATTGGATCGCCACGGTGCCACCGACGGTGCGTCTCACCGCCGATACATTCGGTCGAGCCCGCGTCGGAATGATGTTCGGCTGGATCGTTGCGGCCCATCAGCTCGGCGCCGCGACCGCTGCGCTCGGTGCGGGGCTGATCCATACACGGCTCGGCGACTACACCGTCGCGTTCTGGGCCGCGGGTGCTCTCTGTCTGGTCGCGGCCGCCCTGGTCTTCGGCCTCGGAACGCCGGCGCCCGTGCCGGATGGCCGTCGCGCGCTGGGCGAGCCGCTCGCGGTCGAGGTCTGACGGATGGCGATCGTCGGCCCCCTGTTCCCCCGGACACCCGGGCGCCGCCGTCCGGCTGATGCCGAGCGCCGGATGCGGCCGCCCGAGCACCCGCTCTTCCTTCCGAAGCCCAAGCGCCGGCCGTGGGTGTCGCTCACCACCAGCGCGGTGGTGCACATCGGGGTGATTCTGCTGGCCCTGCTGCTGACGCGGCAGGAGGCCGACAAAATCCAGGAAGAGAAGGCCGAGCGCGCGCCGACGGAGCAGCGGGAGCACGTGGTGCCGCTGTACATCCCGCCGCCGCCACCCCAGCGGCAGGTCACTCCCCCTCCACCGCCGCCACCGCCTCCCCCAAAGGCGGAGGCGCCCCCGCCGCCGCCGGTGGCCGTGGCTCCCCCTCCAGCGGTGAAGCAGCCCACGCCGGAGCCCGAAGCGAATGCGCCGCCGGAGGAGAAGCGATCGTCCGGCGCCGAGGAGCCCGACGACAAGACGACTGGGGACAAGTCGCCGAAGGACGCCGCCCGCGCGACCACGCCACCGGTGGACATCTCCACGGCGCCCACCATCGAGTCTGAAGCGAAGCGCATCTTCGGGCGACAGAAGCAGGGCCCGCCCGCCGGTGCAGGCCCGCGCGACGTCCGTCCGCTCCAGACCGAGCTGCCGGATCGCCCCGACAAGTGCGTGCCGCGCCCATCCGTGCCCGCCGAATCGGCGGGAGCGCCGCAGATCGGCGTGGCCGTCGGGCGGATCTTCCGGGGGGACAACGGCCGGCCGCTCGCCGGAGCACACCTGGTGATGCTGGGCACGCCATACACGTCGTTCACCGACGACAATGGCGAGTATCAGTTCCGCTTCGACATGTCGCTCATCGACAACTGCCGCACGCAGTACGTGCGGGTGACCGCGCAGGGCTACGAGTCGCGTCTGCTGGTGCTGGTCGTCGGCCCGAGGAGCCGGAGCGACGACGTGATGCTGCGCCGGAAGCGCTTCTGATGGCGCCTCCCCTCTGGGTCGTCCGCACGGCGTTCCGCACGGTCGGCACCGTGGCGCCGGATGTCGCGGCGCGCTGGGCCGAGAGGATCTTCTGCCGGCCCCCGCAGCATCGTGCACGGGAGCAGGACCAGGGGTTTCTCGCCACCGGGCGGCGTTTCTCCGTGAGCTCGGATGGCGGGATGCTGGCCGCCTGGGAGTGGGGCGCGGGACCGACCGTCCTGCTGGCTCACGGATGGGGCAGCCGCGCCGGGCGGTTCAGCGCGCTCGGCCCGGCGCTGGTCGCCGGCGGATTCCGGGTGGTCGCGCACGACGCGCCCGGTCA
>JBGPPG010000026.1:0-32211 GCA_041488455.1 Gemmatimonadota bacterium
CCCATCTCCTGGGCACGCCGCCGGAGCAGCTGGCCCGCCGGTACCGTCCCGCGGGTGACCGGCGGCCGGAGCCCGGCACCGGGTCCTAGCCCGAGGCGCCGGCCGCGCGGCGAGACGCCTGCCAGGCCCGCCAGTCGTCCGCGGTGTCGACGTCGCCTTGCTCCTCGAGCATCGCCACCGCGACCCCGGCGGTTGCCGCGCGCTCGAGTGTTACGGCCAGCGTGGCATCGGTGCTCCACGGAATGCCCCGGAACAGCTCCGGAATCGGCCGGGTCATTCCCACGAGGTAGTACCCGCCATCGGCGGCGGGGCCGAGAACGGCGTCGGCCCGGTCGAGCCTCACAAATGCGGTCTCCAGCAGAGCGGAGCCCAGGCCGGGGCAGTCGGTCCCGATGAGCAGCACTTTGGCCGCCCCGGCGGCGAAGCGTGCTGCGATCGCGCCGAGCATGCGGGCGCCCAGGTCGCCCTCGGACTGGGGTTCGTATTGGCGTCCCGCCCCCAGCCAGGCCCGCACCAGGTCCTCCCGATCGGGAGGCGTGAACGCGATCACGGTCTCGCACTCGGACAGGCCGGTCACGGCACCGATGACGAGCGTCCCGAGCTCGCGATAGGCAGCCAGTGCGCCGGCCTCTCCGAGCTCCCGGACAAGGCGGGTTTTCACCCGACCGGCCTCGGGTGCCCTGGCGAAAACGATCAGCCCGCGAGGTGGCCGGCGAGTTATGGGCATGGTGCGGCCAAGATAGCATCAGCGAGGTTTTGCGCGCGGCCGGCGGAGTGTCGTATTCCTTGGCCCCCGAAGCGGCCCGACCCTTGCTATCCCGTTGTGCGATTTGGGGCTCCGCCACCGGATGCCCGCTTGCAGTACCGACTTGTGTACCCTCCCGGGACGGCATACTTTAAGTCGTTTCGGGATAAAGAATTTCGGGGCTTCCATCCCCCTTTTCGAGCCGAGGCACCGTGGATACCCAGACCCTCCAGCAGGCCGCGCTTCTCGAGAAGTGCCGTCAGTTCACGAAAGCGCGCGAGGTGCAGGCAGCCGGCCTCTATCCGTACTTCAAGCCGATTTCCGAGTCCGAGGACACGGTTGTCGTCATTGAAGGTCAGAAACGGATCATGCTGGGGTCCAACAACTACCTTGGTCTGACCCACCACCCCAAGGTGCTGGAGGCCGCGTCCCGGGCCCTGTCCGCCTACGGGTCGGGCTGCACGGGGAGCCGGTTCCTGAACGGCACCCTCGACCTCCACGAGCAGCTGGAGCGCTCCCTCGCCGAGTTCATGGGCAAGGAGTCGTGCCTCGTCTTCTCGACCGGCTACCAGGCGAACCTGGGCCTGATTTCGGGGCTGGTTGGACGGGGCGAGGTGGTCTACCTCGACAAGCTTGACCACGCCTCGATCGTTGACGGCGCGAAGATGTCCTACGGCGACACCGAGCGCTTCAACCACGGCGACCTGGCGGGCCTGGAGCGCAAGATGGAGCGGGACCGGTCCAGCCGTGGCTCGATGATCGTCGTGGATGGCGTCTACTCGATGGAAGGCGACATCGCCGACCTGCCCGGCCTGCTCCGGGTGGCCCGGAAATACGGCGCCGTGCTCGCCGTGGACGATGCGCATTCCATCGGCGTCCTCGGCCCCAACGGAGACGGCACGGCGGCCCACTTCGGCCTCACGGATGAAGTGGACGTCATCGCCGGGACGTTCTCGAAGTCGCTCGCGTCGATCGGGGGGTTCGTGGCTGCACCGGAGAGCGTGATCCACTACCTCCGGCACCACAGCCGGCCCCTGATGTTCACCGCGTCGCTGCCTCCGGCCAACACGGCTGGCGTGCTGGCGGCGCTCGAGGTGCTCCAGCGGGAGCCGGAGCGGCGGGATCAGCTGTGGGCCAATACCCGGCGCCTCCAGGACGGGTTCCGCAGGCTGGGCTTCGACATCGGACCCACCGAGACGCCGATCGTCCCGGTGCTCATCGGCCAGATGGAAAAGACGTTCCTGATGTGGCGCAAGCTGTTCGACGCGGGTGTGTTCACCAATCCGGTGGCCCCGCCGGCCGTGGCACCGTCCCATTGCCGGCTGCGGACCAGCCTGATGGCGACGCATACGTTCGAGCAGATCGACTACGCGCTCGACGCCTTCGCCCGCATCGGCCGGGAGTTGGGGGTCATCTGACCGTTTCCGCGCGCGTCCGTCCGGCGCGCAGCTCGAAGGATCTGAAGCGCTTCATCGACCTGCCCTTCCGACTCCACGCGCGGGACCCGCTTTGGGTCCCGCCGTTGCGTCGGGACGTTGCGACCCTCCTCTCCCGGGACAAGAACCCCTTCTTCGAGCACGCCGAGGCGGAGTATTTTCTGGCCGAGCATGACGGGGAGGTCGCCGGTCGCATCGCCGCCATCCACAACCGCCTGCACAACGAGACCCACGGCGATCGCGTGGGCTTCTTCGGCTTCTTTGAATGCGTGGACGACCAGGCCGTCGCCGACGCCCTCCTCGCCGCGGCCGCCGACTGGCTGCGGCCGCGCGGCCTCGACACCCTGCGCGGGCCGGCCTCGTTCTCCGTCAACGACGAGTGCGGCCTCCTGGTCGATGGCTTCGAGACCCCGCCCACGCTCATGATGCCGCACAACCCGCGCTACTATCCGACGCTGCTCGATCGGGCCGGGTTCACCAAGGCAAAGGATCTCTGGTGCTTCGAGGGGACCGACCCCGCTGGCGACGCCGGCGAGCGGCTCGTCCGGGCGACCGACCTCGTCCAGCGCCGCTTCGGCGTGACGGTGCGGTCTCTCAACATGGCCGATTTCGACGGGGAGGTCGGCCGGATCAAAGACCTGTACAACGCCGGGTGGGAGAAGAACTGGGGCTTCGTTCCGATGACCGACCGGGAAATCGATCACCTGGCGGAGCAGTTCAAGCCGGTGGTCGTCCCCGACCTCGTGCTCTTCGCCGAGAAGGACGGCAAGATCATCGGTTTTGCCATCTGCATGCCCGATCTGAACACCGCGTTCCGCGGCAACCGGTCGGGCGCGTTTCTGCCGGGACTGGTCCGGGTCCTCTGGATGCTCAAGACCCGCCGCATTCATCGCCTCCGGGTGCTGCTCCTCGGCGTCCTTCCCGAGTATCGCGGCAAAGGGATAGACGCGCTCCTGTACGCGATCATATGGCGCAATGGCAACGCCAGCCGCATCCACTGGGGCGAAGCCGGCTGGATTCTCGAGGACAACGCCGCGATGATCGCGGGCATGATCAAGATCGGCTGGAAGCACTACAAGTCCTACCGGCTTTACGATCGCCCGACATGAGGGTGCTGGTGACGGGCGCGACCGGGTTCGTGGGAAGCCACCTGGTCGAGGCGCTCCGCCGCCGCGACGCTGAGGTAACGGCGCTGGTGCGCTCGCCGGGCAAGGCCGCCGTGCTGGGCAGCCAGGGCGTGCGCCTGGTGACCGGCGACCTGCACGACCGCGCGGCGCTCGAAAGCGCTACCCGCGGGCAGGCCATCGTGTTCCACGTCGCCGGCCTCGTGGCGGCGCGGGACGAAGCCGAGTTTCTCCGGGCCAACCGCGACGGAACCGCCAATCTGCTCGAGGCCGCCGGCCGCGCCGGCGTCGGCCGATTCGTTCTCGTGTCGTCCATGGCGGCCGGCGGGCCCTCCTCGCCCGGGCGACCGCTGACCGGCGCTGAGCTGCCGCGCCCGGTCACCGCCTATGGCCGCAGCAAGCTGGCCGCCGAGGAGCTGGTGCGGGCAAGCCAAGTCCCGTGGACCATCCTGCGACCGCCGATGGTGTATGGGCCTCGCGACCGAGAGGTGCTCAAGGTCTTCCGGCTGGCCCGACTCGGCCTCGGTCCCGTGTTCGGCGACGGTACCCAGGAGGTCTCGGCGGTGCATGCTGCTGACCTGTCCGGCGCCCTCGTCGCAAGCGGCACCTCCGAGCGCGCGGCCCGGCGCCTCTATTACGCCTGTCACCCGGAGACCTTCACGAGCGCGGCGTTTGTCCGGACCGTCGGTGACGCGGTCGGGCGTCAGGTCAAGCTGATCCGGATCCCCCTCCGTGTCGGCGCCGCAGCGCTCTCGGTCACCGGCGCGTTCGCGCGTCTCGCCGGAAGCCCAACCATTCTCACCGCGGACAAGGCCAACGAGTTCTTCCAGGCCGCCTGGACCGGCGACCCCCGTCCCCTGATGGCCGAGACCGGGTGGGCCCCGGAATTCGACCTCCGGGGCGGACTCGCCGACACCTGCCGGTGGTATCGGTCCGCGGGATGGCTGTAGAGGCGCGTCAGCAACCCCTGGGGTCGCTATCCGTCGCCCGGCGGCTCCGGACGGTTGATCGGCTCGTCCTGGCATATGTCGGGCTGGTGTCTGTCGTGGCGGCGATGCGGTTGAGCGTCTTCCCGGAATGCGCCTGGCTGCTGGCGGCCAACGGGCTCATGGTCGCCCTGGTGGCGCTGGTCACCCGGGACGATCTCGGACGGTTCGGGCGTCTGATGCACGACGTCTACCCGCTCGTGCTCCTGCTCGCCCTGTACGCCTCGCTGGACGTGCTGAGCGGTGGCGGGCGTGTGGCCGTCCACGATCGGACGGTCCAGCAGTGGGAGGCCGCCCTATTCGGCGGGCAGCCGAGCCGGGACTGGTGGCAGCGGGCGCCAAGCCGCTTCTGGTCCACCCTGCTGCACGGGGCGTATTGCGCCTACTACCCCATCATCGTCGTGCCCGCGCTCGTGCTCGTGCGCCGCCCCGACCGGGAGCCGCTCCGGCGGTTCGTCCTCGCGGTGATCGCGACCTTCTTCGCCTGCTATGTCGTCTTCGTGTTCTTCCCCGTCGCCGGGCCGTATTACCAGTTCCCCCGTCCGACCGGGAGCTTCGTGGACAATCCCATGGCCCATCTGGTCTACGCAACGCTGGCGGTGGGCAGCTCGTACGGTGCCGCGTTTCCGTCCTCGCACGTGGCCGCAAGCGTCGCCGCGACGGTCACGAGCTGGCGTGCCTCGCGCGCCCTGGGAGCGACGCTCCTGATCCCGACCGCGCTGCTCACGATCGGGGTGGTCTATTGCCAGATGCACTACGCGGTGGACGCGCTTGCGGGACTCGGGGTGGGGCTGACGGTGGGGGGGTGGGCGGTGAAGCGTGAACAGTAAACAGGGGGCTCCCAGCACCACGGAACCCCCTGTTTAGTGTTTACGGCTCACTGTTCACTGCGCTACTGCACCGTCACCTCGCCCACCATCCCGAGAGCATGGTGCGGAGCGCAGAAGAACTTGTAGCTGCCTGCGGGCGCGCCCGCGAATGACAGCTCGAAGCTCTCACCCTCGGTCTTCATGGACTCGCTGGAGATGCTCCCGCCCTTCTCCGGCGGTGCCACGGCGAGGACCTTGATGGCTGCCGGGACGTTGGCGGGGATGCTGTCCGGATAGAACTGCACGTTGTGCGCGCCACCGCTCACGACGGTGAACTTGATGATGTCGCCCGACTTGATGGTGAGCTTCGCAGGATCGTACTTGTAGGTGGTCCCGTCCAGCAGCATCTTCACTTCATGGGTGGTTCCCCCAGCCGTCGGAGCCGCGGCCGGCGCGGCCGGCTGAGCCGCAGGCGGGGTCGCCGTGGTGCTCTGATCCTCCGCCTTCTTTTCACCGCCGCAGGCCGCCGCCACAAGGGCCAGCCCCGCCGCCAAGGAAGTCATGCGCATCGCTTTTCGTGCCTCCAGAAACGTGGACGTTGCTCAAATCCCCGACGCCCACCCGTTGCTTGGGGGCGTGTGCTTGTGAACCATTTCACAAGGCTCTAATCGCAGGCGACAATTTGCCATCGCCGTCACGACGAATCAAGACCCGCCGCACGCCGCCTGCCTGCAATCGGCTGGGCGCACAGTGTCTGAGCCTGCGCGTGCTGCTGCGGATCGGCGGGCTCGACGAGGGGCCGACCTCGCTGGATCACGAGGCCACGTGGCTGCTGGGTCACACCGAGCACATCACTTTCGGGGACCTCTGGGCCGAGGGCGATCTCTACGCCGACGCGGTGCTCCACGTGCCCTGCCGGTATCTCGAGCGTGCCAACGGCCAGTCGCGCTGCTCCGCGCACGGCTTCACGGGCCGGACGCCGCGGGGGGCGCGTGGCGCTCCGCAGGCCCGCCAGCTCGGCGGGGACCGTTTCCGGGTCGTGGACGACATGCAGCTCGCCACCCGAGTCCTCCCCCGCCCGAGCCGCGAGCTCCCCGTGCTCCCGTCCGACAACCCCTGCGCCGGGGCGCCCTGCCGGACGGCGGATCGAGTCCGGGGCGCCGCGTGTTGCCGGGACCTCCAGATCGAGATCATGTGCACTCGGCGCCAGCGCCGGCTGGAGGCTCTGGTGCGGGCGCGGAAATCACCGTATTTGTGTAAGGTGACACGCCCGGGGGACTTCTCCCTGGAGGCGGAAATGGTTTCCGGCTGCGGTTACCTCGGCTCGGATCGGATCAGCTGCATGCTCCATGGGCGCGGGCGAGGTGACGGGAGGCCGGCGAAGCCCGATCTCTGCAGCGACTGGCCCCCGACGGGCAAGGGTCTGCACCCCGGCTGCGTCTTCGGGCCCCCGGGGCGAGGGGTAGCCCCTTGAGGGGGCATCAGTTGTGCAAGGGCAACGGGGCGGCGCGTCCTCTTGGCGACACCCGTGCACGCATACGTTGGTGGGATATCGGCCCCGGGGGCCAGAGGCCGCGGTGAACGACGAGTTCGAGATCCTTTACCAGTCGACCTACACTGCGGTCGTCCGGTTTCTCTATCGCAAAGTCTGGGACGCGGAGCGCGCCGAGGATCTGGCCCAGGAAGTCTTCGTCCGGGCGCTCGCGCACCGGCCCGAAAAACCCCGCGCCTGGCTGTTCGCGGTAGCCGCGAACCTCGCCCGCGACGAGGCCCGGGCTGCGGTCCGCCGGAAGCGGCATCTGACGCTCCTCAAGGGTGATCCGATCGCCCAGCCGACCTTCGAGCCCTCCGCCGAGGACCAGGTGGAGCGGGACGAGGAGATCGCGTCGGTGCACGACGCCCTGGGTGCGCTCACACCGCGGGACCGGGAGATCCTGCTCCTGTGGGATGCCGGGTTGAGCTACCCGGAGATCGCGGCGCAGACGGGCCTTGCGGTCGGGGCCGTCGGTACGACCCTCGCCCGGGCCCGGAAACGACTCGTTGCCGCGCATGAGCGGCAGCAGATAAGGGATCATGCCGCACATTCGTGAAGAGGAGTTGCACGCCTACCTCGACCAGGCGCTGGCGCGACTGCGCTGCGTCGAGATCGAGAGCCACCTGGCCGAGTGTACGCCGTGCCGGACGGCCCGCGATGATATCGCGGCCCTCCGGGACCGCACCACGGCCATGCTCGCGCGGCTGGCGCCTCGGCGCACGATTCCGCCGCCGCTGGCGGACCTGCGCCGGCGGGCGGCTCAGCGTGCCTCCCGCCGAGAGCAGCTGCGGCAGCGGGCGGCGTGGGCGGCAAGCGTGGTGGTGGCCCTGGGCGTGGGTTGGGGCGCGAGCTATCTCGTGCATCCGCCGGCCACGCGGACGCTGGCGACGAGATCCCCGGCTCCCCAGGCGGCAGCGGCTCCTGTGCTCAACCTGCAACCGGATACGATGACGGTCGCCCCCGCGCCCGCGGAGACCCCGGCCATCGAGGTGTCGGCTCCCGAAACCGAGAAGCCGCAGGTCGCTCCGCCCGTCAAACGGGCGGTCGCCCGGCGGTATTCGCCCGCGGTACCAGCGGGTCGCACGCCGTCGTCGGCCCACCTCGCGAACGTGGGCGGCATCGCGAAGGACGGCCAGCTGGAGCTGGGCGGGGTCTGGCGTAACCTCTCGTGGGACGGCGCGAAGGAGCAGGCCGGCAACACGCCGGCCCGCATCGACGGTCTTCCGGTGACCGAGGTCCAGACTCAGGCCGGCGACAGTGGCCGGCGGCCGCTCATGGTTGTGGCGCAGCAGCTGGCTTCGGGCGAGGTGATCCGCACCATCGAAGGCCCGGTGAGCGACGTGTCGGCGCTGCTCGGCACCCGACCCGGGGAGGAATACGAGCCGGCCACGCCGGCCGGGCGGTCCGGCCTCGGCAGCGCGCTGGCCTTCCGGCACGGCGACCGCATGTTCGCCGTCACCGGCAGTCTCCCCAGCGACTCCTTGCGGGCCATGATGCGGCGGTTGAATTTGATGATGAGGGTTAGATAGAAGCCGTTAGCTATTAGGGTAGTAGCCATTAGCTAACGGCTAACGGCTCCCACGGCTTCCCTTCCTCCTCTCCAAATCCCCCTCGTGTACGAAATCCTTGTCCGTGTCCTCGTGGTCGAATATCTCGACCTCGTGATGCCCCAGCTCGCGCAGCAACGTGATCTCGGCAAGGCGCGGTGAAACCATCGGGAAGGTTCGCGCGAACAGCGTGTACGCAAGCAGATAGAGACCGGCGAGGAGGAGCGTCGAGGCAACCTCAGGCACGCCGAAGACCGGACCGTCAGCGGCGGTGACCGACGGCACGATGAGGAGGTAGCGCTCGAGCCAGAGGGCGGTCAGGCTCACCACGGCGAAGAAGCCCAACGTCGCCCGGGCCTTCTTGGGACCGACCCCCAGAAGGCCGAAAAACGGCACGATGAACATGCCGAGGAACACCACCTTGCCCACCGGCACCCAGTGTCCCCAAAGCCGGCTGAACACGAAGCCGGTTTCCTCCGGCAGGTTCCCGTACCAGATGACCTGAAACTGGGCCCACATGAGATAGGTCCAGAACACGGTGAAGCCGAAGCACAGCTTGCCGAGATCGTGGCGCTGCTTGGCCGAGATCAGGTCCGCGATGCCGAGCTGGCGGCCGCCGTAGATCATCATGAGGGCGAGCAGCATGTGGCCGGCGAGGAACGACCCCATGAAGTACCAGCCGCCGAAGAGGTTGGAGAACCAGTGCGGCTGCAGCGCCATCATCCCGTCGAACGCCACCGACGTGAACCCCAGCGCGTAAAGTACGACAAACGTCGCGGCCAGGCGGCGGATCCGCCCGTCGTTCGCCTCGACCGAGCCCTCGGAGCCGTCGTACCCCGCAGTCATCCGCTCGAACCGGCCCTGGCGCGCGCCCGACACCGCTCCCTTCGCCGCGAGCATGTCGGGAATCATGTCGGCTCGCACCAGACGCCAGCCCACGGTGTACAACGCCACCAGCAGGAGCCCCAGACGAGCAAACATCACGTCGTGCGAGAGCCAGACGGCCTTGCCGTGCTGGAGCGAGTGCAGCTCGCCGACCATGCGGCCGTAGATGTGCGGGTACCCGACCGTGAAGATCAGCACCAGCCCGATCAGCGAGATCGGCAGGAAGGCGACGGACGCCTCGGCGAAGCGGATCATGAGTCCCGACCACCGTGCGTTCACCACCTTGTGCACCGCAGCGAACGCCACGCTGCCGCCGGCGAGCCCGGTGAAGTACACCCAGTTCACGTGAAAGAGCTGCCACGCCCGGTCCGCGTCCTGGCCGCCGAGCGCCCGGAGGAACAGGACGAGCCCGAGGACGGCCAGGCCAGCTCCCAGGCCCAGGAACGCGTCGTAGCGCCCGGAAACCGACCGGGAGATGAGGCGCTGGTGGATGCCCGAGAGATTGGTCACTTGGGGCCTCCCGGCGGGCCGGGCGGAAGGGGCGCCTCAGCCTGAAGCTTTCGCACATGATTCACGATGGCCCACCGATCCATCGGATCGTAGACTTTGTCGCCGTAGCGCGGCATCAGGCCCCTGCCGTAGCGGATGATGCTGTAGATGTAGCCGTCGGTATAGGCGCGGGCGCGCGGGCTGATGAGCGGCAGCGCACCGAGCTTGCGGCCTACCGGCCCGTCGCCGGCGCCGCCGGGACCGTGGCAGGTGGCGCAGAAATTCTCGTACAGCGTGTCGCCCTTGGCCTCGATCGTCCCGGGGATGAAGGCGGTCTCCGCGCCGTGCCGTGGCACCCCACCGGCGGGCGCGCCGGCCGCGGGGTTCTTGAGGGCGTCGGCGGTAATCGTCTTGCCGGAAAGCCACTCCGCGCTCCAGTCCGGCTCGCCGCCGGTTACCGGCACCGTGCCGTCCGGCGTGTAACGCGGGACGTCGGCCCGGGAGTACGGGTTCACGGATTTCTGGACGACCATCTGGTCGAACCAGGGGATGACCTCCCAGAGCTGGTCCGGCGAAGGCACGTCGTTGTAGTACCAGTCGCACCCGCCCGCGGCCAGTGCCACGCCGGCGAGCAGCACCAGCCGGTCACGCCGCCGCATGTCGCACCTCCACCGCCCCTGCCTCGCGGAAGAGCCGTTCGATCGCCGGAGCCGCGTCCGTGCCGGCCGGGACGAATACTCCGATCCGGTCGTCGCTGAAGCGCGGATCGTACATCACCCCACGCTTCCCGAGCAGGATCGACAGCAGGATCACACCCGCCACGCTCGACAGCGCTCCCAGGAGCACCGTCAGC
Organism: Gemmatimonadota bacterium; assembly: GCA_041488455.1. Lineage (GTDB taxonomy): Bacteria > Gemmatimonadota > Gemmatimonadetes > Gemmatimonadales > GWC2-71-9 > DASQPE01. The sequence goes on from JBGPPG010000026.1 coordinate 10,409, forward strand.
TCGAAGCCCGGCACGACGAACGCGGGGATGGCGGCGATCGCCTTGCCGCCCACCAACGTCGGCCAGTCCAGGTTCATCCAGATGGTCATGGCGAAGGCGGCGGTACAGCCGGTGAGCCCGCCGATGAGCGTGAAGAGCCGCACCGGACTCACGGGCGTCTCGAGCGCTTCCTCCAGCTCGTGGTTCGGGTGGGAGCAGTAAACCACGAGGTCGCCGTGGCCGCCCGCGCGCAGCGCCTTGATGGCATCGGTCGCCGCGTCGATGTGCTCGAACGAGGCGAGAACGCCGGGGACGACCTTGGGACGCCCGCCCATCATCAGTGGTGCCCTCCCCGTTTCCGCGGCAGCGGGATCATCTCCTTGATCTCCTGGATCGCGACGATGGGGAAGGTCCGGGCGAAGAGCAGGAACCACATGCCGAACCAGCCGAACGAGCCGGCCAGAATCCCCCAGTCGGCCCAGGTGGGATTGAGCTGATCCCAGGCCCACGGGAGATAGTCGTTCTGCAGCGACGACACGATGATCACGAAGCGCTCGAACCACATCCCGATGTTGATGAAGATCGAGATGACGAAGAGCGACGTCAGATTGACACGGATCTTCTTGAACCACAGCAGCTGGGAGACGAAGGCGTTGCAGATGATCATGGACCAGCCGGCCCACCAGTACGGCCCGAACGCCCGCCGCCAGAAGGTGGTCTGCTCGAACGGGCTCCCGCTGTACCAGGCGGTGAAGTATTCCATCCCGTAGGCGTAGAACAGGATCGAGCCGGTGAGCAGGGTGAGCTTCGCCAGGTTGTCGAAGTGGTAGTCCGTGATCATGTGCTCGATCTTGAGCACGCGCCGGAGCGGGATGATGAGCGTCAGCACCATCCCGATGCCGGAGTAGATCGCGCCCGCGACGAAGTACGGCGCGAAGATCGTCCCGTGCCACCCCGGCACGATGCTCGAGGCGAAGTCCCAGGAGACGACCGAGTGCACCGAGAGCACGAGCGGCGTCGCGAGCGCGGCCAGATACAGATAGGCGCGCGAGTAGTGGCGCCACTGGTTGTCGGTACCGAGCCAGCCCACCGAGGCGAACTTGTACACCAGCTTGCGCCAGCCGCCGACCTTGTCCCGCACGGCCGCCACGTCGGGAACCAGCCCGTAGACCAGGAACGTGGTCGAGACCGTGAAGTAGGTGGTGATGGCGAAAACGTCCCAGACGAGGGGCGACTTGAAGTTGGGCCAGAGGAAGCGCTGGTTCGGATAGGGCAGCAGCCAGTAGAACAGCCACTGCCGCCCGATGTGGATGATCGGGAACAGCGCCGCCGTCATCACCGCGAAGACCGTCATCGCCTCGGTCGAGCGATACACGGCGGTCCGCCACGGGGAGCGGAACAGATAGAGGATGGCTGAAATCAGGGTGCCCGCGTGGCCGATGCCGATCCAGAAGACGAACGTCGTGATGTAGACGCTCCAGAAAACCGGCGGCTGGTAGCCGGCATGCCCGAGCCCGTCCTTGACCAGGATCAACAGCGTGAGCGCGCCCACCAGGAACAGGCCCACCGCGCCGAAGAACAGCAGCACGTAGCCGGTGCTGGGCTTGCCCAGCGTCGCCACGACGTCCCGCGTGACGTCGGCGTGCGTCTGCGTGATGACGGGCTCCTGCGCGAGGACGGCCATACTCAGGCCTCCGCCCCGCTGGTCACCTTGGCCAGGTAGGTGATCACCGGCCGGGTGTTGACCTCCTCGAGCACGTGGTAGCCGCGGTGGTCCTGGCTGGTCTGGTGCACCCGGCTCCCCGGGTCGTGCAGGTCACCGAAGACGATGGCGTCGGACGGGCACGCCTGCGCGCACGCCGTGGTGAATTCCCCGTCCTTGAGCGGGCGGCCCTCGAGCCGTGCGTGGTCCTGCGCCCCGCGGATTCGCTGGATGCAGAAGGTGCACTTCTCCATCACGCCGCGTGCCCGCACCGTGACATCGGGATTGAGCTGGAGGTTGAGCGGCTCGGGCCACGCCCGCTCGTTGTACTTGTACCAGTTGAAGTACCGCACCTTGTAGGGGCAGTTGTTGGCGCAATACCGGGTGCCCACGCACCGGTTGTAGATCTGGCCGTTGAGGCCGTCGGGGGTGTGATACGCCGCGTACACGGGGCACACCGGCTCGCACGGCGCGCTGGCGCAGTGCTGGCAGAGCATGGGGACGAACCTTGCCTCGATCGGCTTGTCCGCCGCCGTGCCGCCTTCCCAGTAGCGCTCGATTCGCATCCAGGTGAGCTCCCGCCCCCGATGGATCTCGTCTTCACCCACCGTCGGGATGTTGTTCTCCGCGTAGCACGCCGTGACGCAAGCCGAGCAGCCGGTGCATTTGGCGAGATCGATCGTCATGCCCCACTGCGGATGGTCGCCCGCGTAGTCGCCCTTGCGCGTGCGCTCCTGAACCTCGGCGGCCCACCCCTTGATCGCCTCCAGCTCGCGCTCGGGGTTGACCTCCGCCTCGGGGTGGCCCTCCGCGGCGGCGGCCTCCTTCACGCCGAGCCCCTTGGCGGCCAGGGTCACCGGCATCGCTTCGGCGATGCCTCGGCCCAGCTGGCGGGGGTTCCCCTCGGTCGAGGCGAGCTTCTGGTAGCGGCCCGTCTTGTGGACGGACACCCGAGCCGACAGGTAGGGCACGAACGACTGCCCGGGCTTCACGGCGAGCAGGTCCAGGGCGTTCACCCCGCGGCCCTTCGCGTAGCCACCGTACTCCGTGTGCCCGAAGCCGAGGGGCACCGACAGTACGTCGGGATGGAGGCCCGGATAGATGTAGACCGGCGCCTCGATGCTGCCCTGGGGTGACGTGAGCTGGAGAATCTCGCCGTTGCGGACGTCGATCCGGGCCGCCGTCTCCGGATGGACCTCTACCCACGAATGCCAGGTGATCTTGGTAACCGGGTCGGGGTTCTCCAGCAGCCACGGCTTGTTCGTGCCCCGCCCGTCGTAGAGGAACGAGGATGCGTGGGGCGCAAAGTAGAACTCGCCCGAGCCATCGAACGCCGGTGCCGTGTATGCCGCGGCTGCTCCAGCCGCCGGCTTCACGTCCGCGGCCGGCCGGTCGGTGTACACCCCGCCCCGCTGGAGCGCGGCCCGCCAGAAGCCCTCGGCGTCGGCCTGGCCCTGGGCCTTGGCGAAATCGGCCCAGCGCGCCTTGAGATGCGCCTCGTAGGTCGGCGCGGCGAACTTCGCCAGCGCGCCTCCCACTTTTTGCGCCGTCTTGAGCAGGACGTCGCCGGTCGCCATCGTCTTGAACACGGGCTCCATCACCGGCTGCATCAGACCGACGACGCCGGCGCGGGGCCGCGCGTCGTCCCAGCGCTCCAGCGAATGGTGGTCGGGCAACAGGAGGTCGCACTGTGCCGCGGTCTCGTCCAGATAGGGCGAGGTCGAGACCTTGAACCCCGCCTTGGCGAATCTGGCCGCGAATCCCAGGGAGGCGGGCAGCGCATACAGCGGGTTCGCCTCGTGCACCAGGAGCACGGCAACCTGGCCCGCGTCGAGCGCGGAGCCGATGGCGTCGATGGCATGGGCGCCGTCACCGGCATCGAGATCGGCGCCGAAGAGCACCGTCTGTCCTACGTTCCCGGCAACCCAATTGAGGATCGCCACCGCGGTGCAGACCTCAACCGCCCCACGGTGCTGGCTCGCCACGCCGCCCGCCACCGCCAGGCTCGGCTTAGCCGCCGCAAGCTCCGCCCCGATCCGGCGGATGGCCTCTACCGAAACGCCGGACTCCTTCGCGGCTATCTCCGGGGTGAACCCCGCCAGCGACGCACCGAACGAGCCCGCACTCGCCCCATGCTCCGTGACCAGGACGTTCGCCAGCGCGAGCGCGAGCGCCGCCTCCGACCCGGGCCGGATCGGGTGCCACTCGTCGGCGTTTTGGGCGGTGAGCGACATCCGGGGCGCAAAGGCCACGTGCCTGGCCATGCGGCCATCATGGAAGCCGTGAGACTGGGCAAAGCCGCGCTGGTTCTCGACCGGCGCTAGCCAGGTCTCGAGGAAGTCGGCCCCGAACGAGACGATGTACTGCGCCTTGCCGAAATCGTGCGCCGGGAGCTCATCCCGACCGAACACGGCCTTGTTGGCGGCGCGGAGCGGCTCGTGATCGAAAGGCCGGTACCGCGCTACCCGTCCACCCAGGGCCGTGGTCCAGTCCGCCAGGAGGTCGGAAAGAGTCCCCCGTCCCGCGCCGGAGATCACCGCAACCTTGCCACCCGCTGAGGAGACCTTAGCCGCGAGCCGCTGAATGGCGTCGTCCCAGGTGATCTCCTGGAAGCCGCCCCCGGCGGCGCGGGCCATCGGGCCCGTGATCCGTCCGGGGTTGTAGAGGCCCTGGAGAGCGGCCTGACCCCTGGAGCAGAGCTTGCCCCGGTTAACCGGATGCTCGGGGTTCCCCTCGAGCTTGACTGCGCGGCCTTCCCGGGTCTTCACGTGAAGCCCGCAGCCGGCCGCGCACTCGGTACAGGTGCTCGCGTACCAGGTCGCGACCCCGGGAACCTGGTCCTCCGACTGGACGAGGTAGGGGATGAGCTTCTGCACCCGGTCGGTCGAGCAGCCGGCCAGGACCGCCGCACCCGCCCCGGAAACACCGAGCACGGAGAGGAAGCGACGGCGGTCGATGGTTGACGGGTTGTTGGCTTCGTCGGCCATGAAAGGTCCGGGATTTGGCTAACGGCTAACGGCTAGCATCTAGTAATGACACGCCGAGCAATCCCGCGTCACGTTACGCTGCATGTGGCACGAGATGCAGAAACCCATGTTGTTGACGTTGTTCACCTTGTAAATCTGGGGCATGCGAGCCACGTCGCCGTGACACGTCTGGCAGGCGTTCGGACCGAGCGCCTTGATATGCCGCATGTGCGGGAAATGCGCGTGCCGCGCGACGTAGTGGACCCGCACCCACTCGATCGGTTTCTTCTGGCCCCAGGCGTCCCGGAGCTTCTTGATCTCGACCTTGTGACTGCTGTCACTCCCCGCGATGACCGTGTGGCAGCCCATGCAGGTCTGCATCGAGGGAATGCCCGGCTCCGCCGAGACGGCAACGGAGTAGTGGCAATATTGACATTGGATTTTGTATTGGCCGGCGTGGATGTCGTGCCGGAAGAAGATCGGCTGCCTCGGCCCGAGGAGTCTGGCGGTGTCGCCGGTTGCCAGCAGGGGCGCTTTGGCCGAGTCCGGGGCGACTTTGGACGCCTGCGCGCCGCTCGAGCCCGACGTGAGCCCGAGTGCACCGAGGCCGATCGCCACCGCTCCCACCACCGCCCCAGCCCCGATCAGAACCAGCTTCCGCATCGTCCTCACCAGTCAAACGCCGGGCTGCTCGAATCCATCGCGTCCCAACCGATGCGGGCCGCGCGAGAAGTCAGAACGTCAAAGCGATTTGAACGCGAAATGCACCAAGCCGGGAGAGTCCGCCCTCGGGCGGCAGTAAGTATAGTCATCCGCGGCGAGACTCCACAACCACGGGAAATTCTCGAATCTCCTAGACCGCGCGCCGGCGCCGAATCGCCGCCGATGCCCCGATCCACTCCGCCTTCCGCCGCACCAGACCGAGAAACACCTCGACGCTGCGGCGATCGTTCAGCGCCACCCAGCACCACTTGACGGGCCCGGTTTGCTGGCCGTCCCGGACCGCCTGGCGCAGCACCTCCGCCAGTCGCGGCAAGGCGAGGGTCTTGGTCTCCTCTTCATCGGTCAACGTGAACGTGCCGCTGGCCCCGGAGGTGATCGGATGGAGCCAGCAGAGCTTCCGCGACCCGACGCCGTACTCCCAGGTCCACCCCCACGGCGATCCCATGAAGCGCACCTGCTCCGCGGCGGTACGGACGGCGAGGAGCCCCGTCCGGGCGAGGCGGAAGCGCCCCGCCACTGCGACGGGGAGATCGCGGTAGGGGGCCGACGGCTTCGGCGCGGTGTCAGCCAGCCGGTAGGGGTTGGCGGCCCAGTACGCCACGGATCGTCCCATGCTCAGGCCTCCGCCCCCGACGGGGCCCGTCCCGACGGATCCTGGCGCTCGAGCATCCCTTCCCGGGCCAGAAAGCGGCCGACCTCGATCCCCATGGCGCGGAGCAGCGATGCCTCCCGCGCGTCCGGCGCGGCACGGAACACCAGCTCGCGGAACGACCGCATGACATGCTCGGGATGGCGGGTCTTGAAGAAATCGATGGCCCAGAGCGCCCGCTCCCAATCGGCGAAGAGGGCTTCCAGTATCTCGTGGGTCGCGGGAGGGGCGGTCTTCCGCGGCGGCTTGAACGGCAGCTCGTCACCGCCTCCGGCCAGCCAGATCTCGTGCGCCATGATGGCCACGGCCTGGGCCAGGTTGAGCGACGGGTGGGCCGGATCGGTCGAGATCGTCACCAGCGTATCGCAGCAGTCCAGCTCCTCGTTCGTGAGCCCGGAGTCCTCGCGCCCCGCGACCAAGGCCACGGGGCCCTCCGCCGCACGCTGGACGAGCCGGGCCGCCGCCTCGCGGGGTCGCAAAACCGAGCGCTTGGCGGCGCGCTCGCGCCCGGTCAACACCGCCGCGTAGACGCAGTCGGCCAGCGCCTCGGCGAGCGAGCCGTAGACGGTCATGCGCGCCACCACGTCGGCCGTGTTGTGGGCGATCCCCTCGATACGGTACGCGTCGAGCTCGACCTCGGGATTGACCACGCGAATCGTCCCGATCCCGAAGTTCTTGGCGATCCGGACGGCGCTCGCCACGTTGACCAGGTCCTGGGGCGACACGAGCACCAGGACCGGAGCCGGAGGGCGTCCCGCGGGGTGCGCGTGCGTCACACGTCACCCAGGAACGACACGTCGTGCCGCTTCGACTTCAGCGACTGGGCGAAGCCGGCCTTCTCGACCGCCTTCATGTACGCTTCCTTCGGCTCCACCTGCCCCTGATCTACCAGCTCCATCAGCGCGTCGTTGAGCGTCACCATGCCGGCCTTCCGATTGGTCTGCATGATGGACGGGATCTGGAAGGTCTTGCCTTCGCGGATCAAGTTCGACACCGCCGGGATGGTAAGAAGGATCTCGCGGGCGGCCACCCGCCCCAGCCCACCCACCTTGCGGCAGAGCGTCTGGGCAATCACGCCGCGCAGCGATTCGGACAACATGACCCGGATCTGGGACTGCCGGTCAGCCGGGAACTGATCGATGATCCGGTCGATGGTGGACGCCGCAGTGGTGGTGTGCAGGGTCCCGAAGACGAGGTGCCCGGTCTCCGCGGTCTCGATGGCGATCGACACGGTCTCGAGATCGCGCATCTCACCGACCAGCACGATGTCCGGATCTTCCCGAAGCGCCGCTCTGAGCGCGTGCTTGAAGGAGCGGGTGTGGAGCCCGATCTGCCGTTGGGTAATCAGGCACTTCTTGCTCTGGTGCACGAACTCGATCGGATCTTCAATCGTCAGAATGTGATCAGTCCGGGTACGGTTGATCAGATCCACCAGCGCAGCAAGCGTCGTGGACTTGCCCGATCCCGTGGGTCCCGTGACCAGCACGAGCCCCTTCGTGAGATAGCAGAGATTCTGTACCTCCCGGCTGAGGCCCATCTCGTCCACCGTCATCACGCGGCCAGGGATGGTCCGGAATACCGCCATCGGTCCCTTGCGGTCGCGGCCCGCGTTGCAGCGGAACCGGGCGAGGCCGTCGATCTCGTAGGCCCAGTCGGTGTCGTTGAACTCGCGGTACTCGCCGAGCTCCTTGGGCTCCATGATGCTCGTGAGCATGCCGTCCAGCTGATCGGCGCCGATGGGCTCTCCCTCCTGCCGCACGAGCTCGCCGTTCCGCCGGAGGATGGGTGCGTCGCCGGTCCGGAGGTGCAGGTCGGACGCTTCCGACTCGACCAGCCGGCGGAAGAGCCCGTCGATCGCCGCGCGGAACTCCTTGAGCTCCGCCTCGGTCCGACCGGGAGGCCTCGCGGCCGGCGCTGCCACGGGTCGAAGGGTAGTCTCGGCGAGCCGGCTCTCGACCTGCACGATGCCCGACGGCGCGCGGTACTCGAAGTCCACCCCGCCGGTCGAGCCGACCCGAGTCGCAGCCTCCGTTGGGGCAATCTCGCGCACCAGCGCCGCGACCTGGGCGTCGGTCAACGGATCCTTGGTGAGGGAGCGGGTCGTCTCGTCGCGAATGAGCAGGGCGGGTTTCCCCACGACCAGCTGGAGCGAATCCCCGCGCTGTTCGTGAAGCACCCGGATGAGTTGGTCGATTCGGGCCACGGAGCCTCGTCAATCCAGTGGGCGGATGGTCCGCACCAGAGACTTGTTTACGTAGTGGGTCACGTCGTCGGTCCAGAGCGCGAAGAAGGCGCCCGGCCCGTTGACGTAGTCGAGCGCGCGGCTCCGCTCCGGAGGCATCTCGATCGCGGCCCGGCCCTGGAGCTCACGACCGCCGAGCATCACCACGTCGAGTGCCACCAGCTTTGCCGCGGAGAACCGCTCGGGATCGTTGGGTGGAGCGTGGTGGCGGCACGTGATCACCGCCGTTTGGGCCTTGGGAATGAAGAGCACGCCCCCGCCTGCCCGGGTCAGGGCAAAGAATGGATCGCTGCGGTTGAGCATCTCCAGCAGAGTTTCCGGACCCAGCGGATAGTCGGTACGAGACAGCAAATGCAGGCTGCCGTCGATCGGAACGCCATCGGCCAGCAGCACTTCGGCTGCTTCCTGGAGGATCGACCCCCAATTCTCGGTCATCGGACAGCGGGTGAGACTGCCATGTGACCGGAAACTCGTCAGACGACCCCGACGGCGGCAAGGGCCGGTCAGCCGCGGATCTCCACACCAGCGTCGCGCTCGATGAGTCTGATCGCTTCGACGTGATCAGCGGCGTCACCCAGGGCAGACCGGGCCCGCCCGAAGATCTCGCCGACCAAATGGAGGAGGGGTCCCGGCACTTCGTTCCCGTCCAGCACACTCAGCGCGATCCGGACGTCCTTCTCCAGCAAGGCGAGCCGGAACGTCCTCGGCCAGCGGCCGCTCAGCACCCGGTCGGGTGCGAGCACCTCGCTCACGAACGACCGCCCGCTGGAGGCGTTCACGATCTCGATCGCCTTCCGGGCCGGCACACCGGCCTTGACCAGCGCAGCGAACCCCTCGCCGAACGCGAGGATGTGCGCGGCGAGAAGCGCGTTGTTCACGGCCTTCACGGCCTGGCCGGTTCCCACGGGCCCGATGTGGTCGATCCGGCGGCCGAACGCCTCCAGCACGGAGCGGGCCCGGACGAACGTAGCGTCGTCCGCGCCGACCATCACCGTCAGGGTGCCCGCTTCCGCCCCGTTCGTGCCGCCGCTCACGGGACAGTCCGCGAAGGCCACGCCGCGAGCCCCGAGGCGCGCGGCGATGCGCCGAGAGGCGGCCGGGTCGCCGGATGTGCAGTCGAGCAGAAGGGCGCCCCGGGCCAGCCCGGCCTCGAGCCCGTCGGGTCCGTCCAGGAGCTGCTCCACCTCGACCGAGGTCGGCAGGCAGGTGAGCACGACCTCCGCGCCGGCCGCCGCTTCCCGCGGCGTCGCCCCCACCCGCGCACCGTGCTGGGCCGCGAACTCCTCGGCCCGGGCCCGGGTGCGATTCCAGACAGCGAGGTCCATCTTTCGGGCGAGGTGTGCAGCCATCGGCCGCCCGATGGCGCCGAGGCCGAGAAACGCAGCCTTCGGGGTGACGCTGGGCATCCCTCAGGACCTCCGCTGGCGGATGGAAGGGCGGAAACGAGAGGGCAAGATAGGCCCCGGCCCCGGCGGTCGTAAATGCCGCGTTGACGGCGGGTGACGGGGCTCGGTAGCGTGCATCGGGAGGCGAGGTTCCGGCGTGACGACACGGATCATGCACGTGGACCTCGACGCGTTTTTCGTCGAGGTCTGCCGACAGCGGCATCCCGAGCTCCGGGACGTCGAGCTGCTCGTGGTCGGGGGCCGACGCGACCAGCGCGGGGTGGTGCAGTCGGCCTCTTACGCTGCGCGCGCGTACGGCATCCGAGCCGGCATGCCGATCGCCGAGGCGGTTCGCCGCTGTCCGGGAGCAACCTTCTTCCAGGGGGCCTTCGCGCACTACCGCGATGCGTCGCGCGCCGTTCGGGATGTCCTCTCCCACTTCTCGCCGACGGTCGTCATGGCCTCGCTGGACGAGGGCTACCTCGATTTCACCGGCACCGACCGCCTCCACCCCGTCTCCTTGCTCCCGGTGGCCGAAGCGCTGCGCGATGCCGTGCGCCAGGGCACCGGGCTGGCTTGCACCGTCGGGATAGGCCCTAACCGGATGCTTGCCAAGCTCGCGTCCGACAGGGCCAAACCACGCGGATTGATGGAGGTGCGGGCCGGGTGGGAGGAAGGCTTCCTCGCCGGGCTCCCGCTTCGGGCCCTGCCGGGCGTGGGGCCCAAGACCGCTGAGCGCTGGGGTGCGCTGGGCCTCGAGAGCGTTGCTGAGGTCCAGCGCATGGAGCTCGCGGCGCTGGAACGCCTGATCGGGCCCGAAGCCAAGTTCCTCAAGCTGCGCGCGCACGGGTACGGCGGGACGGCGCTCAACGCGGACCGGCTTCCCCGGTCCGTGAGCCGGGAGACGACCCTCCCGCGGGACCTGCGCGATCCCGAGCGCCTGGAGCACGCGCTTGCATTCCTCACCGCGCGGGTTGCCTCACAGCTTCGGGAGGAGCGGCTCGTCGCCCGGACGGTGGCGCTCAAGCTTCGGCACGACGACTTCCGCACAGTGACCCGCCGGGAGACCCTGCGCGAGCCCACCGACCTCGATGGGGAGCTTTTCGGCGTTGTCCGCGTGCTGTTTCGGGCCGCGTTCGCCGAGGTTCGGGACCGGAACCGCGGCGTGCGGCTCATCGGCATCGCCGCCACGAATCTCACGACGGCGGCGTCGCCCGATCTGTTCGAGTCGGATGAGCGGGTGCGCCAGCGGCGGTTGACCCAAGCGGTGGATGCCGTACGGGAGCGGTTCGGGTTCGAGGCGCTGGGACAGGGGATGCTGGTGAGGAGACGACGGAAGGGTGGATCAGGAGGGTAAACAGTGAGAAGTGAGCAGCGAGAAGCCGTGGAACAGGGCGCCGTTGATCTACGGAGCCACCTGCTCACCGTTACTGTTTGCCGTCTACGCCGCTCCCACCCCCAAAATCCCCTTCCGCAAACCGCAGCCCTACGCTCCAGCCTCGGGCCTGCGCTTCCGGCCCCAGGTCGCGGAAGGTAGCGGTGCGGCCCTCGGCGTCCGTTGCCCGGACCGTGGTGTTGCGGTAGAGTCGGTAATAGCCGAGGAACACCTGACGGGCGCCGGGTCGCACCGCGCAACCGCAGTCGCGGGCGCCGTCCAACCCGGCGTTGAACGTGATGCGCAGGAGACCGGCGGTTTCGTTGGTGATGAGGGGCGCGAAGTAGTCGCCAGCGTCGGTCCGCGGCCCCGCCGCGCGGGTCACGGTGCCCCGTGGCGCCGAGACTACCCAGGAGCCACGCACGACCTCGCCCATCGGTTGCCGGTCGGCCGAGAGCGGGCGCTCGAGCTCCCACTGGGCCACCAGCAGCTCGCGCCCGATCTTGACGCGCACCGTCGCCCCGGCCGGCACCAGCTGCGCGGCGTCATTCACGACCAGGTGCACCGGCGCCAGCAATCCGTTCGAGAAACTCAGCGTCGGGCGGGCTAGTACCGTAGCGGCCGCCGCCAGTCCCGCGATGAGCGCAGCCGCGACGACGATCGGGAGCATCCTGCGGCGGCCGGGAGGCGGGGCGACGGGCGGCGCGGCGGGCGGTCCAGCGACAGGCCCCAACGCGGGAGCGGCCGGCTCGGACGCCGCCGGGGGCGCTGGCGAGGACGATGGGTCGGTCATGACAACGGAAGCTGGGGCCGCCCGGCCCCCGGTCAAGGCCTCTTACATGCGGAGCTGATCAGTGGACCAACAGCGGCAGAGCGTGCTGCGGTTTCTCGCGGAGCCGGGGCACGTCAATTTCGGCGGCAAGGTGCACGGCGGCGTGGTGATGAAGTGGGTGGACCAGGCGGGCTATACCTGCGCGGCCGGATGGAGCGGCTGTTATTGCGTCACGGTGTACGTCGGCGGGATCCACTTCATCCACCCGATCCAGGTGGGCAACGTCGTCGCGCTTCAGGCGACGATCATCCACACTGGCCGCACCAGCATGCACATCATGGTCGACATCTACGCCGGCGACCCCAAGGGAAGCGCCCGCCGGCGTTGCGGCCATTGCGTGGCTGTGTTCGTGGCTCTGGACGACGAGGGGCGGCCGCACCCTGTGCCAAGCTGGGTACCGGCAACCGCGCACGACCGCGCCCTGGACGGCTACGCCCGGCGACTGGTGGAGCTCCGCAAAGCGATGGAGGAGGAAATGCACCGGTCGCTCCACCTCGACCCCGATCCGACGCCGGAAACGCCGGCCGGCGTCTGACGTCCGCCGAACTCAGAACAGATAGGACACGCCCAGCGCGAACGTGAGCTGATCTTTGTGCAATGTGCCGTCGGAGGCCGGGAACACCGTGAGGTTCGACCGGTCATACCGGATCTCGGGCCGGATCAGCGTCGCGTCCCACTTCTTGATGTTCAGCGTGAGCGTGCCGCTGCCGAACTTCTGCCCCGTGTTGGCGGGGAAGCCCAGCACGCCGGACGTGCGCACGCCGTCCTGGTCGTCCACGTAGTCGGCCCGCAGCGCCACATTGAGGATCGGGCTCGCGTCGAATGCGGCCCAGAGGCTCGCGCCCCACCACTTGGCGGTCTGGCCCACGGCCGGCAGGTCCTTCTCCTGACCGTAGTCGCCCTGGAAGGTGACGGTCGCGGCGCCCACCTTGCGCGAGGCGAAGATCTCCCCGCCGTACCGGTTCCCGCTCGGCGTGATGCCGCCGACGGCCGTCTTCTCGTTCCCGAGGTAGCCCAGGAACGCAATCGTGGTCAGCGCATCGGGCGTGATGCCGAGCCGCCCCATGAACGACTTCTTGGAGTTGTTGTCCTGCACCACGTCCCACCCGTTGATGAGCGCCAGCTCGAAGTCCACCGTCGCGGCGGGCTTCGCGTCCATTCGAAGGCCGGTCATGGTGAAGTTCTCGACGTAGATGAACAGGTTCCCTTCGGAGAGGTTGGGGTTCACCACGTCCTCGATCACCTCGAGCCCCATCAGCGTCGCCATCTTGCCGGCCTTGAACTGGACGTACTTGCCGTCGCCGGCGGGGATGTTGACCGTGGCGAACGCCTGGGTCATGTCCCCGTTCGTGCCGAGGTTGAGCCCCGCCGACTGAATGACCGCGGGGTTCTGGCCAAAGAGCAGGTCCACCCGCGCGCCCGCGTCGAACTTGTCCGTGGCGACCGGCTTCTCCAGAACCAGCTTCGCCGCGTTGAGCTCGATCTGGTCGTGGAAGCGGTCGTAGAGCCGCCCGACGATCGGGCTTCCCGCGCCTCCGGTGTGCCGGGTGGAGTAGGTGTACGAGGCGGTCACGAATCCGCTGATGTTCACCTTGGGCCCGGCCGGGGCGGCAGGCGCGGCGGGCGCCGCCGCCTTGGCCGTATCCGCCCCGGCCTGCTTGGCCGAGTCCGCGGGGGCCTGCGCCGCCACGGCACCGACTTGAGCCGTAGTCGCCGCGATTGTGACCAACGTGACGAACCCGCCGAGCCGATTCATGGACCTGTCCTCCGACTGGAAGTGAGCTCGCCCCCGGGACCTCCCGGCGGCTACAACGAAAGCGCCCCCGCGAGGGCTGCATGCGCGAGGGCGGTGAGCACGGGGTCGGGCCAGAGGCCCGGGTGACCGGGTGGACCGATCACGGCGACTCCGCGCGGCTCAGCCGCGGGTAGCAACGATTTCGCGCAGCCCGGGTGCGCACCCCGGGAAGCCGACCAAGTTTTGGCATTGCAGCCTGGGACAAACGGACGCCCGCACCATAGGGCCCGTAACGCGTGTTGTCAAGAGATTCGTGCATAATTAGCACATTTCGACGACCAGACTTTACACTTCATTGAGGCAGCGGCTTTACGAAGTCTTGATATTGTGCCGATTGTGCACATTGCGCTTGACAGCGGCCCGCCATTTATGTATTCTCCGCTCCAGTTGGGGCACCCGAACAAGGATGCGATGTCCGCTGGCCCTGGAACCCCGTCGAACGCCCGAAACGCCTGGGCGCGCGCCCTCGGGAGCGCGCGCCCTCGACTGCTGCGCGGAAGCTGCGGGTAGCCGTTCGCGATGTCTGCGGGAAGCCCCCTGCGTCCGGCCCGGGAGCGCAGGGGCTTCGTTGTTTCACCACTGACCCGTTCTTGAGGATGCGATGGCGACAACCGTGAAGGCAGGTACAGCGCGGCGCTCGGCTCCCGCCGACGTCAAGAAGGTGCTGGACCTCATCAAGCAGAAGAACATCCAGGTCGTGGACGTCAAGTTCGTGGACTTGCCGGGGACCTGGCAGCACTTCTCCATTCCCGCGGCGACGCTCGACGAGGACATGATCAAGGAGGGCCTCGGCTTCGACGGCTCCTCGATCCGCGGCTTCCAGGCGATCAACGAGAGCGACATGCTCCTGATGCCGGACGTCTCCACCGCGTTCGTCGATCCGGTGCTGTCGGTACCCACGCTCTCCCTCACCTGCGACGTCTATGACCCGATCACGCTCGAGCCCTACTCGCGCGATCCCCGGTTCATCGCCTTCAAGGCTGAGGAGTACCTCAAGACCACCGGGATCGCCACGGCGTCGTTCTGGGGACCGGAGGCCGAGTTCTTCATCTTCAACTCGGTCCGGTTCGACCAGAACGCCCACGAGGGCTACTACCACGTGGACTCGGAGGAGGGGATCTGGAATGCCGGCCGGAACGGGACACCCAACCTGGGGCACCGGCCCCGGCACAAGGAGGGCTACTTCCCCGTCCCGCCCCTCGACCGGCTGCAGGACGTGCGGTCGAAGATCATGCTGGCGCTCATCGACGCCGGCATCCCGGTAGAGGTGCAGCACCACGAGGTGGCCACCGCCGGCCAGGCGGAGATCGACATCAAGTTCGGGCCGCTGGTCCAGACCGCCGACCGCCTGATGACCTACAAGTACATCATCAAGAACGTGTGTCACAACCTGGGCTATACGGCGACGTTCATGCCGAAGCCCTTGTTCGGCGACAACGGCTCGGGCATGCATTGTCACCAGTCGCTCTGGAAGGGCGACACGCCGCTCTTCTTCGACGCGAACGGCTACGCGCTCCTGTCAGAGACGGCCAAGTACTACATCGGCGGCCTGATCAAGCATGCGCCGGCGCTCCTCGCCATCTGTGCGCCGACGACCAACAGCTACCGCCGGCTGGTGCCGGGCTTCGAGGCGCCGGTCAACCTGATGTACTCGGCGCGGAACCGCTCGGCGATCTGCCGCATCCCGATGTACTCGACCAGCCCCAAAGCGAAGCGGGTCGAGTTCCGGGCGCCGGACCCCACGGCCAACCCCTACCTGGCGTTCGCCGCCATGCTCATGGCCGGCCTGGACGGCATCAAGAACAAGGTCGAGCCGCCCGCGCCCATCGACGAGGACCTCTACGAGATCCACGACGACCGGAAGAAGCTGATCAAGCAGGTGCCGGGCAGCCTGGGTGACTCGCTGGACGCGCTCGAGAACGACCATGCGTTCCTGCTCGCGGGCGATGTCTTCACCCAGGACGTCCTGGACGCCTGGCTGAGCATCAAGCGAAAGGACGTCGCGGCGGTCAATCTGCGGCCCCATCCGTACGAGTTCTTCATGTACTACGACGCCTAGCCGGCCGGACGCCCAACGCCGGCGACCGGTCCCCGACCGGCCGCCGGCGTTGTGCTGTCTTGCGGCTGGCCGCAGAAGCGGCTAGCTCATTAGGAGTGGTCCCCGCTCAGGGCCGCCTCTTCTACGGAGCTGGACGCGTGAAAATGATCACCTGCATCATCCGACCCGAGCGCCTGGCCGAGGTGAAGGCCGCTCTATTCCGGGCCGGCGTTACCGGCATCTCGATCAGCCGCGTAAGCGGGCACGGCGGTGAGCGTGATCTCGTCGAGCACTACCGGGCCTCGTCGATCGTGCTCGAGTTCCGGGAAAAGGTGAAGATCGAGATGGCCGTCTCCGAGCCGTTCGTCGAGGCTACGATCAACGCGATCCTCGCCTCCGCCCGGACCGGCGAGGTGGGCGATGGCAAGATCTTCGTGCAGTCGCTCGAGCGCGTGATCCGGATCCGGACCGGCGAGACCGACAACGCGGCCCTCACCCCCGTCACCGCCGACGAGGTGCAGCGGAACGCGCTGGAGGCGGCACCGAAGTAGAGCCCCCGGGGGCCCGGTCGCAGGCGGTCGGGCCCCATCGTATCTTCCTCTCCCTATGACCAGACTCAAGAGCGCCGCCATCACCGATGGGGTGCAGCGCAGCCCCAACCGCGCCATGCTCCGGGCCGTCGGGTTCGGCGATGGGGACTTCGGCAAGCCGATCATCGGTATCGCGAACGGCTACAGCACGATCACGCCCTGCAACTCGGGCCTCGACATCCTCGCCCGCCGGGCCGAGGCGGCGGTGCGCGCGGCCGGCGGCATGCCCCAGATCTTCGGCACTATCACGGTGAGCGACGGGATCTCCATGGGGACGGAGGGCATGAAATACTCGCTCGTCTCCCGCGAAGTCATCGCGGACGCGATCGAGACGGCCTGCCAGGCACAGAGCATGGATGGCGTGCTCGCCGTGGGCGGCTGCGACAAGAACATGCCCGGCGCCCTGATGGCCATCGCCCGGATGGACATCCCCGCCATCTTCGTCTACGGCGGCACCATCAAGCCGGGGCACCTGGACGGCCGGGATCTCACGATCGTGAGCGCGTTCGAAGCGGTGGGCGAGTTCAGCGCCGGCCGTATCGGCCGGGAGGAGCTGCTGGCGGTCGAGCGGCATGCCTGCCCCGGCCGGGGCTCCTGCGGCGGCATGTACACGGCTAACACCATGTCCTCGGCGATCGAAGCGATGGGGATGAGCCTCCCCGGCTCGTCCACCATGGCGGCCGAGGACGCCGAGAAAGAGGAGAGCGCGGCCCGCTCGGCCGACGTGCTCATGGACGCGGTCAGAGCCGATCGCCGGCCAAGCCGCATTCTCACGCGGGAGGCTTTGGAGAACGCGATCGCCGTCGTGATGGCCCTGGGCGGCTCGACCAACGCCGTGCTCCACCTGCTCGCGATCGCGCGGGCCGCTCGGGTGCCGCTTGCCATCGACGACTTCGAGACGATCCGTGCCCGCGTGCCGGTGCTCGCCGAGCTCAAGCCGTCAGGGCGCTTCGTGGCCACCGACCTCCACCGGGCAGGCGGCGTCCCCCAGGTGATGAAAATGCTGCTGGCCCACGGCGTGATCCACGGCGACGCCCTCACCATCACCGGCGAGACCGTGGCCGAAGCGCTCCGCGGCGTCCCCGACGACGCCCCGGCCGGCCAAGAAGTGATCCGGCCCTGGGGACGCCCGGTGTATCCGGAAGGGCACCTCGCCATTCTGCGCGGCAACCTCGCCACCGAGGGCGCCGTGGCCAAGATCACGGGGATCAAGACGCACTCCATGACCGGCCCCGCGCGCGTTTTCGAGTCCGAGGAAGCGTGTCTCGACACGATCCTGGCCGGCGGGATCCGTCCGGGCGACGTGCTCGTGATCCGCTACGAGGGACCCAAGGGTGGGCCGGGGATGCGGGAGATGCTCGCCCCGACCTCGGCCATCATCGGCGCCGGACTGGGCGACTCGGTCGGGCTCATCACCGACGGACGGTTCTCCGGCGGGACCTACGGGATGGTCGTGGGGCACGTAGCCCCCGAGGCGGCGGTGGGAGGTGCGATCGCCCTGGTCGAGGAGGGAGATCAGATCACGATAGACGCCGACCGCCGCCTGCTCCAGCTCGAGGTGCCCGACGACGTCCTCACGCGGCGGCACGCGGCATGGCGGCCCCGGCCTTCCCGCTACACCGCGGGCGTGCTGCACAAGTACGCCAAGCTCGTCTCCAGCGCGAGTCTCGGCGCGGTCACCGATCTTTGAAGCCCATTGGCGGGAGCTCAGCGATGCCGGCACTACGCTCAGCGACGATCGTAGCGGCGCTTGCGACGGTCGTCGCGTTCTCACCGGCCGCGGCGCAAAGCCACGACCTCCCGTTCTGGACCGGGCAGCCCGACTCCGCCCGGTTCGCCGCACTCACTGCCGAGCGCCTGGAAGCGGCCCGGCAGAGCTGGGGCCGGCTACTGGCCGTGAAGGGTCCTCGCACGGTGGCCAACACCCTCGTCCCCTACGACGCCATCGTCCGCCAGACCGACGCCGCCGGCCGCCAGGCCGGACTCATCCGGGAGGTCCACCCCGACGTTCCGGTACGCCAGGCCGCCGAGGTCGCAAGCCAGGCCGTGAGCGGGTTCATCACCGAGCTTTCGCTCAGCCGTCCGGTGTACGACGCGCTCCGCGCCATCGACCTCAAGCGCGCCGACCCGGAGACCCGGTTCTACGTCGAGAAGACGCTCCGCGCGTTCCGCCTCGTCGGCGTTGACCGTGACGACTCCACGCGGGCGAGAGTCCGCGCGTTGCGGGACCGGATCGTGGCGCTCCAGCAGACGTTCGAGCGCAACATCCTGGACGACGTGGATACGATCACGGCGACCACGGCCGAGCTCGATGGGTTGCCCGCCGACTTCATCGCCCGGCACGCCCCGGGGCCCGATGGCGCGGTTCGCCTCACGACCGACTACCCGGATGCGTTCCCGGTCTTCAACTACGCCAAGAGCGACTCGCTTCGCCACCGGCTCACTCTCGTCTTCGAGAACCGGGCCTGGCCCCAGAACCTGCCCGTGCTGGACACGCTGCTCGCGACCCGGCACGAGCTGGCGACCCTCCTCGGCTTCGCCAACTGGGCCGACTACGTCACGGCGGATAAGATGATCGGCTCCGGGCGCAACGCCTCCGAGTTCATCGAGAAGGTGGTAGAGGCGTCCGGGACGGCGGCTGCCCGCGAATACGCCGTGCTGCTCCGGCGAAAGCAGCAGGAAACTCCGGCAGCTACGGGCGTGAATCGGTGGGAGCGTCGCTACTGGGCCCAGGTGGTCCAGCGCGAGCAGTACAACTTCGACGCCCAGGAGGCCCGCCGGTACTTCGCCTATGACCGGGTCGAGCAGGGCATGCTGGACGTGGCCGCGCGCATCTTCGGCGTCGGCTTCCGGCGTGTGGAGGGCGTGCCGGTATGGCACCCGTCGGTGAAGGTGTTCGAGATGCTGGAGAACGGAAAAATCGTCGGACGGTTCTACTTCGACATGCATCCGCGGCCGGGCAAGTTCAACCACGCCGCGATGTTCGCCGTACGCACCGGGACCACGAGCCAACTTCCCGAGGCAGCGCTGGTCTGCAACCTGCCGGGTGGCGTGCCCGGCGATCCGGGACTGATGGAGGCGGAGGACGTGCGTACCGTCTTCCACGAGTTCGGGCACCTCATGCATCACCTCTCGGCGTCGCACCACCGGTGGGTGGGTATCTCAGGCATCACGACGGAGTGGGATTTCGTCGAGGCGCCGTCGCAGATGCTGGAGGAGTGGATGCGGGACCCGGCGACGCTCGCCTCGTTCGCGAAAGACTACCAGACCGGCGAGCCGATCCCGGCGGATCTCGTGGCGCGGATGAATCGGGCGACGGACTTCGGGAAAGCCCTCGGCGTACGGCGGCAGATGGTGTTCGCGCGCATCTCGCTCGGGCTGCACGACCGGCCGCCCGGCGCCATCTCGCCCGACTCGCTCGTGACGGAGACCCAGGCGCGCTACGAGCCGTTCCCGCCGATGCCCGGCACCCACTTCGAAGCTGGCTTCGGGCATCTCACGGGCTACTCGGCGATCTACTACACCTACATGTGGTCGTTGGTGATCGCGAAGGACCTGTTCAGCACCTTTGATCGGTCACGGCTCCTGGAGCCGGGAGTGGCGGCGCGCTACCGCGAGCTCGTGCTCGCGCCGGGAGGATCCAAGCCGGCGGCCGAGCTCGTTCGCAGCTACCTGGGGCGGCCCTTCACCTTCGACGCCTGGCGGCGGTGGCTCGACGACGAGCCGGCGGCGCCCGCGGCCGCGCCCTGACCGGCCCGCACCGCACGCACGACCCGCTCGCCGAACTCACGCGTTCCGAGGCTCGGCTCGCCCGGACGGGCGAGATCGCGCGTGCGGCCCCCCGCGTCCAGCACCGACCGGATTGCGCCGTCGACCACGTCGGCGGCGTCCGGAAGCTTGAGTCCGTGCCGGAGCAGCATCGCAGCCGATGCGATGGCTCCGACCGGATTGGCGATGCCCTGGCCCGCGATGTCGGGAGCCGACCCGTGCACCGGCTCGAACAAGCCTGGCCCCTCGCCCAGGGAGGCTGAGGGTAGCAGACCCAGAGAGCCGGCCAGGACCGCCGCCTCGTCGCTCAGGATGTCGCCGAAGAGGTTCTCGGTCACCAGCACGTCGAGCGATGCCGGGTTGGCGACCAGCCGCATCGCCGCAAAATCGACATAGAGGTGTTCGAGCGTGACGTCAGGGTAGTCGGCGGCGACGCGAGTCACGACGTCACGCCAAAGCTGCGAGACCTCGAGCACGTTGGCCTTGTCCACCGAGGTCACCCGCCGCCGCCGGCCCCGGGCCGCCTCGAAGGCCACCCGGGTCACCCGCTCCACCTCCGGCGCCGTGTAGCGCAGAGTGTTGACTCCACTCTGGTCGTCGCGGCCGCGCGGCTCTCCGTAGTACAGCCCGCCCGTCAGCTCCCGGACGATCAGGAGGTCGACGCCCGCCAGGCGCTCCGGCTTGAGAGGGGAGGCGTGCGCCAGGGCCGGGTGCACCGCCACCGGGCGCAGATTCGCGAAGACGCCGAGCAGCTTCCGGAGGGCCAGCAGGCCGGCCTCAGGCCGGTGGTGCCGGGGCGCGCGGTCGAGCGCTGGGTCGCCGACGGCGCCCAGCAGCACGGCATCGGCCTGGGTAACCGCATCCCGCGTGGCGGGCGGGAACGGCTCGCCGAAGCGGGCGAACGCCGTGGCTCCAATCGCGTGCTCGGCGCTCTCGAAGCGGTAGTCGAACAGCTCACCCACGGCTGTGAGGGCCCGAAGGGCCTCGGCGATCACCTCGGGCCCGATCCCATCACCCGGCAGCACCGCGAGGCTGAAGCGCCTCACCCAGGCCTCCGAACGGTAGCGTGCCGGTGCTCGAACGCCGCGATCCTGGGCTCGTCGAGCAGCGTGCGGCCGATCTCGTCCAGACCGCGGAGAAGCATCTCCCGACGGTAGGCATCGATCTCGAACCTCGCCTGGAACCCCGCTCGGTCGGCCACCCGCTGTCCCTCGAGGTCCACCGTGAGCTCGTAGCCCTCGGGAGCGGCCTCCGCTCGGCGGAAGAGGTCCGCCACTTCGGGCTCTGCCAAGCGGACGGGCAGGAGACCGTTCTGGCAACAGTTGTTGTAGAAGATGTCCGCGAATGACGGGGCCACGATGGCGCGGAATCCGTATTCTCCGAGCGCCCACGGCGCGTGTTCCCTCGAGGAGCCGCAGCCGAAGTTCGACCCGGCCACCAGGACCGACGCGCCACGCGCCGCCGGCCGGTTCAGCTCGAAGTCTGGATCGAGCGCGCCATCGGGGCGGTAGCGCCAATCGAAGAACAGAAACTCGCCGAACCCAGTG
This sequence comes from Gemmatimonadota bacterium, assembly GCA_041488455.1. Lineage (GTDB taxonomy): Bacteria > Gemmatimonadota > Gemmatimonadetes > Gemmatimonadales > GWC2-71-9 > DASQPE01. The sequence goes on from JBGPPG010000026.1 coordinate 32,000, forward strand.
CGCTCGACGCGTTTCAGGAACTGCTTCGGGATGATCTGGTCGGTGTCCACATTCACACGCGGCAGCGCGGCTACGCGCCCCGTGTGGACCGTGAATGGCTTCATTCGTCTCCCCAGACGTGAGGGTGAGAGGATAAGAGGTAAGAAGTAAGAGGTGGGCAGTGAGTCCGGGGAGGAGGATCCGTCCTCGCCTGCTTCCCTCTTACCTCTTAC
>JBGPPG010000027.1:0-30048 GCA_041488455.1 Gemmatimonadota bacterium
CGTGCCCTTCTCGCTCGGCTCGAGCGCGAGCTCGCCCCGGTGCGCCTCTTCAACGACGCGGCGGGAGAGGGCCAACCCGATCCCCCACCCGCCGCGCTTGGTGGTGATGCCCGGCTCGAAGATGTCGCGGCGGATCTCCTTTGGGATCCCGGGGCCGTCGTCCAGCACCCGGATCGCCGCCGTCCGCTCGTCGCTCTCCACCCGGAGGATAATCGTGCCGGATCGGCCTTGCAGCGCGTCAATGGCGTTCTTCACCAGCGCTTCAAGCGCCCATTCCAGCAGGACCGGGTCGCCCAGCACCGTGGGGCCCGCTCCCGCTGCCTCGACCCGGAGCTCGATCTGGTTCGCCCACTTGGGCAGCCGGGGCCGGAAGTAGCCGGCCACGCGGTCGGCCAGCGCGCCGAGCCCGATCGGCTCACGCGCCGCCGGGTTCCCGATCCGCTCGAACCGCCGGGCAACCCGATCGAGCCGCTCGGCGTCGGCCGACAGATACTCGGCGAGCGCGGGCGGCGCCTCGGGCAGCGACCGGATCCGCTCGATCCAGCCTTGCAGGCTCGTGAGCGGCGTGCCCATCTGGTGCGCTGCCTCCCGCGCCATCGCCACCCACAGCCGATCCCGCTGTGCGTTCATGGCGCTCCGGTACGCGAAGATCGCCACGCCCACCATGAGCGTGATCGTGAGCGCCTGGAGCACGACCAGCGCCGTGAGCTGGAAGCGCGCCGGCGGCACGCCGTAATGCACCGAGCCGATGCTGGAGTCCACCACCGGCGGACTCTGGCGGTCCAGACTCCCCACGAACTGCTGGAGGCGCGGGTCGTCCAGGCTGGCATCGAAGGGGAGATTGTCGTACGACGTGACCCGGCCCGAGGCGTCGGTGACGACGAGCGGAATGCCGGAAGCGCGAACCCGCTCGCCCAGCCGGAGCAGCGCCTCGAGCTCCGCGCCCGGCCGCGAGCTGTTGAGACCCGTGAGCACCTCCGAGTAGAAGCGGCTCGTGGTCTCGGCATCTTCGCGGAAGTGGCGCACCACCAGCCAGCCGGTGCCCAGGCTCAGACCGGCGAGCAGCGCGACCAGCCCCACGACCAGCGGCGGGGCCAGGCGCTCGATCCGCGGCCTACGCGGGCGGCTCGAGGCGCGAGACGCCGACATACGGCACCAGCGCGTCGGGGAGGCGGACCGAGCCGTCGGCCTGCTGGCCGTTTTCCAGCAGCGCCACCACGCAGCGGGGGAACGCGACCCCGGACGCGTTCAACGTATGCACGAACTCCGGCTTGGCTCCCGGCTCCGGACGGTAGCGGATGTTCGCCCGGCGGGCCTGGTAGTCGGTGAAGGTGCTCGCGCTCGACACCTCGAGCCAGGCGTTCACCCCGGGCGCCCACACCTCCAGATCGAACGTGTGGGCGCTCGCGTTGCCCGTGTCGCCGGCGGCCAGGTCCACGACCCGGTACGGAAGCTCGAGGCGCTGAAGCACCGTCTCCGCGTGCCGGGTGATCACTTCGTGCTCCGTGTCGGAGACCTCGGGCCGGGTGAACCGGACCAGCTCCACCTTGTCGAACTGGTGCACCCGGATGAGCCCGCGCGTGTCCTTGCCGTGAGCGCCGGCCTCACGGCGGAAGCAGGGCGTCCACGCCACGTACGCAATCGGCAGCTGCGCCCCGTCGAGCACCGCGCCGCGGTGGATGTTGGTGACCGGCACTTCGGCGGTCGGGATGAGGTAGAGCTCGTCGTCGCGCGTCCGGTACAGCTCCTCGGCGAACTTGGGCATCTGCCCGGTGCCGAACACGGAGTCGAAATTCGCCAGGTACGGCGGAGCGATCTCGACGTACCCGTGCTCCCGGGCGTGGAGATCGAGCATGAAGTTGGCGAGCCCGCGAACCAGCCGGGCGCCCTGGGCTCGAAACAGCGGGAACCCCGAGCCGGCGATCCGGGCGCCGGCGGGAAGATCCAGTATGCCGAGCGACGCACCCAGCTCCCAATGCGGCCTGGGCGTGAACCCAAATGTGGGCGGCGTGCCCCAGCTCCGAACGACCCGGTTACACGACGCGTCGCCCTCGAGCACCTGCGGCAGCAGAAAGTTCGGGAGCAGACTCAGCTCGCGGGACACGTCGGCCTCGGAGCTGCGCACCGCCGCCTCGAGCGCCTTCTCCTCGTCGCCCGACGCCTTGAGCCGGCCAAGCAGCTCGTCCGCCGGCTGCTTGGCCTTCTTGAGCCGGGCGACCTCTTCGCTCGCCGCCTTCCGCTCGGCGCGAAGCACCTCGAACCGCGCCAGGCTCTCGCGGTGCCGCCGGTCCAGCTCGAGCACCCGATCGACCTGCTCCGCTAGCGCCGGATCCAGCCGGCGACGGAGATTCGCCCGGCTGACCTCTGCGTCCTGCCGGAGCCGCTTCAGGTCGATCATCGGCCTCAGCCGCCGGGAAGACCCGGCGCGAGATCGCGGAAGCCGCAGTTCCGGTTGGCGAGTACCTCGAACGTGACCTCGCGGTCGGCATCATCGAACGACAGGATGCGCAGCTTGGCGTACACCGGCACGCCGAGCGTGGTGCACACGATGCTGCTCCGGGCCACGTACACCTGGTTCACGGCGATGGTGAGCGTATCGAGCGACGTGTAGCCGTTGAGCGGCGCCTGGTTGATCTCGTCGAAGGTCTGGTCACTCAGGAGCATGCCCGGCTGAAGCCCGCTGGTGTTGCTGATGCCCAGCGCGGCGGCGGGCAGGAACACGTGCTGGCCGTCGGGCTCGATGTTGTAGGCAAAATCGAATGACGACGTCTGATCGGTGCGGATCGCCGTCGAGCTGGCGATGGAGAAGGCGCTCGGCACCGTGAACGCGGTGCCGACCAGCGCGCCCAGCACGATCGTATCGACGGCGTTTTCCAGCGTTGGGGTGCCGAGAGGATTGCCGTTGCAGGCCCCGCCGGCGAGGCCGATCGGGAGGAGCATCAGAATGAAGAGGAGTCGGCGCATGAGATCGGAACGTTAAGCGCCGTGTGGAGAGGGGTCAACCCGCCGTCATTCCTTGACTTCGCTCCTCCCGGCCCCTACGTTGCGCTCACCTTTTTTACACCGCCCGCCGAGGGGGTCGTTTGAACGGTCTGGGAGAGGCGGTGCGGGCCTTCGCCGACCGCGCCGACGTGGCGGCTGTCGTGCTGCTGAGCGGTGACGGGCTGCCGATCCATTCGGCCGGGCGCCGCTCGCTCGACGCCGACTCCGCCGCCGCGCTCGCCGTCACCTTCGCCCGCCACGCGGGCGCGCTCACCGACGCCACCGGCCTTGGCGGCCTCGACACCGCCGTGCTGGAGACGCCGAGTGGACTCGCGGTCATCGCCCGGGTGGGCAGCGACTGGCTGGTCGTCCTCCCGAGCGAGGACACCGACGCCGGAGCCCTCCTGTACGATCTGCGTTGTCATCGCGCCGCGCTTCTCGCCCTGCTCTGACGTGTCCGCCATCGACCACGGATCCATCCAGCTCCGCTTTGCGCCGCACGCCCCATGAGGTGGGCGGTCATTCTCGCCGGCGGGTCCGGTACCCGGTTCTGGCCGCTCAGCACCCCCGACAATCCCAAACAGCTGCTTCCGCTCACCGGCCCGCGCTCGACCGCCGAGGAAGCGGTCGCGCGGCTGGAGGGGTTGATTCCGCGCGAGCGGGTGCTGGTGGTAACCGGCGCCGCGCTCGCCTCCCGCCTCGCCAGCCGCTTGGGGCTCGATGCGGGCAACCTGCTGGTCGAGCCGAGGGCTGCGTCGACCGGTCCCGCCCTGGTCTGGGCGACGTGGGAGGCGCTGCGCCGCGACCCCGACGCCGAGGTTCTATCCCTGCATGCGGACTGGTCGGTCGGTGATCCCGCCGCGTTCCGGCGCACCGCAGATCTGGCGCTTCGGACCGCCCGCAATTTTGACCGGCTGGTCACGGTGGGCATCGTGCCGTCGCGCCCCGAGACCGGGTACGGCTACATCGTCCCCGGAGCCCCGCTCGACGGCACGGCGAACAACGTGGCCCGCTTCTCGGAGAAACCGGACGCGGCGACGGCGCTCGACCTCATGGCCGCCGGGGCGCTATGGAACACGGGGCTCTTCGCCTGGACCGGCGCCACTCTGCTCCGGGAAATCGGGCTCCGAACGCCGGAGATCGCCCCCCATCTCGATGCGCTGCGCCGCGACGACGTGACCGGCTTCTTCCGGGCCGTGGTGCCGGTGTCCATCGACGTCGGGCTGCTGGAGCGCAGCGGCGCGGTGGCTGTGGTGAGCGGCGCGTTCGCCTGGGACGACGTGGGCACCTGGGACGCGCTCACCCGGGTCCGGGCCAAGGACGCGCACGGCAACGTTCTCGTCGGGCCCGCGATCGCCCACGAGTCCGCAGACTGCCTGGTGTGGGCGGAGGACGACGTCGTCGTGCTCCACGGCGTGAAGGATCTCATCGTGGTCCAGGCGAACGGGCGCGTACTGGTCATGCCGCGCGAGCGCGCCCCCGACCTCAAGCGGCTGCTCGATTCGCTGCCGCCCGACGTGCGCGATTTGACCGAGTGACCCAGCTCTATCTGCTCGAGCCGGCGGCACCGGGGGCCGCGTGGGCGCCGTTCACCGGCGTCCGGCCGGTCGCGGAGCTTCGGGCCGGGCTCTGGCGTATCCGCGAGCGGTGGGAGCGTGCCCTCGGCCTGCCCGCCGCCGGCATCCTCGGCGCCCACGCGGAAGGGTTCCACGAAGCGGACGAGCCGCCCACGACCGCCCCGGCGGCGCTCACCGGTCCCGCGGTCGTGGTCACCAGTGCGTTCGCCCCTTCGGGGCGCGCCATCCCGCTGGCACCTGACGCCCGGCGTCTGGTACACGGGGATGCCGCGGTCGGCTGGATCGTTCCGGCGGGGGAGCGGTTCGATCCGGGCAGCACGCGCGGCCGCGAGCTGCCGGTCGAGGGGCAGCCGCTCGCCGGGACGTACTCGTTGCTCGATGCGCTCGAGCACCTGCTGGGAGAGGACTGCGCCGTGTTCCGCGGTCGCGGTGCCGCTCCGGCCGGCGCGCTCGTGCTGGGGGACGCGGCCGACGTCGTCACCCAGGGCGCGGCGGTCGAGCCGGGCGTCGTGTTCGACGTCCGCTCCGGGCCGGTCGTGCTGGAGGCGGGGTCGGAGATCCGGAGCGGGACCCGACTCGAAGGCCCCACCTTCGTCGGCACCGGGACCCGGATCCTCGGTGGCTATGTGCGGGGGTCGGTCTTCGGGCCGGAGTGTCGCGTGCGGGGCGAAGTGGCCGCGAGCGTGTTCCTCGGCTACGCGAACAAGGCGCACGACGGCTTCGTCGGGCACAGCGTGGTCGGGCGGTGGGCGAATCTCGGCGCGGGAACCATCACGTCCAACCTGAAGAACACCTACGGACCGGTGCGGCTCGACGTCGCTGGGGAGCGCATCGAGACCGGCCGTCTCAACGTCGGGACGCTCTTCGGCGATCACACCAAGACGGCGATCGGCACACTCCTCCCCACGGGCGCGGTCGTGAGCGTCGGCGCCAACGTGTTCGGCGGAGCCGCCCCGAAGTACGTACCGCCGTTCGCCTGGGGCGTCGCGGGCGAGCGGATGACCGAGGACGGCTTTCTCCGGATCGCCGAGCGGGTGATGGCCCGGCGGGAAGTCGCGTGGACCGACGCGCGCCGCGAGTCGCTCCGGCGCATCTACCGCCGAGCTGGACGCTCATGACCCGCCTCTTCGCGCTGGGCTCCGGATCCCGAGGCAACTGCTTCGCCCTTGCGTGCGACGGTGCGGTGCTGCTAATCGACGCGGGGTTCAGTGCCCGGGAGATCGCCCGCCGGGCGAAGGCGGGCGGCCTCGCCCTCGACCAAGTGGTCGGGATCGCGCTCACCCACGAGCATGGGGATCACACTCGTGGCGCCGCCCGGCTGGCGAGCCGCCTCGGCGTCCCCATCCTCACGGCCCCCGGTACCCGCGACCGCCTTCCCGCGGACGCGCGCGCGGCGACCCACCTGCCCCTCGGCCTGACGGTGGAGGCGGCTCTCGGACCGTTCACGATCCGCGCCTGCCCCACCAGCCACGATGCGGCGGAGCCGCTGGCGCTCGCAGTGAATACCGCCGACGGCGCCCGAGTCGGGGTTGCCTACGACCTCGGCCGCGTGACCACCGCGACGCGGTATCTCCTCCGCGGCCTCACCGCCATCGTGCTCGAGGCGAACCACGACGACGTCCTGCTCCGCACGAGCAGCTATCCACCGGTGGTCCAGCAGCGCATCGCGGGATCGGGCGGGCATCTGTCGAACCGGGCTGCCGCCGAGCTGCTGGCGGAGCTGCATCATCCGGGGCTCGGCGTCGTGGTGCTCGCGCATCTGAGCCAGCGGTGCAATACCGCGGCCGAGGCCAGGGCGACAGTGGAGCCGGCCCTTCGCCGCGCCGGCTTCCGTGGCGCGGTTTACGTGGCCGAGCAGGAAGCGCCGTTGCCGCCGATCGACGTTCGGCCCATAGAGGCGCTGGAGCTGCCGCTGGCGCTTTGACCGCTCAGGAAGGGGACTGGTCGGGGTCGGGTGGGACGGGAATCGAATCCGGCCTCGGGGTGGCCGGGCCGACGCGGTCGAAGGTGATAGGCTCGTTCAGATCTCCACCGGACAGAACGAGCTGCTTGCCCTTGAGCTGGAGCTTGTAGCTCACCCACTCCCCGCCCAGCGCGAGCAGCAGGCTGTCGGCCTTGACCCGCCAGCGAACCGTTTCCTTCCCGTAGCTCGCGCTCGAGTCGGAGCGCACAATCACGGTCCTGGGCCCGCTCTTCTCACCCTGCTTGAGATCGAACTGCCACGTGCCCAGAAGACCCGCGCCCGCGCCGGAGGAGGTCTGGGCGCTGACGCGGGTGCCGAGAGTGAGCATGAACGCCACCACTGGCCAGAGGAAACGAAGCATTCCCCAATTTACATCGCGACCCCGGGCCGGAGCGAGGTGGCGCTCTCACTTCACCTTCACGAGCTCCATTCGCGGGTTCTTGTCGCGCTTGGCCTTGCCCATGAGCACGATGGCGGGCGAAACACCCGCGCTGCTGAGCGCCGCCTGGATCTCCGCCATTCGCGGGGGGCCGAACATCGACACGGCCGTCTCGTCGTAGCGCTGGTCCATGTACAGGTCGATCCGGTACTGGCCGCCGCCGGTCTCCCGGAGCGAGGCCGCGAGCTTGGTCATCGCCTCCTGGAACGGAGCCTTCCCGGCTTCGGAGACATCGCCGCTTCCCGCGACCCAGTCGATGTGGCGCGCCGCCGTCTTGCCCTTCTTGAGCTCCGCCGTGGGATCGTTCCCCAGCTCGATCGTCTGGCCCGGCGCTTCGGTGATGCCGGCGGCTCGCGAGTCTGCGATCTTCTGCTCCATCGCGGCCTTCTCCCCCTGCACCGCGCCCATCGCCTGATTCGCGGCCTGCATCGAGCATTCCCGCTGCTTCGCCTGGTCGATCTTCTTGCCCGCCGCGGCCCGCGCCTTCATGTGCGCCTTGGACTCCGGCATCGGTGGCGGATCGATCACGCCGCCCCGCGCCCGCCAGAGGCGAATGCGGACCTCCTGCAGCAGCTCGTCAAGATCAGGATCGGCGAGTCCGCGTCCGCGCCCGACATGCCGGACCATCCTCGCAAGTCGGCTGACGAGCCGCTCGAGCGGTGCCGAAAGGTCGGTCGGGTCGGTCATCGGCCAATCGTACCACGGCCGGGAGGCGCCGACCAGCGCCACAGACCCGTACGAGAAACGCCGGGGCGGCCCGAACGTTCTCAGGGGAAACGCAAGACGCCCCGGGGTTGCCCCGGGGCGCCTCGCACTGCGGATACTTCAGGAACGGCTTAGTACATCCCGCCCATGCCACCCGGGGGAGCCGGCGGCGCCGGCTTGTCTTCCTTCTTCTCGACGACCACGCACTCGGTCGTGAGCAGGAGGCCCGCGATGGAGGCGGCGTTCTGGAGCGCGGTGCGGGTGACCTTGGTCGGGTCGATCACGCCGCTCTTGACCAGGTCCTCGTAGGCGTCGGTCTGCGCGTTGTAGCCGAAGCTCTTGTCTTTCGACTCGCGCACCCGCTCGACGACGATCGAGCCCTCGGCGCCCGCGTTCTGGGCGATCATGCGGATGGGCTCCTCGAGCGCGCGGCGGACGATCTCGACGCCGATCTTCTCGTCCTCGGTGCCCTTGAGCTTCTCCAGCGCGGACTGCGACCGGAGCAGCGCCACACAGCCGCCGGCCACGATGCCTTCCTCGACCGCGGCGCGGGTCGCGTGCAGCGCGTCCTCGACCCTGGCCTTCTTCTCCTTCATTTCGGTCTCGGTGGCCGCGCCCACGTTGATCACGGCGACGCCACCGGAGAGCTTCGCCAGCCGCTCCTGCAGCTTCTCGCGATCGTAATCGCTGGTGCTCTTGTCGATCGCGGCCTTGATCTCGTTGATCCGGCCCTGGATGTCGTTCTCCTTGCCCTTGCCGTCGATGATGGTGGTGTTGTCCTTGTCCACCACGACGCGCTTGGCGCGACCGAGATCGGCCAGCGTGGCGTTCTCGAGCTTGAAGCCGACTTCCTCGGAGATGACCTGCCCGCCGGTCAGCACCGCGACGTCGCGCAGCATCTCCTTGCGACGGTCACCGAAGCCCGGGGCCTTCACCGAGCAGACCTTGAGGGTGCCGCGCAGCTTGTTCACGACCAGGGTGGCGAGCGCCTCGCCCTCGACGTCCTCGGCGACCAGGAGGAGAGGCTTACCGGTCTGGGCCACCTTCTCCAGGATCGGCAGCAGCTCCTTCATCGCCGACACCTTCTTGTCGTGGATCAGGATGTAGGGGTCGTCCAGCACCGCCTCCATCTTCTCGGGATCGGTCACGAAGTAGGGCGACAGGTAGCCGCGATCGAACTGCATCCCGTCCACCGTCTCCAGCGTGGTCTCGAGACCCCTGGCCTCCTCGACCGTGATCACGCCGTCCTTGCCGACCTTCTCCATCGCCTCGGCGATGAGGTTCCCGATCTCCTTGTCGTTGTTCGCCGAGATCGTGCCGACCTGGGCGATCTCCTTCTTGCCCGCCGACGGCGCGGAGATGGACTTGAGGTACTCGACCACGGCCTCGACGGCGCGGTCGATGCCCCGCTTCAGCTCCATGGGGTTGGCGCCGGCGGTGACGTTCTTGAGGCCCTCGCGGAAGATGGCCTGGGCGAGCACGGTGGCGGTGGTGGTGCCGTCGCCGGCGAGATCGCTCGTCTTGGTGGCGACCTCCTTCACCATCTGGGCGCCCATGTTCTCGATCGCATCGGACAGCTCGATTTCCTTGGCCACGGTGACACCGTCCTTGGTGACCGTGGGCGAGCCGAACTTCTTGTCGATGACGACGTTCCGACCCTTGGGACCGAGGGTGACCTTCACCGCCTCGGCCAGGTGGTCGACACCCTTCTTGAGCTTCGCCCGGGCGTCAACGTTGAAAAGCAGCTCCTTTGCAGCCATGCGTATCTCCTAGCGGTTGAAAGCGGCGTCGATTAGAGCTTCGCGAGGACGTCGGAGGCCTTGATGATGATGACCTCGTCACCATCCAGCGTGTACGACGTGCCGCTGTACTTTCCGTAGATCACGGTGTCACCGACCTTGATGTCGAGGGCGATCCGCTCGCCCTTGTCCGTCGTCCGGCCCGGCCCGACGGCGATGACTTCACCCTGGGTGGGCTTTTCCTTGGCGGTATCGGGGATGTAGAGGCCGCCCCGCATGGCCTCCGCCTCCTCCGCCGGGAGAACCACGACGCGGTCCTCGAGGGGGTGGATCTTGATGTCCTTCTTGGCCTTGGTCGCCGTTGCCATTCCTGCCTCCAATGCCTCTCAGGTAACTGTGAAGAAAATGTTGCATTGCAATGACTTGGCAGTCAGTCAGCCGGAGTGATTAGCACTCGAATACGCTGACTGCTAACGCGTCGCGCAAAAAGATAAACAACCTCCATCCCCTGTCAAGCACCCCACCGGTACCACGCTTGACTTGACCCCCGCTCCCCGGAGATGTTGGTGTCGCTGCTCACTTTGTCTGGCCTATTGGGAGGAGCCAGGGATGTCGTTGTTCGCTGCGCTTGCCGCCACGCTCGGTCTCACCGGAGCCTCCGGGCCCGGCGTCCCGCCGGTCACCGTCAAGGTAGATTCGGCCCGCCACGAGGTCGTCATCACCACCGGCCCCTGGAAGCTGGCCAACATGCCGCCCATGGACCACATGATGATGGACATGGGATCGGCCGATGCGCCGGTCCAGCGCTTTCAATGGCCCGTGGACGGCTGGTTCCGCGGCTTCAAGTACGAGCTGGTCGATGACCACGGGACTGTTCTCGACCGCCGGATCATGCACCACATGATCATGGTCAACTTCGACCGCCGGCAGCTGCTCTACGCGGCGCTCGAGCGCCTGGCCGGCGCCGGCAGCGAGACCGACGACGCGTCGGTGCCGAAGACGATCGGTGTGCCCCTTTCCCGCGGCACCAACCTCGGCTTCTACATCATGTGGCACAACGAGACCGGGAAGGATCTCGACGCGGTGTACTTGAAGTACACCATGCTCTGGATGCCGACCAATCAGAATCCGCGTCCCGTGACCTCGCTGCCCATTTACATGGACGTGAACCTCACCGTCGGCGGCAGCAACATGTTCGACGCGCCGCCGGGACGGTCCACCAAGTCCTACGAGTTCACGCTTCCGGTCGGAGGGCGCCTGCTGGGCGTCGGCGGCCATCTCCACGACTACGGCTCCTTCGTCCGCCTCGAGGATGCGGAGACCGGGAGGGAGCTTGCCCGCGTGGTCGCCAGGCGGGACTCCGCCGGCCACGTGCTGGGAGTGAGCCGCAAGCTGTTCGGCGTGAGCGGCGAAGGGCTCAAGCTCGTAGGCGGGCATCGGTACCGGGTAGTCGGCGTCTACGACAATCCCACCGACAAGGCGTCGGTCGGCGTGATGGCGCACATGGTGGGCTTGTTCGTGCCGGATGACATGAGCAAGTGGCCCAAGGTTGACACGGCGGATCCCACGCTGCGGAAGGACCTCGCGTCCCTCCAGGTCCCTGGCTACGACGACGCGGGCGGCGGCGACATGCACCATGGCGGGATGGACCATGGCAGCATGGACCATGGGGCGCAGAAGCCGCAGTAGCCGCGTAAGAGGTGAGAGGTAAGAGCGAAGAGGGGGACTCGGCGTGTCGCGGAGCCCCCCCTCTCACTTCTCACTGTCGTCCACCACCCGCCTCGCCCCCACCCACCGCGCCCACCACCACTTCCCGTACGGATCGTCCGGACTGAGCGCGCTCAGCTGCACCCCGCGAGTCGCGCTGTGAACGAACCGCCCGTCCCCGACGTACAACCCGACATGCGTCACCGGACCGCCGCTGTTGGAAAATGTGAGGATGTCCCCCGGCCGCAGGGCCTCTATCCGCCGCGCCACCGCGCTCCCCGCCATGGCCTGCTCCGCGCTGGTTCGGGGCAACGCGATACCGTGCTGGGCGTACGCATACTGGATCAGACCGGAGCAGTCGAAGCCTTCCGACGTGGTGCCGCCGAGCCGGTAGGCAGTGCCCATCTCTGAGGCCGCAGTTTCGACCACGGAGTCGGCGAGGGTGGCGCCCGTGCCAAAGCGGCCGGCGGTGCCGAGCGGGACAGTGGCCGGCGCCGTGCCCGGCGCGGCTGGCGGGTTGCGTCGGCCGAAGACGGCACCCAGCCGGAGCGACAGCTCGACGCCGCTCCGCGCCCCGGGTGTCAGCTCGCGCCACCGCGCCTCCGCCGCGAACGAAAGGACCGGGAACGGCACGACCTGAAAGCCCGCGCCGGCCGACCACGATCCCCAGAGGGTCTTGGCGGACTGGGTGGCGAATCCGCCGCCGATCCCTCCGATGACGTATGGTCCCTGTCCCGCATCACGGAACAGCGTGAGATCGCCGCCCGCGCCCCAGAGCCGCTCGCCGGTGTCGCTCGCGGCGCGGAGGTGCGTGCCGTAGAGCGTGATCGACAGCGGGCCGAGCAAGGGTCGTTCGACCCCCGCGCGGAATGTGGTCCAGTCGGCCCCCTGGAAGTAACGGCCGACCTCCACTCCCGCGCCCTGCGCCTGCACGACCGCCGGCGCGGCGACAAGCGCGATGCCGATGAGCACGAGTGGCCTCATCGCGCGCGCACGGGCTGGCCGGTGCGAAGGTTGACGCGATACTCCGGACCCGCGGCGCAGTGGGTCCAGAGCCGGGCGCTCATGGTAGAGTCGTTCACCAGACGGGGCAGGTCGCGGGTGTAGAGAAGGGGTACCGGTGTGCGGCGCACGCCCTCCCGGATCTCGAGCCCGCGCTCGACGCAGGTGGTACCGCTGCTGTCCCGGCTCTCGCGCGCGAGCGTGAGCCAGATCTCTACCCCTCGCGCCGTCCGGAGAGCGAGGGAATCAGGCGGCACCGCGACCGCCCGCACGGCGGCAGCCGCCTGCGCGGGCACCTTCGGGGGTCGCTCCCCTCCGCACCCCACGAGGAGGCCGACGACGAGGAGGCTACCGGACCGGATTCGGCGACTCCTCGGGATTCGGTGCGGTGACGATGTCGGGAGTGCCGTCGCTCTGCACAGCCAGGACCTCGCGCACGTGACGCGACCGGCGGAGCACGCGGAGCCAGATGACGATCGCCACGAACGCGGCGATCGCGCCCATGGCGGCGCTGATGATGAGACCGGTGCGTGGGTCGCGCACCCGCATCGCCACCAGGGTACCACCCAGCGCGCCAAAAAAAGAGGCTGCCAACGCGAGGAACGGCGTGAGCAGCCAACCAAAAACCCTGAAGAGCAGCCGGACCCACCGCATCGGCTAACCGGCGCGCCGCCCCATGCCGGAGAGGAGCGTGGCCAGCCCGAGGCCGGGAAGGAAGGCCACGCCGAAGGTGGGGAGGCTCCAGCCCGCTCCCGGGAAGTGAATCAGCACCGCGGCGATGCCGACGACAGCAGTGCACGCGAGCGCGCCCGTCATCATTGCGACGAGCGAAGGACGCTGCCCCTTGTCCGCCTGATGGGCGAGGATCCAGGCGCCCATCCACGGCAAGTAGGTCCCGACCATCCACCACACCGGATGGTACCACCAGTTGCTGAAACCGCCGATCTCACGCCACCGGTTGGTATAGGTACCGATGGGCTGGAGCAGCGCCACGTCCACGAGGAGGTAGACACCCGCCGCCGCGAGCCCGATCCCCGCCGCCCCCGCGATGCCTTCGATCGTCCGCGCCCGGGTCCAGAGGCCGGGAAGGCCGCTCACCAGGGCGAGCCCGACCACGAGGATGACGGCGAGGACCGCCGTCTCCACCGGGCCCGACAGGAACCGCATGACCAGGGAGCAGGCCAGCACGAACGCCGCCTCCAGGATGCCGAGCTGGATGCCGCAGCGGACGATGTGGGGAACGTCCGTACGATCGTACTCCCGGGACAGCTCCACTGCAGAGGCCATCGGAGCTCCAAAGGGGGTCGGCACAATTATACCCGGCCGGCCGAGAGGCGGCCAAGTGCGGTCAGGTTCCCCAAGCCAGGGCGACGGTCACGTCCGTCACCGCCCATGCGCCCAAGGCGAGGTACATGCGGCGCTGGTGCTCGGCGGGTGTCAGCCGGGCATGCCGGGCAAGCCAGGGGAGAAGGACGATCGCCCAGGCAGCACCGATGAGGAGCACGCCGCTCCAGCGAGCGAGGTCGTCGCGCGAGTGAAGCCGCCAGCCGGCTCGCACGCCGGCGGCGAAGAAGAGCGCGACGGCGACCGCGGCGCAGGCCGCCGCCGCCACGAGGCTCCTCGCGAGGCCGAGCCGGAGCGCCAGCGTGCGATCACCCCGGCGGCGGTCTTCCTCCATCTGGTACAGCTGGGTGAGGGGGTAGAGCGCCGCGAAGAGGGGGCAGAAGGCCAGCAACACCAGCCTCCGAGCCGGGTCCACCGGGAGTCCGGTGGCCGCCCAGCCCGCGAACGGCGTCAGCGTTCCGAACCCCCACATGTTGATGAGCCAATCGGCCCCGGCGACGGCTTTGAGCCGGAACGGCGGAACCGAGTACAGCACGGAGAGAGCGAAGCAGATCCCGTAGGCCAGCGTGAACGGCGCCGGCAGCACGAGCGCCACCGCGAGCCCGGCGCCCATGAGGCCGAGGCCGAACGCTAACAGGTGCGCGGGTGGCGGCGGCGGGTCGCGGAGGTAGGCCACGTCGCCTTCGTCCCGGTCGACCGCGCTGTTGATGGCGAGGGTGCCGCCGTTCAGACCAACAACCCAGGCCAACAGGCCCAGCGCCGCGCTCCCCCCCTGTTCGCCCCGCGCGGCGCCCGCGATCCCGACCGCCAGGACGTAGCCCAGCGCGGTGTGCACCGCCATGATGGGCCACTCGGCGGGTCGGGTGTGCAGGAGATACGCGAGCCCGGGGCCGAGCACCCGGTAGCCGGCGGCACGGGCGCCGCGCGCCCAGGGGGGCGCACTCACCACACCAGCCCGAGATGCCCCGCCGCGAGCATGAGCCCGCGGAGCGTGAGATCCGGATCCACCTCGTCGATGGTGCTGGTGAGCGGAGCGATGAGCTTCGCCAGCCCGCCGGTGGCCACCGTGCGAGGGGAGCCGCCGCCAGGCCACTCGGCGCGGATCCTGCGGACCATGCCGTCCACCGCGTCGGCGCAGCCGAAGAGCACGCCGGACTGGATGCACTCCTCGGTCCGCCGGCCGATCGCGCGGGCCGGAGCCCGGAGCTCGGTCGCGGGCAGCTTGGCGGCGCGACGCGTGAGCTGGTCGGCCGAGGTCCTGAGCCCCGGCATGATGGCGCCGCCGATGAACCTGGCGTCACGGGTGACGCAGTCGAACGTGGTCGCCGTCCCGAAGTCCACCACGATCAGGTCGGCCCGATAGCGCTCCGAAGCCGCCAGCACGTTGAGCACGCGGTCTGCGCCGACGTTGAGCGGCTCATCCACGTCCAGCACCAGCGGCAGCGGCGATCGGGCATCGACCGCGACCGGTGTGCACCCGGTCGTCGTCTGGACGCCCTCGACCACGCTTTGGGTGACCGCCGGCGCCACCGACCCGAGGCAGGATGCCCGCACCTGATTGGGCGAGAATCCGGCGTGATCCAGGAATGCCGCGAGCGCTGCCGCCCATTCGTCCGGCGTACGGTCGGCGACGGTCGTGAGGCGCCAGTGAGCCTCGAGCGACGTCTCGCGGAACAGCCCGAGCGTGATCTCCGTGTTGCCGATATCGAGCGTGAGCAGCACGGTCACCCCCGAAGCACGTCGTCGATGGCCGCGAGGATCTCCTGATTGGTGAACGGCTTCGAGAGCACGCGCTTGGCGCCCAGCCTCGCCGCCAGCTGGAGATAGTCGGTGCCCAGGTGCCGGCCGCCGCCGGAGATCGCGATCACGCGCGCGTCTGGAAACTCCGCCCGGAGCTCCATGATCGTCTCGATCCCCTCCTTTTCGGGCATCACGAGGTCGGTGACCACGAGATCGGCCGGCGCGGCGCGGTACGCCGCGATCCCGCGGGAGGCGTCCGTGACCGCGGTTACCGTGTGACCGGCCCGCTCCAGCACCAGAGCGAGCACCGTCCGAAGCTGGTCGTCGTCATCCACCAGGATAATGCGAGCCATGCGCACCGCCTCCCGTCAGCCGGCCAGCGCCCGGCGGACTGTGTCGCCGAGCGCAGCCACCGTCGCCGGTTTGAAGAGCAGCTCGTGAATGTCGAGCGCGCGGGCCTGCTCGGCATCGACGTCGCCGCCGTATCCCGTAGCCAGCACGACGGGGAGCGCGGGCGACCGCCGCCCGCTCACGCAGCCTCGCCGGCCAGCAGCACCGACCCCGAGCTGACCCCGATCGTGCGTCCGTCGGGAAGGATCACGCGGAGGGAGCCGTCCGGCGCGATCCCGGCGGCCCGGCCCTGGACCGGCGCGGCCAGCTCCCGACCCGCGAGCCAGTCCCGCTTGGCGAAAGCCTCCAGCTCGGCGGCGCTGAGCCCGGCGCCCGTCTCCGCGAGGGGCGCGAGCCGGGCGAGCAGCGGCGGCAGCAGGTGCTCCGGCTCGAGGCCGGGGCGCCAATCTGCGAGCCGGCCCGGCGGCCAGTGGACGGCTGCCGGCAGTACGTTCTGAACGTTGAGCCCGAGCCCGACAGCCACCCAGGCCAAGCTGTCGCCCTGCCAGCGGGCCTCTCCCAGAATGCCACCGACTTTCCGGTCGCTCACGATAAGGTCGTTCGGCCATTTGAGGGCGATGGGCGGCAGGCCGCCGAACTCGGCCAGCGCCTCCGCGGTGGCCAATCCCGTCCTCAGGCTCAGCACCTCCACGCCGATGGCCTGCAGGGGCCGACAGAGAAAGCTGAGCCAAAGTCCGCCCGGTGGCGAGGCCCAGCGCCTGCCCCGACTCCCCCGCCCCGCCTCCTGCTCCACGGCAATGACGACCGTGCCTGCGGGCGCTCCTGCAGCCGCCAGGCGGTGCAGCTCGTCCTGGGTGGAGGGGAGCCGCTCGAATCGGTGGATCGGAGGCATCCGGGTCAGCCCCGATGGCGCGCGTGCCAGATGAGAAAGAGCAGGCCGAATCCGATCCGATACCAGGCGAACGCGACGAAGCTCGAGCGCGCGACATACGAGACGAACGCCCGGACCACCACGATCGCCGACAGGAAGGCAACGATGAACCCCACCGCGAACACCGGCACGTCGGCCGCCGAGAGCGCCGGAGCACTCCGGGACAGATCGAAGGCAGTTGCCGCGACCATCACCGGGACCGCCAGGAAGAACGAGAACTCGGTCGCGGCCTGGCGGGTGAGCCCGAGGCAATACCCGCCCATGATCGTGGCACCCGAGCGCGAGGTGCCGGGAATGAGCGACAAAACTTGGGCGAGCCCGATGCCAAGCGCGACCTTGGGTGCGACCTCGTCGATCGTGGCGACGGTCGGCGCGGGGCGCCACCGCTCGATCACGAGGATGGCGATGCCGCCCACCAGCATCGAGACCGCGACGACCATGGGGGAGAACAGATACTGCTTGATCGCGTGGTGCGTGAGCAGGCCGACCACGGCCGCCGGCAGAAACGCGATCGCCAGATTGACCAGCAGCCGCCGGCTGACGGGATCGGCAGTGGCGGTGCGGACGATTCGGGCCAGACGTTGCCGGTAGAGCCAGACGATGGCAAGGATGGCGCCGAGCTGGATGAAGATCTCGAATGCCTTGGCATCTTCGCCGGTGAAGCCGAGCCAGTCGCCGGCGATGATGAGGTGACCGGTGGAGGAAACCGGGATGAACTCCGTGGCGCCTTCCACTACACCCAGGATGGCCGCTTTGACCAGGAGCGGGAGCTGGGTGAGAGTGTTCAGCTCCACGCCATCACCTCCTGGTAGAGCGCCTCGTACTGGGGCACGATCCGCTCGGACGAGAACTCGTGCGCCTTGGCGATCGCGGCGGCCCGCATCGCCGCGTATCGCTGGGGATCGCGCAGCAGCTCCACCGCACGGCGGCCCATCGCCTCGACCGAGCCGACGGGCTCCAGGATCCCGTTCACTCCGTCGTCGATGACCTCGGGCAGGCCACCGGCCCTGGAGGCGACCACCGGCGCCCCGCAGGCCATCGCCTCCAGCGCAGCCAGACCGAACGACTCCGTCTGGGACGGCAGCACGAACAGATCCGATGCCTGGAGCAGCGTGGCCACCTGGTCGAGGCGGCCCAGAAAGCGCACGGCGTCGGTGACGCCCAACTCCTGCGCTTCCTTCTCTGCTTCGGGGCGGTCGGGCCCGTCGCCGATCATGAGGAGCGTCGCCGGCATGGCCCGCTGGATCCGGGCGAAGACCCGCACGACGTCCTTCACGCGCTTCACCTCCCGGAAGTTGGAGACGTGCGCGATCAGCTTGTGCTCCGGCGGGGCGAGTCCGGCGCGGCTGGGCTCGGACGCGGGCCGGTACTCCTCCAGGTTCACGAAGTTGGGGATCACGCGGACATCGCAGCCCACGCAGCCGAATGCGCGGTAGGTCTCGTCCTTGAGAAACGCCGAGACCGCCGTGACCGCATCCGACTGCTCGATGGAGAAGCGGGTGATCGCGTAGAAGCTCGACTCCTGGCCCACAAGGGTGATGTCGGTGCCGTGGAGCGTCGTGATCACGCGGAGGGTCCGCGTGCCCCGCAGCATCTCCCGCGCGAGATAGGCGGTCGTCGCGTGAGGGATCGCGTAGTGCACGTGCAGCAGCTCGAGCTCCTCCCGGAGGGCCACCTCATGCTGCTTGGACGCGAGGGCGAGCGTGTAGGGATAGTGATCGAACAGCGGATACCGGCCCATCCGGGTCTCTACCTGATGGAAGTACACCCGCTCAGCGTATCCGCGCAGCCGGAATGGCGAGTCGTACGTGATGAAGTGCACCTCGTGCCCGCGGCGGGCGAGCGCCAGACCCAGCTCGGTGGCGACGGCACCGGAGCCGCCGTACGTCGGATAGCAGGTGATGCCCACCCTCATGCGTCGGTTCTCCTCTGCCAGGCGGCGGCGATCTCCTCGGCGAGCCGGGCCGCGGGCCGGGTCGCATCCAACGCGAGCACCGGGCCGGCGAGCTGGTGCCGGAACCAGGTCTCCTGGCGCTTAGCGTAGCGCCGGGTGTTGAGCGCGATGGCCGCCGCCACGGTGTCGCGGGGGCGGTGCCCATGAAGGTACTCCACCGCTTCCCGGATGCCGATCCCGTCGAGGCCCGGCGCATTGGCCGCATGGCCCTCGGTCAGCACCGAAGCCACCTCCTCGATCAACCCGCGACGCACCATCTCTTCGGCCCGGGTCGTGATCCGCTGATGCAAGACGGGGCGGGGCGCGGTCAGCAGCACGTACCATGGAGCCACGAGACTCTCCACCTGCGCGGCGGCCTGCCACCAGCCCAGCGGCCGGCCGCTCAGGAGCGCCACCTCGATCGCCCGCGCGGCCCGCTGCCGTCCGCCCCCGCAGAAGGCGGGATCCAGCCGGCCGGCCCAGCGGAGCAGCTCCCGCGCGTCGAGCCGGGCCAGCCAGGCGTCCAGCCCGCCACGTCTGGTTGTCTCCAGCGGCGGCTCGAGGAACAGGCCTTCCACGAGCGCTTTGACGTAGAGGCCGGTGCCGCCGACGACGACCGGCATGCGCCCGCGTGCGGCCACCTCCGCCACCCAGCCGCTGGCCTCGCGCGCGAACCGGCCCGCGCTGTATCGCTGACCCGGCTCGACGACGTCGAGTCCGTGATGGGGCACACGCGCGCGCTCCCGGCGGGCCGGCTTGGCCGTGCCGATGTCCAGGCGCCGGTACACCTGCCGGGAGTCCGCCGAGATCACCTCGAGCGGCCAGTGCTGGGCGAGGGCGAGGGCCACTGCGGTCTTGCCGACCGCGGTCGGGCCGACGAGCACCGGGAGGCTAGCGCCGGCCAAACCGGCGCTCCAGCTCCTCGCGGGGCAGCTGCACGATGGTCGCGCGGCCGTGCACGTCGTGGGGTGGCAGTGCGGTCTCGAAGAGCCGGAGGAGCAGCTGCCGCATCTCCGGCTCGCTCAACCGCTGGCCCGCCTTGATCGCGGCCCGGCAGGCGAAGGTCGCCGCGAATCGCTCCAGCGGGTTGGCCCAGCCGCCGAAGCGTCCGCGCGCGAGGTCGGCGAGGGTCTCCCGGAAGCAGGCGACGCCATCGAACCGCGGATGCGGCGTCGGGACCGCGTGGATCAGCACGGCGCGTCCCCCGAACGGTTCCGCCTCGAACCCCACGTTGCGCACCGCGTCTGCATGGGACTCGAGCGCGTCCAGCTCTTCGTCCGTCAGCTCGAGCGTATGCGGCAGCAGAAGCCGCTGGGCGGCCGCCCCGCCCCGGCGAAGCTCCGCCATCGCCGACTCGTAGAGCACCCGCTCATGGGCCGAATGCTGGTCCACGATCACGATGCCCTCGGGCGCCTCGTACACGATGTACGAATCGAACAGCTGAACCAGCGGCGCGTCGAAGCCGGCGGGTGCCCGGTCCGACCCCGGTCCGCCGGTGTCTGCCAGGTCCAGCTCGTCCGGTGCGAGTGAAGGCGGCGGCGCCCCCGCCTGTCTGCGTGGTCCCACGCCGGGCATTGGCCGCCATTCTCCCACGGGCGCCGCTGCGTCGAGCCGGCCGAGCGCGTCGCGCACCGCCTCTTCCACGACGCGCTCGACCCCGATACGATCGCGGAAGCGCACTTCGAGCTTGGCCGGATGCACGTTCACATCCACTTCGTCGGGAGCGACGGTGATGCCCAGCAGCAAGGAGGGCCGGTCGCCGGGATGGATGGACGACCGGTAGCCGGCCTCCGCGGCGCGAACCAGGAACGGGTCCTTGAACGGACGGCCGTTGACGAAGAGCTGGGTGCGGCGGCCGGTCGGCTTCGCGTCGGCGGGCCGCTGCACGAATCCCGCGACCCGAAATGCGCCCGCCGCGTAATTCACCGGCACCAGAGTCCCCGCCAGGTCCCTGCCCCATGCGCCGGCGAGGCGCTCGACGACACTCTGGGCGGCGGGCACTTGGAGCCGGGTGGCACCGTCAACCTCGAGCGAGAAGCCGGTCGCCGGATGCGCCAGCGCGAGCGTGGTGAGGGTGTCGTGCGCCGCGCGGGTCTCGCTCGCCGTGGAGCGGAGGAATTTCCGTCGCGCGGGCGTGTTGAAGAAGAGACCGCGCACGCTCACGGTCGTCCCTCGCTGGCGCGCCGCCGGGTCCACCCTATCAAGACGGCCGCCGTTCACGCTCAGCTCCGAGCCATCTCCCTCGCCGTCGCTCGTGACCAGGGTAAGGCGCGAGACCGACGCGATGGCGGGCAAGGCTTCGCCCCGAAAGCCGAAAGTCCGGACGCCGACGAGATCCGCAGCGCTCCGGATCTTGCTCGTAGCGTGCCGGTCGAGCGCCAGCACGGCGTCCTCCCGCCCCATCCCGGTGCCGTCGTCACTCACCTCGATCAGGGTCTTGCCACCCTGCTCCAGACGGACGCGGACGTGGCGGGCGCCCGCATCCAGCGCGTTCTCGACCAGCTCCTTCACCACGGACGCGGGCCGTTCCACGACCTCGCCGGCCGCGATCTGGTCGGCGACGGCGTCGGGGAGGATCGCGACCAGTCGGGCCACTGCCTTAGCCCCCGTGCAGAATCGCGAGCGAATCGGACGGGACCCAGCCGAGGCGCCCGCCCGGCGCGTCCACCATGGTCCACCCGGGCGCGCGCCGCAGCATCAGGACCGCCGTGCCCGCGTCGAGCGGTGCCACGGTCGGCGCGCGCTCGTGGGGAGAGAGCTGGAGCGGGGTCCGCCCCACGATCACCGCGAGCGGCCGGCCATCGCGCGCCCGGAGCACGATCGCGCCGGCGCCCATCAAGGCGGCCAGCGCCACGAACCCGATGCCCAGCTCGCGGCGGCGCCGCCCGCGCGCGACCAGTAGAGTCCAGCCGACCACCCAGAGCGGCAAGGCGGCGAGCGCCAGCTCCCGCCAGGTGAACGGGGGACCCCAGAGGCGGCTCGCGCTCGCCGTTTCCGGAGGTGGCACCAGCTCCAGCGCGCGGGCGACCGACCGGTAACGGGGTGCGAGTCGCCGGGCCTGCTGCCACGCGCCAGCGGCCCGCCCGTCGAGCCCCAGCCGATAGTACGCCGCGCCGAGGTTGTACCAGCTCGCGGGATCCTCGGGGGCCGACGCGGTTCGGTGGGCGAAGCCCTCGACCGCCCCGGTCAAGCCCCCGTGATCGTATTGCCACTCGGGAGAGACCGACTGGCCCCATGCCGGCGGGGCGAGGAGCAGGAGGATCCCCACCAGCCCGCCCGCGGCATACCGGCGGCGGCGATGACCGTCCGCCAGCCCCGCGGCCAGCGTGCGCGCCTCGTTCCCCAGGTCGCTTGGCACCGGTCCGCCTCCCGGCCCGTACCGGGCCTCCTGCAGCCGGCCGCGCAGCTCGACCATGCGCGCAGCGAGCGCGGGCTCCACGCCGACGGCGCGGAGCGCGGAAACGAGCCCACGCTCGGTGAGGGTGTCCGGCTCGCCGACAAGCTCGCGGATCAGCGCCTCGAGCTCCACGCTCGCGCTGCGGGCATCGGGCGCCGCGGGCGTTGGCGTCCGCCGGCGGCGGCGGAGCCGGCGGCGGCCGAGCCCGACCAACGGCGGCAGCAGCACGATCCCGGCCCACGCCCACGATGGGAGTCCGGTCGCAATGCGATACCCGAGTTCCGGCCTGCCCTGGCCGAGGAGCGGAGGCGGCAGCGGTCGCGAAGCCGTCGCCCCTCGACCCTCGGCGACCACGAGGCGACCGGGCGCGAGCGAGGTCGAGCGGAAGCTCTTCGCCGCCATGTCGTAATACACGTAGCCCGCACCCGGGAGCGCTACCGGTCCGGTGGAGTCGGGAACGACCGTAAAGCGGAAGGTCTTGCTCCCACCCAGATGTCCGGCCTTGACGTCGAGCCGCTCGTCGGTGCGGTCGGGATAGGCCCGCACCGCGGCAGGCCAGGCGATTTCAGGGGCCGGCCAGAGCGCCGGGTTTCCGTCTCCCGTGAGCGTGTACGACACGGACACGGGCTCTCCCGCCCGCGCGGTTGGGGGCTCGACGTTGCGGTCGAGCCGGAGCGCGCTTCCGACGGCGCCGCCGTAGCCGGCCGGCCGGCCGGCAGCCGGCGTCGGCGAGACCGTGAGGGTCTCGGCGTCGCTCTCGAGCGTGTAGCGCTCCTCCTGGCTGAAGAACTGGAGAGCGATCGGCACGCTGTACTTGAGCACGGCCGGCGTAACCTCGATCCGGCCCGGCTGGAGGGGGAACACGATCTGGTGCGCCACGAAGAGATCGTAGAGCACGCCGCCCACGGTGCGGGTAGCGGCGATGCCGGGTGGCGCCGGCTGGGGATAGCTCCACACCCCTTCGATGACGGGAGGCTGAAGCGT
The DNA here is from genome assembly GCA_041488455.1 of Gemmatimonadota bacterium. GTDB lineage: Bacteria > Gemmatimonadota > Gemmatimonadetes > Gemmatimonadales > GWC2-71-9 > DASQPE01. The sequence goes on from JBGPPG010000027.1 coordinate 22,795, forward strand.
CGGCGGCCGCCGGAGCTGGGTGCGGAGTTCGCGGGGGAACCAGGCCGCGGTGAGCACGTCCACCTGCTCCCCGACAGCGGCGCTGCGAGTGGAGAGCACCAGACTCACCGCCGGCTGCCCGGGTCGAGGCGGCGTCGGCGCTCGCTCCAGTAACCGCTTGAGCATCGGGTTGGCAGCGGTCGTGGCGGCCCCCGGCAGCTCCTCCACCTGGACTACCACCGGGCTGGCGAGAGCCACCTCGGTGCCCTGCGTGGCGCGCGCGGGGCCAAGCTCCCACCGGCCGGCCTTGATCGCGCGGAGGTGCAGCTCGAGCGTGGTAGTCCGGCTGGGTGTTCCGAGCTGGGAGACCTCGCTGTGCTCGCTTCGGGCGGTGACCTCGAAGCCGGTGAGGGCCGGCATCGTCACCTGCACTGGAGCCGGATTGCGGGCCGTCGCCTGGATCGTGAGCAACAGATCGTCGTCAACCGTGAGCCGGGTCTGGTCGACGAACACGCGCACCTCGAGGCCGCTGCCCTGAAGCCACAGCCACGCGAAGGGGATGAGAAGCAGCTTCACCAATCCTTGACCCCTCCGGCGCCGCCGTGGAACCGGCTCTGCTGCTCGGTCCGTGACGCCCTTTCCTGCCGCTCCATGGAGTTCAGAATCTGCTCGGCCTCCGCCCGGCTCAGGCCCTGCGGTCCCGGCGTCGGCTGCGCCGGCGGGGGCCGCTGCCCGGCGCCGCCATTGGGCGGCGGCGTGCCTCCGCCGCCACCACCCCCGGAGCGCGGCGGGCGTTGGCGCACGGCGAGCTCGAGATTCCACTTGGCCGGCGCGGACGACGGATCGAGCAGCAACGCAGCCCGAAGGTTGGTTGTCGCCTCATCGAGGAGCGCCTCCCGCCGAGCGCTGTCCTGCGCGGCCTGGACCAACGCGGTCGTTCCCAGGTTGTAGAGTGCGCGATATCGCAAGCCGGGGTCGGGGGACTTGGTCGCCTCGGCGAGCGCGCGCCGCGCGACGTCGTACTTGGCGGCCGCGAGCGCGGCCGTGCCGGCGTCGTAGAACGCGGTGTCCCTGGAGATGCCGGCGCCGGCCAGAGCCAGCCAGGCCTGCGCGGCGCCGACCGGGTCGCCCGCCGCGAGCGCGCGGTCGGCCGGGGTGGGCCGCTGGGCTGAGCCATCGCGCGACAGGAGCACGAGCCCCGCGAGCGCCGCCAGGGCAGGCCCACGGTTCAGGAGCGTGAAGGCGAGCAGGACCAGCGCCGCCGCCAGGACGGGAATCCACGCCCGGGGGATGAGATCGGAGATGCGGGTCTCCGACGTCGGGCTCCGCTTGAGCGCAGCCGCGATGTTCTTGATTGCGCCCGCCTGGTCCGGCAGATCGGCGGGCACGACGGTGCCTTCGGCCGCGTCCGCGATCGCGCGGAGTATGTCGTCCCGGCGCTGGGTGTACACGACCTGCCCCTGCTCGTCGAGCTTGTACTCGATGAGTGCCCCGGCGGAGTCCCGGATGGGGATCTTCACCGGCGTCGCGCGGCCTTCGGCCACCAGCACGAGGCGGATGCCGTGAGCGCGGAGGGCCTGTGCCTGCGCCACCGCGTCGGGCAGCGAGTCGTGCCCCTCGCCGTCGGTGAAGACGACCAGCAGGCGATCGGCCACGTCCCCACCCGCCGCGAGGAGCTGACCGCCCTGCTGGAGCACGGCGCCGAGGGTCGTCCCCCCTTCGCTCGCGAGATCGGGATCGAGTCCGTCCAGGTACATGCGCACCGCTCCACCGTCCACGGTGAGCGGTGTGAGGATGTAGCTGCGCCCCGCAAAGGCGATGAGGCCCACCCGGTCGCCGTCGACGTCCTGCACCAGGCGGCGCGCCTCCCGCACGGCCCGCTGGAGCCGGCTCGGGCTCACGTCTTCCGCCAGCATCGAACGGCTGATGTCCACAGCCAGGACCAGGCTCAGGGCGTGGCTCTCCGCTGTCACTTTGGTGCGCCCGCCCCGGGGCCCGGCAAGAGCCACCCCGGCGGCGAGGGCGGCCAACGCCACGATCAACGGGCCGCGCCGCACCCGCCGGCGCGCGTCGCGTCCCAGCGCGGCGGACCAGGCGGTGGCGAGCCGTACACGGCGGCGCCGGGCGAGCCAGGCGAGCACGCCGAGGGCCAGCGCCAGGATCGGCGCCAGGGCCAGCAGCAGCGGCGCCTCGAAGATCATGGGATCCGGACCACCAGCGTGGCGTTGATGAGGAGCTCGAGCGCGAGGGCGAACAGACCGAAGAGGATGAACGGGCGGGTCTCCTCGTCGTAGCGCAGGTAGCGGGTGACGGAGACCGGCGTCTTCTCCAGCCGGTCGATCTGGGAAAAGATCCGGCTCAGCGCCTCGCTGTCCTTCGCGCGAAAGTACTGGCCGCCGGTCTTGGCTGCGATCTCCTTCAGCAGGTCTTCGTCGATCTTCACCGGCAGCACCTCGTAGCGGAACCCGCCGCCGAGGGCGCGCCCTGTCGGGATCGGGGCCTCGCCTTCGGTGCCCACGCCGATGGTGTAGACCTTGATGCCGTAGGCCAGCGCCGTCGCGGCGGCCGTCCGGGGATCGATAAGACCCTTGTTGTTCACGCCGTCCGTGAGCAGCAGGATCACCTTGCTCTTGTCGGGCGACCGTCGGAGCCGGTTCACCGCCACGGCGAGTCCGCTCCCGATCGCGGTCCCGTCGTCCAGGCTGCCGATCTTGATGTCCATGACGGCCTGCTCGACCACGGGATAGTCGAGCGTGACGGGGACCTGCGTGAGCGCCTCGCCCGCGAACGCGACCACGCCGATCCGGTCCGAGCTGCGGCCGCGCACGAAGGCGATCGCTTCGTGCTTCGCCACCTCGAGCCGGTTGGAGGGCGCGAAGTCCTCGGCGAGCATGCTGCTCGACACGTCGATCGTGATCACGATCGCGATGCCTTCCTTCTTCAGCTCGAGCCGGTCACCACCCAGCCGCGGCCCGGCCGCTGCCACCACCCAGCTGGCGATCGTGAGCGAGCGGAGGATCGGCGGCAGACGCACCCACCAGCCGGGCCGGGCCGCGCGGGCGGGGATGCTGACGTCGCTGTAGGGCGCGGCCGGCGTCCCCCGCCGCCGGCGCAACCACCAGAACGGGAGCAGCAGCAGCAGGAGCAGAAGCCACGGACGGGCCAGGGTCATGCGGGCCCCACCCCGGCGATCCGGCCCTCGAGCTCGCCGGCCCAGTGATTCATCCCCAGCGCGTCGACGTCGGGACCGTGGGCGAACCGCGCCTCGTCCAGTGCCCGCAGCAGATCTCCCACCTCGGCCAGCGGCCAGCCCGGGCGCGACTCGGCGAGCACCGCGAGGCAAGCGTCGGTATCGAGCTCTGTCCGCGCCTCCGGCGCCCGGGACGCGATCAGGCCCCGCAACCGCTCGACGGTGGCGCCGACGACGGCGCGGGGCTCGCCGGCCTCGGCCCAGCGGATCATCGGCAGCTCCGGCGGCGCGACCGGCCCGATCGGGGCCACGGCCAAAACGCGGCCCCGTCGGCGCCACAGGAGGTGTGCCGGGAGGAGCAGGAGCGCGGTGAGCGCCCAGAGCGCGAGCAGCGGCTCCAGGCCGTGCTCATGTGTCGCGATGGTCGGCGTCGCGGCTTGCGGCTTGAGGGTGTCATGCGGTCCGCCGGGAAGGACGCTGGCCGCGGTCAGCGTCACGGTCATGGGCGGCAGCGAGTCCAGCTGCCCGTCGGCGCCCACGACCAGGGGACCCGGCACCTGTACGGCGTGCTGCCCCGGTGCCCAGAGCGTCACCGGATACGCCACCTCCACCGAATCGCCACGAAGGGTGACGCGCGGTCGCCCGAGAACCTCGATCTCGTCGGGAGGTGTCCACTCCGCCGCCCTGATCGCGCGCCCGGGAGGCGGTGCGACGGTGCGCCGGACCCAGATCGTGTCCCCAACCGTCGGAAGCCCGAGCTGGAGCAGGATCAGCCAGCCGATCACCGTCGCCCTACCCGGCGCGCCCGCACCGCGAAGTGCCGACGGAGCGGCAGCTTGTAGTCCACGCCGGTGGTCAGCTCCAGATGATCGGTGCCCGTCGCCGTCAGCGCGCGCGCCCGCTCCTCACGCCGCCGTTCGGCGAGACGCTCGACCCGCTCGCGGACCCGTCGGTTGCCCGTGTCCACCAGGACCCGCCGCCCGGTCTCCGCGTCCGCCAGCTCGATGAGCCCCGCTTCGGGCATGGTCTGCTCTCTGCGGTCGTCCACCGTGATCGCCACGACCTCGTGCCGGGCGACGAGCCGACGCAAGGGCCGCTCCCAGTCTTCCGCGAGAAAGTCGGAGAGGATGACGACGATGCTGCGGTGGCGCAGCAGCCGGCCGGTATAGGTGAGGCTCGCGGCGAGATTGGTGGCACGCCCGCGGGGCTCGAAGGCGACGAGGTCTCGGATCACCCGGAGGGCGTGCCGCCGTCCCTTCCGCGGCGGCACGACGTGCTCGACCTGATCGGTGAAGAACAGCGCGCCGACCCGGTCGTTCTGGAACGCCGCCGCGAGCGCGAGCACCGCCGCGATCTCGACGGCCAGGCCTCCCTTCGTGACCGGATCCCCGAACCGGGTGGAGCCCGACTGGTCGACGACGAGAAAGAGCGTGAGCTCCCGCTCCTCGGTGAAGGTCTTCACGAAGGGCGTGCCGAGCCGGGCGGAGACGTTCCAGTCGATGGACCGGAAGTCGTCACCGATCTCGTACTGGCGCACCTCCGCGAACTCCATCCCCTGCCCCCGGAACACCGAGCGATACTCGCCGGCGAAGATCGAGCCCACGAGCCCCCGCGTCCGGAGCTCGATGGACCTCACCTGTTTCAGGATGTCGGGAGAGATGGGCATAGGTCAGAGGTGAACCGCGGTTCACGGCATCCCCACCGCGCCGATCACCTTGGCCACGACGTCGTCCGTCGTGAGGTCCTCGGCCTCGGCCTCGAACGTCAGCACGATTCGATGGCGCAGGACATCCGTGGCGAGGGCCCGGACGTCCTCGGGCACGACGTAGGCCCGGCCCCGGAGGAAGGCGTGGGCGCGCGCCGCCTGCGCCAGGGCGATGGAGGCGCGGGGGGAGCCGCCGAAGGCGATCAAGGGCTTCAGGTCGTGCAGCCCGACGGTGCCGGGATCGCGGGTGGCGCGCACGAGGTCCACGATGTAGTCCACCACCTTCTGATCCATGTAGAGATCGGCGATCGCCGAGCGCGCGGCGAGGATGGTGGCCGGCTCGAGCACCCGTTCCACCGGGATGTCCCGGCCGCTGCTCATCCGCATCAAAATCTCCTTCTCCTCGTCCCGATTCGGATAGCCCACGTGCACCTTGAGCATGAACCGGTCGAGCTGCGCCTCGGGCAGAGGGTAGGTCCCCTCGCTCTCGATCGGGTTCTGGGTGGCGAGCACCAGAAACGGCTCCTCGAGCGCGAAGGTGGTGCCGCCGATCGTGACCTGTTTCTCCTGCATCGCCTCCAGCAGCGCGGACTGCACCTTGGCGGGCGCCCGGTTCACTTCGTCGGCCAGGATGATGTTGGCGAAGAGCGGTCCCTTCCTGACGTTGAAGTCCTGGGTCTTCTGGTTGAAGACCATCGTGCCGATCAGATCGGCCGGCAGCAGGTCGGGGGTGAACTGGATGCGCGAGAACGACGCGTGGATGATCTGGGCCAGCGTCCTTACCGCCAGGGTCTTGGCGAGGCCGGGAACGCCCTCGAGCAGAATGTGGCCGCCCGTCAGAAGTCCGACGAGAAGCCGCTCCACCATCGCGTCCTGCCCCACGAGGCGGCGGGCTACTTCCTTGACCACCCGCTGCACGGGCGCGGGATCAATGGCCGGCGTCGATAGGCGTGGGTTGGCAGTCAACTCGGGATCTCCTTGATGGGAGCCATTGGCCGTTAGCCATTGGCCGTTAGCAGCCATTAGCTAATGGCTAACGGCTAACGGCTAACAGCTCTTTCCAACCCCGCCACTTCCTTCTCACTCAACACCCGCCATTCGCCCGGCGCCAGGTCGCCCAGACGCACGGGTCCATAGGATGTACGCGCGAGCCGCTCCACTTTGAGCCCCATGGCCTCGCACCACCGGCGGACGATGCGGTTCCGTCCCTCGGTGAGCGTCACGTCCAGGATGCTGCGGCCCTCATGTCCCGGCCGGACCCGCACCTCGGAGGTGACGACCGGCCGGTCGTCGACCAGCACGCGCTGCTTGACCGCCGCCGCGATCTCCGCGGTCGAGCGCCCGTGAACCAGCGCCGTGTAGTGCCGGGGAATCCGGTAGCGCGGGTGGGTGAGGCGATGCACCGCCTCGCCGTCGTTGGTGAGAAGCAGAAGGCCGGTCGTCATGACGTCCAGCCGGCCGACGTAGGTGAGACCGGCGGGATCGCGGATGAAGTCGAAGACCGTGCGCCGGCCGGCTTCGTCGTCGGCGGTGGTCACCACGCCTAGCGGCTTGTGGAACGCCAGCCAGCGGCGCTCCTGCGCCTTCACCCGACGGCCGTTCACCGTGATCTTCTGCCGCTCGGGATCCACCTTGCTCCCGAGCCCGGCGACCTGACCGTCGACCCGGACTCGCCCCTCCTCGATCAGCCGCTCGGCGGCCCGCCGCGACGCCACTCCGGCCTGCGCCAGAGCGCGCTGGAGCCGCATCTCGCTCACGACTCGGCGGGCACGTAGGCCTCGGCGTCGTCTGGGCCCTCGGCCTCCGGGCGGTGCGGCTGCAGTGCAACCGTCAGCTCTTCGGCCTTGGGAAGGTCGGTGAGGTCGCGCAGCCCCAGCAGCTCCATAAAGAGCGGCGCCGTCCCGTACAGGAGCGGCCGGCCGAGCGCCTCGCTCCGCCCTACCACCTCGATCAGCCCCCGCTCCTGAAGCGATCGGAGCACGCCGCCTGCCGACACGCCGCGGATCTCCTCGATCTCCGCCCGCCCCACCGGCTGGCGGTAGGCGATGACGGCGAGCGTCTCCAGGGCGGCCGGCGTCAGCCGGCTGCCCCGCACGGAAAACTGGGCACGCTCGATGGCCGCGGCGTGCATCGGGCGGGTGAGAATCTGGTACCCCCCGGCGAGCTCCACCAGCTCCACGCCGTGCTGGTCAAAATCGTAGTGCTCCCGGAGCTCCTCCAGCGCCGCCCGGACCTCGGCCAGCGCCGCGTCGGGGTCGAGCGTGGCGAGCTCCTCCACCGTCAGCGGCCGCGCGGCGGAGAAGAGAGCGGCTTCACAGAGTTGGGCGAGAGGATTCACGGGCGATCACCATCGGCGCGAACGGCGCCGGTTGCCGGAGGA
>JBGPPG010000028.1:0-29470 GCA_041488455.1 Gemmatimonadota bacterium
GCCACGGAAGCCGGGATCGATGTCTATCCCGGTGCGTCGCAGGCCATCGACTACCCCGACCTCGCCAAGCGAATGAAAAAGAACGGCGTGGCCATCCAGGCCGGGCAGTCCGCGCTCGTGACCAAGATCAAGGTGAAGGCCAAGCTGATCGAGTTCCAGCTCGACGGCGGGGGCTACGGCACCATGGGCGACCAGACCGATCCGACCGTGTCGGTCGGGTCGATGCCCAAGACCCAGCGGGAAAAGGACCTCGAGAAGGCGGTGAAGGCCGAGACCGACCCCACCGCGAAGCGCCGGCTTCAGGGGGAGCTGGACGGACTCCGCTCCGAGCGCGAGCGGGAGGACCGGCGCAACGCCGCCATGGCCGCAGGCGCGACCGAGCGGAACCGGGAGTATCTCCAGGAGCGCCGGCTGCAGGCGGGCTCCCGCTTCAACCTGCGCTACCAGGAGGGCGTTCCTCCCCAGGCACTCACGCCGGACGCCGTCACATCCGCGCTCAAGGACTATCTGGACTTCGGGCCGGCCCCGACGACCCAGACTGCCGCGGCGCCGGCGCCGGATCCGACGCCGCCCGACCCGCCGGCGGGGCCGCTCGCGCTCCGGAAGGGGATGGGGACCGACGACGTGGATCAGCTGCTCGGCGCGCCGGCGCGCCGGACCGATCGGAAGGAGGGCACGCTTGCGGTAAACGTGCGGACCTACGATACCGCGTCGGGCAGGGTGGTGGCCGAGTTCGTCGAGGGGGTGTTGTTCCGGTACACGATCACCTCCCGGTGAGCGTCCGCCTGCTGGCGTTCGCGGCGTCGCTCCGGCGCGGCTCCGTGAACCGCCGCCTGCTCGCGCCCGCCGTCGAGGTCGCGCGGGCGCACGGCGCCGAGGTGGACGTCGCCGAGTTCGTCGAATTCGACATGCCGCTCTTCAACCACGACGTGCAGCAGGCCTCCGGCTTTCCCGCCGGGGCCCAGGAATTCGCGCGGCGTGTGCAGTCGGCGGACGGCATGCTGATCGCCTCGCCGGAGTACAACTTCTCGTTGCCCGGCACGCTCAAGAACGCCATCGACTGGGTCTCGCGCATGAAGCCGATGCCATTCCGGGGCCGGACCGCGTTCCTGATGGCTGCGTCCGGGGGGCTCATCGGTGGCATCCGCGGGCTGTGGCAGCTCCGGATCCCGCTCGAGGGGTGCGGCGTCGTGGTGTACCCGGACATGTTTCCGCTCTCCAATGCACCGCATGCATTCGACGACGTCGGCGGGCTCAAGGACCCGCAGCTGAGAGAGCGGCTGGAACGGATGGTGGGGGGATACCTGAAGATGGCGGAGGCGCTAAGACAGCAGTAAACAGTGAACAGGCGCCTCCGATGCCGCTGAGCTCCCCTGTTCACCGTTTACTGTTCACTGGTCACTCTTACGCTTCCAGCCTCGCCTCCAGCTCCATTTTCACATTCCCTTTCAGCGCCTGCGAGACGGGACAGCCTTCCTTCGCCGCCTCGGCCGCCTTCTGGAAACCCGCCTGGTCGATACCCGGCACCTTGCCGCGCACCTCGAGCCGCATAGAGATGATGCGGAAGCCGTCGCCCACTTTGTCTATGGTACAAGCGGCGGTGGTGCTGATCCGCGTCGCCGGCGTCTTGGCTAGCTCGAGCCCGAAGGCGAGCGCCATGCTGAGGCACGCCGCGTGGGCCGCCGCGATCAGCTCTTCCGGATTGGTCCCCTTGGCTCCCTCAAAGCGGGTGGGGAACGAGTAGTCTCCCCGAAAGGCGCCCGACCCCGCCTCGAACCGTCCCTTCCCGGTCCGCAACCCGCCTTCCCATACCGCGCTCGCCTTGCTCGTCGTCGCCATGTCGCTCGTCCTCGAAAGAGTCTTCCCGAATCTACAACACGTCCCTCCCGGCCCGGCGCCCGCCGGGTTAGGTTGTAGCCCGTTTCCATGGACCCTATCCTTCAGCGCCGGACGGTGCCGATGCTTCGCGCCTCGTTTCGCCTCGAAACTCTCGCCGCCGTCCTGACACTGTCCATTGCCGCCGTACCCTCGCCCGCGCAGACAGCCGCGCCCGGGGCGACCGCGGACGCGGGCACGCCCGGATTCGTCAAGGAGTTCGGGACGATGTGGACGTTCGATGCGCCCCCGCTCGACTACTGGAAGGCGCGGTACGGGTTCTCGCCGGACCAGGCCTGGCTCGATCATGTGCGACTCGCCTCGGTACGGCTCCCGATCTGCTCGTCCTCGTTCGTGTCGTCCGAAGGCCTGGTGATGACGAACCATCACTGCGGCCGCGCGTGCATCACCGCCGTTTCGCCACCGGACACGAATTACCAGCGGACGGGTTTCGTCGCGCGCACCGTATCCGATGAGAAGAAGTGCCCGGGCCTGTACGTGGACCAGCTGGTGGCGATCGCGGACGTGACGCCGAAGATCCGCTCGAAGATCACCGCCCCGACGGCAGGCCAGCAGGTGGCCCAGCGCGAAGCCGCGATCAAGGCCATCGAGGAAGAATGCCAGCAGCAGTCAGGGAACGTCTGCCAGGTCGTGACCTTCTATCAGGGCGGGCGTTATTCGCTCTATCAGTACAAACGGTTCTCCGACGTGCGGCTGGTGATGGCGCCGGAAGAGGAGATCAGCTTCTATGGCGGTGACCCGGACAACTTCACCTTCCCCCGGTACGATCTCGACCTGACGCTGCTCCGGGTGTACGAGAACGACGCGCCGATGAAGACGGAGCACTTCCTCAAGTGGAGCGCCGGCGGTGCGACAGAGGGCGATCTCGTCTTCGTGATCGGGAACCCCGGATCCACCGGACGCCTGCTCACCATGGCCCAGATGGAGTACTTGCGGGACGTGACCTACCCGGGCCAGCTCGCCCAGCTCAAGCGGAACATCACGATCTACCACGAGATCGTTTCGAAAAGCGAAGACGCGCGTCGCCAGTGGGAGAATCAGCTCTTCTACGCGGAGAACTCCTACAAGGCCATCAACGGCTACCAGGCCGGGCTGCTCGACAGCGCCACCATGGCGAAGAAGCGGGCGTTCGAGCGATCGTTCCGCGCCCGGATCAACGCCGATCCGAAGCTCCGGGTCCGCTACGCCAACGCGTGGGACAAGATCGGCGCGGCGTTGGCGGAGCAACGGTCGTTCGCGACGAAATCGCGCTATTACGGGTTCGGTGGATCGCAGCTCCTTTCGTGGGCCGGCATTCTCGTGCGGATTCCCGGTGAAGCCGGTCTGCCGGATTCCTCCCGGTTACCGGCATATCGGGGGGAGGGGCTGGAGAACGCCCGGCGCGTGGTGCTGAGTGATGCCCCGGTGGACAAGGAGCTCGAGAAGCTGACCCTCGCGGCGCAGCTTACCGCCGCCAGGAAGGAGCTGCCGGCCGCCGATCCCTTCCTCGCGGGCATCCTCCAGGGCCGGAGCCCCGAGGTTGCGGCCGAGGCGCTGATCGAAGGCACCAGCCTGGCGGACGCAGCCGCCCGGAAGGCGCTGCTCGACGGAGGGGCCGCGGCGGTGCGCGCCTCGACCGATCCGCTGATCGTGGTCGCGCGCAAGATCGCGCCGCTGTCCCGCGCGGTGGCGATCCGGAACACCAAGCTGGAGTCCACGGCGTCCGCCAACGCCGAGCGGATCGGCCAGGCGCTCTTCGCGGCGTATGGCACATCTCTGCCGCCGGATGCGACCTTCACGCTCCGGATCAGCGACGGTGTGGTCAAAGGCTATCCGATGAATGGCACGAGGGCGCCGTACAAGACCAGCTTCTACGGGCTCTACGCCCGCTCGGCGGAATTCGACAATCAGCCGCCGTTCCGCCTCCCGGAACGGTGGCAGGCGGCCCGAGAGCGGCTCGATCTCTCGACGCCGTTCGACTTCGCCTCCACCAACGACATCATCGGGGGCAACTCCGGGAGCCCTGTCATCAACCGGGCGGGCGAGGTGGTCGGCCTCATCTTCGACGGCAACATCGAGCAGCTGCCTAACCGCTTCATCTATGCGGACGAGGTGGCACGGTCGGTCGCGGTGCATTCCAAGGGCATCACCGAAGCCCTCCGGAAGGTGTACGATGCCGGCCGGATCGCGGACGAGCTGGAGGGGACGGCGAAGGTGAGTAGTCAGTGACCGGCGTTCATCCCCCCAACCTGTAGTTGATTCCCAGCACCGCCCGGAACGGGCTTGTGTCGTTCACCCAGGTCCAGCGGAACTCGGCGAAGGGCCTGGTCCGCGCCGACGCGGGCGCGAAGTTGAGCCCGAAGAATCCGTTGTACCCCGTCTTCACCTTGTCGAGCGGGATCACCTTCACGAACGCCACGCCGCCGCCGACGTAGATGCTCCGGCCCGGCCCGAAGGTGACCGTTGCGTCGCCGTTCAGCTGCCAGCGGAAGGGCGTCTGGTCACCCAGGAACCAGTCCCCGCTCGGCCGGATCTCGAACCGATCCTGGAGTCTGATCCCCACCTGGCCGCCAAGGCTCCAGGCGTGATCCTCGAAATCGCGCCCAGCCCGGACTCCGGCGGTGAACGACGGGCCGGTCCCGCCTCGCTGCGCCATGGCCTCGGGCGCCGCGACGGTGCCGAGGCCCAGGCAACAGAGCAGGATGGTCGTGGCGTGACGGCGCATGTGGTGCCTGGGTGAGGTGGTGGTGGATTCGTTGGGAAGGCGCTGGATGTTAACCAGACCGGGACATTTTGTCACGACGCAGACCGGATTGTCCCTGCGGGCCGCGCCGGGTTGACCCGCGCGGCGCGCGCGGCCGTGGTGCGACTCTGGCCAAGTACTTTTCTGCAAAGCACATGCACGAGCGTGTCTGACTGGCGCGAGTCCTGCCCTTGCAGCTTGGCGCACGCCGGCCGGGGAGAAGCCGGCGACATGACCTTCATCGTCCCAACCTCTCCATAACCATCTTGGAGGAACGCATGTCCCGGAAGCTCTCGCTCGCTACTCTCGCGCTCTGCGCCACGCTGGTCGCGGTTCCCGCTGTCGCCCAGCAGCCCGCCGGCAAGGACAGCACCAAGGCGACCACGACGACCAAGCATAAGCATCACAAGAAGGGCGCCACCGCACCGGCCGCTGCCCCGAAGGACAGCACCAAAAAGTAGTAAGAAGTGAGAAGTAAGAAGTGAGAGGGGGCTCCGGCTGATGGCCGGGCCCCCCTTCTCACTTGTCACTTCTCACTGTTCTCACTGCGATTGGATCACCTTCACCTCGCCCAGGTTCAGCTCCCGCACCCCGGCCTCGATCTTCGCGCGGTCCCCGACGATCACCCAGACCAGCTGGTCGGGGTGCACGACCTCCGCGGCCGCGGCGGGAATCTGCTCGAGCGTGAGCGCCCGCACCTTCGCCGGGTAGGTGTCGTAGTACCGGTCGTCGAGCCCGAAAGTCGTGATGCTCCGGACCGTCCCGGCCACCGCCGCCATCGTCTCCCACTCGCCCGGAAGCGAAAGGGTGAGCGAGGCCTTGGCCTTCGCCACCTCCTCCTCGGTGATCGGCCGGTCCTTGACGATGCCGCGCAGCTCCCTGGCCATCTCGACGATCGCTTCCTTGGTCTTGTCGGTCTGGACCGGCGCGTACGCCACGAACGGCCGCTGACCCCTCGCGTCCCGAATGAAGCTGAACGCGCCGTACGACCAGTGCTTGTCTTCCCGCAGGTTCATGTTGATCCGCGAGCCGAACTCGCCGCCGAGGATGGTGTTCATCACGTCGATGGCGACCTCGTCCGGGTTGTTCTTGGGAGGAGCCAGATTGCCGGCGAGCACGACGCTCTGGAGCGCGTCCGGCTGGTCGATCAGAAACACGGTCGGCTTCGGGGGCAGTGCTACCTGCTTGACGTTCTTGACCGGGATGTCACCCGGCTTCCACCCCGCCAACAGGCGCTCCAGCTTCGGCCGCATCTCGGCCATCGTCGTGGCGCCTGTGATGATCAGCGTCGCATGATTGGGCTTGAACCAGGCCTCGTGGAACTTCTGCACGTCGCTTCGGGTGATCTTGGCGGCCGATTCTTCCGTCCCGGTTCCGGTCCAGGGCGTGGCATAGGCGTGACCATCTCCGTACAGAAGCCCCGGAAGAGTACGGAAGGCCATCGAAACCGGCTCGGCCTTTTCCCGCCTGATGGCGGCGAGCTGCTGCTTCTTGAGCCGCTCGAAGTCCGCAGCCGGGAAGGACGGGTGCAGGACGACGTCGGTGAAGAGGTCGAGCGAAGGGTCGAGGTTTTCCGTGAGCGCCTCCAGTGACGCGCTGGAGTAGTCGAGCCGGGAGAAGGTCCCGAGGTTCGCGCCGAGCCGCTGCAGCTCGTCGCTGATCTGGAGTGACGACCTGGTCGTCGTCCCTTCGTCGAGCATCGCCATGGTCATGTTCGCTGTGCCCGGCAGTCCCGACTGGTCCGCGGCGAACCCCGCGTCGAAGACGAGGTCGAGGCGCACCTGCGGAATCGACGGCCGCTGGGCCAGCACCAGCTTGAGCCCGTTCGAGAGCGTGGCCCGCTCGAGCGCGGGGAACGTCGCCACCGGGGGCGTGCCGGTCTCGGGCAGCTTGGAGCGATCGGCGCCGGTCGGGGCCGTCTCGTAGCTCGGGAACGGATGGACCTCCAGGGTGTAGTCCCCGTCGGACAGCCACCGCTTCGCGGCGGCCTGGAGGACTGCGGGCGTGGCGGCCGCAATGCGCGCGAGCCTCGTTTTGTAAGCATCGGGACGGCCGTTGTACACCTCGCCCTGTGCCAGAATGTCGGACTTGCCACCGAAGCCGCCGATGCGCTCGATGCCCCGGACGAACGCCGCGCGGAACTGCGTCTTTGCCCGCGCCAGCTCGGCCGGCGTCGGCCCGGTTCGAAGAAAGCGTGCCAGCTCCTCGTCCACGGCGCGCTCCACCTTGGTGAGATCGTCACCCGGGCGGGCTGTCGCCTGGATCGTGAATTGCCCGGCGATCTCCCGGCGGTCGATGTCGGCGGACACGCTGGTGGCGATCTGCTCGTCGTAGACGAGCCGCTTGTACAGCCGCGACGTCTTCCCCGCGGAGAGCACGTCGCTCGCGAGCAGCAGGTAGTCGTTGTCCGCCGCATTGACGCCGGGGATGTTCCATACCTTATAGAGCCGCGCCTGCGGCACGCGATCCTGCATCACGCCCCGCTGGCCGCCGCTGCGCTTGGCGATCCAGTCGCCCTGGCGCGCCACGGGCGGGCCGGACGGGATGTCGCCGAAATAGTGCTCGACCTTCTCCCGCGCCGCCTCGGGCGTGACGTCGCCCGCGATCACCAGCACCGCGTTCGCGGGGCCGTAGTAGGTCTGGAACCATTCCTTTACGTCCTCGAGCTTCGCGGCGTTCAAATCCTCCATCGACCCGATGACCGTCCAGGAATACGGATGATTCGGGGGATAGACCCTCGGCGTGAGGAAGTCGTCCACTTTGCCGTACGGTTGGTTCTCACGTTCGCGCTTCTCGTTCTGGACCACACCCCGCTGCTGGTCGAGCTTGGCCTGGTCGATCGCGCCGAGGAGGTGGCCCATCCGGTCGGACTCCATCCATAGGGCCATGTCGAGCGCGTTGGTCGGGATGTTCTCGAAGTAGTTGGTGCGATCGTTGCTGGTGGTGCCGTTCTGGTCGGTCACCCCGGCCTGCTCGAACGGAATGAAGTACTCGCCCTTGTGGTTCTCGCTGCCGTTGAACATCAGGTGCTCGAACAGGTGGGCGAACCCTGTCCGGCCGGGCCGCTCGTTCTTCGACCCCACGTGGTACCAGATGTTCACCGCCACGATCGGCGCCTTGTGGTCTTCGTGGACGATGAGCGTGAGGCCGTTCTTGAGGACGAACTTCTGGAAGGGGATGTCGATCGGCGCCTCGCGGCCCGTCGTGGCGCCGGCGGATCGCTGTGCTTCGGCGGCCACCGCGATACCGGCCGCGAGGACGCCGGCCAGCGCGAGCCGGCTGATGAGCCCTGGGTGCACTACGCCTCCTGGGTATCGGAAAGGGCGGGGGAGTCTGACAGGCTTACGGGCGACGCTCCGGCACGGTTTCACTGTTCACTGCCCTACTGGCGTATCCAGCACCTTCCTCACCATCCGCACCAGCTGGTCCAGCGCGAATGGCTTCTGGAGAAACTCGGTGCCCGGCGCCAGGACCTGGTGTCGGCCGATCGCGTCGTCAATGGTACCGGAGATGTAGAGCACCTTGATCGCGGGACGGTGGATCGCGAGCTGGGCGGCGAGCTCTCGGCCGCTCAAGCCCGGCAGCAACATGTCTACTACGAGCATGTGGATCGTGCCAGGATGCCGGTTGGCGAGCTGCGCCGCGCTCTCGGCGTCGCGGGCGGCGACGACGGCGAACCCTGCGCGCGCGAGCACACGGACCGCGAGCGTCCGGACCTGCTCCTCATCCTCGACGACCAGGATGGTCTCCCCACGCGAGCGGGACTCCGCCGCCGCCGGCGGTTGCTCTTTCGCCCCCGGGTCGACCGCGGCGAGATACAGCGTGAACGACGTGCCCCCGTCCCGCTCAACGCGGACCTCCGCATGCGCGCCGCTTTGGCGAGGCTCGAACAGGGGATCGGCGGCCGCGCCGAGGGAAGGGCCCGAATCCCGGACGGTGATCGCCGCGTAGCGGCCCGGTCCGAGCCCGGGCGGGTCCGAGGCGGCGCCGGTCACGCGTACCGCGCGGGTGGCCAGGGTGAGCCGTCCACCTTCCGGCATGCGGTCCCGCGCGTGGAGTGCAGCGTCCACAATCGTCTGCCCAAGTTGCGCCGGGTCCGCGAGCACCGTCCCTGCGTCCGGATCGAGCTCGGCCACCACTTCGATCCGCTCCTCCAGCAAGTGCCGCAGGATCGTCCGCATGTCGTCCAGCATGGCGTTGAGGTCGAGCACGCGCGGCTGAGATGCCTGGCGCCTGCCGAACGAGAGGAGCTGCCGGGCCAGCTGTCCGGCGCGCGTGGCCGCCTTCCGGATCTGCTCGACGTCCTGCCGCCCTTCGGCGTCGAGCTCCGGATTCTCGAGGAGGAGCTCGGCCGAGCCCAGAATCGCAGTCAGGAGGTTGTTGAAGTCGTGGGCGATCCCCCCGGCCAGCTGTACGATGGACTCCATCCGCTGGGCGCGGCGTCCACGGGCTTCGAGCGCCTTACGCTCCGTCAGGTCGAGCACGAAGCCGACGCTGCGGAGCGGCGAGCGGTTCAGCGCGGCCGCGCCGACCAGCACCGCGACCCGGGAGCCATCCTTTCGCACGAACTCCTTCTCGAACGGCGCGTACCCCCCGTGGCGCGCCATGTCGTGCATCGCCCGCGTGTCCGCCTCGGCGTATTCCGGGGGCGTCATCTCGGCCCAACGCAACTGGCCCGCCGCGAGATCTTCCCGGGTGTAGCCGACCATCCGGAGGAACGCCTCGTTGGCCTCGACGATGGCGGCTTCGTGGGCCACCATGATGCCGATGATGTTGGACTCGACCAGCTGCTCGGTCCACGCCTTGGGCTCGTCCGGCGGCGGGGTGGTCAACGGTCCAGCACCTCGCGCACGCGGCGGGCAAGCGCCTCTGGCGTAAACGGCTTGGCCATGAATTCCGTCCCTGGCTCGAGCACTCCCTGCGCGGCGAGCTCCCCGCCGGTGTAGCCGGAGAGGTAGAGCACCTTGAGACCCGGGCGGACCCCCTCGAGTCGGCGGGCGAGCTGCCGGCCGCTCATCTTCGGCATCACGACGTCCGTCAACATCAGGTGGATGGTGCCGAGGTGCTGCTCGCAGATGAGGAGGGCCTCCCCGCCGTTCGCGGCCTGCAGGACGGCATAGCCGTTCCGGCTCAGGATCTCGGACGTCACGCGGCGCACCTGCTCGTCGTCCTCGACCAGGAGCACCGTCTCTCTCCCTCCACTCGCGGGCGGGCCAGGGGGTTCCGCGGCGACGGGCCGGTCCTCGCCCTGCGCCCGGGGCAGGTACACGGTGACCCGCGTGCCGCGACCCACCGCGCTCTCCACCCAGATGCTGCCGCCGCTCTGTTTCACGATGCCGTAGACGGTCGAGAGGCCCAGCCCGGTGCCCTTGCCGGGCTCCTTCGTCGTGAAAAAGGGCTCGAACACCCGCGCCTGAGTCTCCGCGTCCATCCCTTCGCCGGTGTCCGCGACCGAAAGCATCACGTGCGGCCCCGGCCGCACGGAGACGTGCCGGCTGGCGAAGGCGGCGTCGAGATCCACGTTGGCGGTCTCGAGCGTCAACATGCCCCCGTCACCCATCGCGTCCCGGCTGTTCACCGCGAGGTTGAGGATCACCTGCTCGATCTGGGACTGGTCGGCGCGCATCAGCCAAAGATCGCCGGCGAGCCTGGTCTCCAAGTGGATGTTCTCGCCGATGAGGCGTCGGAGCATGCGCTCCATGTCCGCCACCACATCGTTCAGGTCGAGGACAGCCGGCTTGAGGACCTGCCGACGGCTGAACGCCAGGAGCTGCCGGGTGAGCCCGGCGGCGCGGTGGCCGGCCTTGAGGATCTGGTCGAGGTCTTCCCGGAGCGGATCGCGCGCATCCAGACCGCTCAGCGCCAGCTCGGCACCGCTGATGATCGCCGTGAGCAGGTTGTTGAAGTCGTGGGCGATTCCGCCGGCGAGCTGTCCGACGGCTTCCATCTTCTGCGCCTGCTGCAGCTGGTCCCGGAGCGAGCGCTGCTCCGCCACGTTCTCGACGATGCTCATCGCACCCGATACGCGGCCGCGCGCGTCGTAGAGCGGCGCCATCGACAGCGAGACCGGGACCACGGCGCCGTCCTTCCGGAGCCGCTGGGTCTCGTAGCCGTCGATCTGCTCGCCGCGCGCAACCCGCTCGCGGAGCTGCACCGCCTCCTCGGCATGGGTGGCGGGGATGGTCGGGTTTGGCCGGCCGATCGCCTCGCCTCTGCTCCAACCCCACACCCGCTCGGCGGCGGGATTCCATAGCGTGACGATGCCATCGAGGTCACCGGCGATGATCGGCTGGGGGGACGACTGGACCAGCGCCTGGAGGGTCTCGTACGTGCGCCGCAACTCCTCGACCGAGCGCTCGTGGTCGCTCACGTCGGTCATCGCGCCGACCATTCGCAACGCCCGTCCGCCCTCGTCGCGGAGGAACATGCCCCGGTCCAGCACGATGGCGTAGACGCCGCTGGCCTGCCGGAACCGGTAGCGTGCGGCAAGCGTTTCGGCGGTGCTCGCGAGGACCCGCTCCAGGCTTCCCAGCACCTGCTCCCGGTCGTCCGGGTGCACCAGGTCCGACCACCAGGCTAGCGAATGCCCGATCTCATCGGTCCCATACCCGAAGACCGTGTGCACCGCCTCGCTCCACTCGATCCGGTCGGCCGGGATATCCCAGTCGTAGATCATGTCGCTCGTTGCGCGGGCGGCGAGCCGGTAGCGCTGCTCGCTCGCGAGCAGCTCGCGCTCGGCCCTGAGGCGATCGGTAACGTCCTGGGCGAGGACCAGCTTGGCCGCGCGTCCCTCGAACGTGATCGGGTGGGACGTGATCTCCACGTCGACGAGCGAGCCGTCCTTGCGCCGATGCTGCCAGGGCCCTGAGCGGCCCAGGTCGTCGCGCAAGGCGGCCACTACCCGGTGCAGGCGCTCGCCGTCTCCCGCGGGCCGGATGGCGGCGAGCGTGAGCCCGGTGAACTCCTCGCGGGAGTAGCCGTAAGTCGCGACCGCGGCGTCGTTCACGGCCATGATCCGCAGCGTCTCGACGTCGTAGATCCACATCGCCAGCGGGTTGGAGACGAAGAGCGCGTGGCGCGCGTCCTCAGCCTGGCGTAGCTGGCGCTCGAGGGCGCCTATCGCGTCGGCACCGGCCTTCGCGGCCGGCGCCCGGGCGCGCTCCATGGTCGCGGTCGCGAAGCCGGCCAGATCGGCCAGGAGCCTGAGCTCCGCGTCGGACCAGCGGCGGGGTCGTCCATCGACCGCGACGAGCACGCCGGCCGTCTTCCCGTTCCCGAACGGGATGCCTGCATACGCGACGATCCCCAGCTCCTGCATGCCCGGATGGCCGGACGCTTCCCGCGCGCTCCGGGCGTCCTCGACCACGACCGCCCGACCCAGCCGGGCGACCTCGGGACAGAGCGTGTGGGTGAGCGGCAGCTCGCCCCGCGACCGCCAGGGATCGCCCAGGCCCACGGCGCCGAGCACGCGCACGCGGTCTGCTTCCACTCTGGTGGCGAAGGCGGCGGGCACGCCGAGTGTGCTCGCGACAAGGTTGGCCAGCCGACTAAAGGCATCGTTCATGGGGAGCACCGTCCGGACCCGGGGGAGGGTCACGGCGTAATTTAGCCCGCAGCGGCTGGCGGCGGATGCAGGCCTTCTCTAGAATTGGCGATGGCCTTCCTGGACAGCAGGCAACAACGCGCGGCCGCGCTCATCCTCACGCTCGGGATCGCGCTGGTCGTCGCCCTGTGGCCGTTCACGACCGGCCTCGTCGGCGCCCCGGTCCTGTACATCGTTTTCGCCCCGCTCCACCGCTGGCTTTCCCGCTGGATCCCGCCGCGCTTCGCCGCGGGCATAACGCTGCTTCTGGCTTTGCTGGTCATCGTCGTCCCCGGCGCCGCGGTCATCGGGCTCCTCGCGGGGGAGGCGCAGGACCTGACGCGTGGGGCCATCCAGAGTCCGCTCCTCAGTCGACTCCGGGATCTCCACATCGCCGGCTACGACATCGGCGCCCAGCTCGAGGAGCTCGGCACCCGGGTCGCGTCGTTCGTCGGCTCGGGCCTGCTCGACCTCGTCGGTACGGCTACTCGCCTCCTGATCCAGCTGACCGTCGCCTTTTTCGGGTTTTACTTCCTGCTCGTCTCCGTCGACGACGTATGGCGCACGCTGGCACCGTTTATCCCGTTCTCCGCCGCCAACGCCGAGGCACTGCGAAAGCGCTTCAAGGACGTGACGACCTCCACGCTGATCGGGACCGGGCTCAACGCGTTCGCCCAGGGCGCGCTCGTGGCCCTCGCCTTCTGGGTCACCGGTCTGCCCAACGCGGCCTTCTGGGGCGTCGTCACGATGATCGCGTCCATTCTGCCGATCGTCGGCAGCGGGCTCGTCTGGGTTCCGGGGGTCGCGGCGCTCGCGCTCGAGCACCGCTACGGCTGGGCGATTGCGCTGGCCGTCTGGGGACTGGTCGTGGTGGGCCAGGTGGACAACCTGATCCGGCCGTGGGTGTTCCGCCGGTACGCCAGCATCCACCCGTTCGTCACCGTGATCGGTGCGATGGCGGGGATACGCTACTTCGGGCTCCTCGGCCTGCTGATCGGCCCGCTGGCGATCTCGTACTTCTTCGAGCTGATCCGGATGTACAAGCAGGAATACCTGGAGGGACAGACGACCGTGGCCTGAGGCCGGCGCCGGGGCCGGCCCCTGTCACACCTGACGGCGGTCGAGCTCGGCAGCCAGGCCGGCCCGGGCGATCGTGAAGGCGGTCTCCAGCTCCACCACCAGCTCGGGCAGCGGCTCCCAGCGGCCTGCCAGGGCATCCTGCTCGATCCGGCGCACCAGCTCCTGCATCCGGGTAGCGCCGAGGTTGCCCGAGCTGGATACGAGCGCGTGGGCCCAATAGGCCACCGCGTCGGCGTCGCGCGCGTCGAGCGCGGCGCGCAGCGCGGTGACTTTGGGTGGCGCTTCCCGAAGAAACAAGTCGAGGATACGGGCCACGAACGGGGGTCCGCCCAGGCGCTCGAGCCTGGTAAGCGCGGCGGGGTCGAGATCCGGCGACACAGAGATGCAGAGAACTATGCCGACGCGGGCCGAAAACGCCAGAGGCTGGCAGATCGCGGTAGCGTTCCTCGCCGTCTACCTCGTGTGGGGGTCGACATACCTCGCTATCCGCGTGGCGATCGAGGCGCTGCCGCCGTTCCTCATGGCGGCGACGCGCTTTCTCACGGCGGGGGTCCTGCTGTACGCCGTGGGCCGCCTGGGCGGCGCCCCACGCCCCGCGCTTCACGAGTGGCGGGCTTCCGTGGTGCTCGGTGCGCTGTTCCTCCTGGTGGGGAACGGCGGCGTCGTGTGGGCCGAAGCGCACGGTGTGCCGTCCGGGCTCGCCGCGCTGTTGGTGGCGACCACACCGCTCTGGACCGTCCTGTTCGAGTGGCGGGCCGGCGGAGCGCCCCCCGACCCGGGCACCGCCGTAGGCCTCCTTGCCGGTCTCGGCGGAGTCGCGTTCCTGGTGGTGCCAGGCAGCAGTATCAACCCGGGACTGCTGGACATTCGCGGCGCGGCCGGCTGCCTGATCGCGTCACTCAGCTGGTCGTTCGCTTCCGTCCATTCCCTGAAGCCCGGGCTCCCTCGGTCGCCCGCCATCGCCTCGAGCCTCCAGATGCTCGCGGGGGGTGCGCTGCTGGCCACCGTCGGGCTGGTGCTCGGCGAGGGCGGCAGGGCAGTGCCGGGTGCGATGTCCCTCCGTTCCCTCCTCGCGCTCGCCTATCTCATCGTCTTCGGCTCGTTGGTGACCTTCACGGCGTTCACCTGGCTCCTCCGGGTCTCGACGCCGTCCCGGGTCGCTACCTGCGCCTACATCAATCCCGTGGTTGCGGTGCTCCTCGGCTGGGGGTTCGCGGGCGAGCGGCTCACGGCTCGGAGCCTCGTCGCCGCCGCCGTCATCCTGGGTGCGGTTGTCCTGATCACGACGGCACGCGCCCGCCGGCCCGTCGAGGGCCGCCGTGCCGGCGAGCCGGAGCCGGAGGCGGAGGCCATCTGATGAATGACGAAAGGCGGCGGGCCGTGAGGCCCACCGCCTTTCGTGCTGCCGTCGCGTGCGAGGAGCGGCCGGCTAGTTGAGCCGGACCAGCTCGACGCGCCGGTTCTGCGCGCGACCCGCGACGGTCTTGTTCGACGCGACCGGCTTGTCGGGGCCGTAGCCCTTCGAAGTGAGCTGCGCCGGCGACACGCCGTTCTCTTCCAGGAACTTTTCGACCGCCGCGGCACGGGCCTGCGACAGCCGCATGTTCAGCGCGTGGCTGCCGGTGATGTCCGTGTGGCCCTGCACCTCTACCCGCACATCCGGGCGGCCCGCCAACGACGTGGCGACATCCTTGAGGATCAGCTTCGATTCGTCCGTCAGGACGGCCTTGCCCGTCTCGAAGTTGACGCCCTTCAGGATCACTGACTTCTTCGTCCCCTCGAACAGCACGGGGCAGCCGTTCTCATCCACGACCTGTCCCTGCGGCGTGTTCGGGCACTTATCACGGCTGTTCGGCACGCCATCGTTGTCGTCGTCCCGCTGGCTGTCGGAGCAGCCGTTGGCGTCGACGGGCTCGCCCTTCGGCGTGTTCGGGCAGCGGTCACGGGTGTCGGGCACACCGTCGGCGTCGGCGTCACGCTGGCTGTCGGAGCAGCCGTCGGCGTCTACGGCCTCGCCCGCGGGCGTATTCGGGCACTTGTCACGGCTGTTGGCGACGCCGTCCTTGTCGTCGTCCTTTTGGCTGTCGGAGCAGCCGTTCCGGTCGACCGGCTCCCCCTTCGGGGTGTTCGGGCACTTGTCGACCGCGTCGGGGACGCCGTCGGCGTCCGCGTCGAGCTGGCTCGCGGAGCACCCGTTGGCGTCCACCTTCTCTCCAGGTGGGGTGTTCGGGCACTTGTCGACGTTGTCCTTGACCCCGTCGCCATCGGTGTCCCGCTGGCTGGCGGAGCAGCCGTTCGCGTCCACCGGCTCGCCGCGCGGAGTGTCGGGGCACCTGTCGGCGTTGTCCTTCACGCCGTCATGGTCGCTGTCATACTTGTTGCCTACCATCAGGCCCAGGCCGACCTGAATGCCCCAGTTCAGATAGTTGTTGGCCCGCGCCGCGGAGGGCGACGGGATGTAGTCGGCCGTCACGCTCACGCGGAGCCCGACGTGCTCCGTCAGGCCGAACCGGAAGCCCGCCAGGCCGGTCACGCCGTTCTCGTTGAAGTGCTGTCCCGACCGGTACAGATCGCGGACATAGCCGCCGCCGATCTGGAAGCTGCTCGCGTTGTCCCCGAGCGGGATGTTGTAGGTGAGCCGACCGCGAAGCGGTATGTTCGAGACCTCGGTCCCAAGGGAGACGAGGTGGGTCTTGGCGTACGCTCCCTCCGCCTCGATCGCGAGATTCCTGACAGGGAAGAAAGCCAGCCAACCGCCGCCACCGAGGTGGTGATCGAGCTTGATGGTGTCCGCGAAGAAATTGAGCCTGCCGAACCCGCCGATCTCGAACGTACCCGGGGATTGCGCGACCGCCCCCGAGGCGATCGCACACAAGAGGGCGCCGGAAACGACCAACTCACGCGTTTTCATGACCAGGAAGCCTCCTCGGGAGTCGCCTCCCGTGTAATAGCCGACACCGGTAGTGACGTTTCAAGAGGAGCCGCAAACCGGCAAGGTAATTTGAAGCGACCGCGCACAACAGCCTGTGCCGGCGGGGAGGCGCGGGGAACTTTCAGGGGCGCTGCTGGTTTGGGATGCAGTTGTTCAGCCCCAACGCGGGCAGTAGATGGAGATCAACCACATGACAACCGGCATCCACCACATCACCGCCGTCTCCGGCGAGATCGAGCGCACGCTCGACTTCTACGGGCGCGTGCTCGGCCTTCGCCTGGTGAAGCGCACGGTGAACTACGACGACCCGGCGACGTATCATCTCTACTTCGGCGACGAGCTCGGTCACCCCGGCACCGTGCTGACGTTCTTCCCGTGGCCCGGCGGCTCTCGCGGCCGCCATGGGCTCGGGCAGGCCGCCGTCACCGCGTTCCTCGTCCCGGAAGCGTCGCTCGGGTTCTGGATCGAGCGGCTGATGTCAGCCGGAGTGGCGCACGAAGGGCCCACGCGCCGGTTCGACGAGCAGGTTCTGAGCTTCGCGGACCCCGACGGGATGCTGCTCGAGCTGGTCGCCCGGGCCGACGCCCCCGTCGAGGCCTGGCAGGGCGGACCGGTTCCGGCGGAGCACGCGATCCGGGGATTCCACGGCGTCACCCTCTGGGTGAACGGGGGTTCCGGGACTCGGGCGCTGCTGACCGATGCGCTCGGATTCAAGGTCGTGCAGGAAGCCGATGGTCGGGCCCGGCTCGCCGGGTCCTCGACGGTCGGCAACGTGGTGGACCTGCGCCAGGTGGGCGGATTCTGGCGGGGCGCGGGCGGCGTCGGCACCGTGCATCACGTCGCCTTCAGAGCCGCGGATGAGGCGGCGCAGGAGACGGTGCGCCGGGGCCTGAACGACCTGGGTGTGCTCGCAACGCCGGTGCAGGACCGGCAGTACTTCCGGTCCATCTACTTCAGAGAGCCGGGCGGCGTTCTCTTCGAGGTCGCGACCGACGGTCCCGGCTTCACGACTGATGAGTCGGCGGCCGAGCTGGGGACGGGCCTTCGGCTCCCCCGATGGCTCGAGCCCGACCGGGAGGCCATCGAGCGCGCGCTCCCGCCGCTCCCTGTGGCGGGCAAGGAGGCGGGCCATGCCATCGGTTGACCTCGGGTTCCAGTACAAGCTCGTGCCGGCGCGCGGGAGCAGCGCGCCGGCCCCGCTGCTCCTGCTCCATGGCACCGGCGGTGACGAAAGCGATCTGCTGCCACTCGGCGAAGCACTAGCCCGGGGCGCGGCGCTGCTGAGCCCGCGCGGCAAGGTCCTGGAAAACGGGATGCCCCGGTTCTTCCGCCGGCTGGCCGAAGGGGTCTTCGACCAGAAGGACGTCGAGGCGCGCGCGCACGAGCTGGCCGACTTCGTCCAGGGGGCTCGGGAGCTGCACCACTTGGGCGAGGCCAAGCCGATCGCCGTGGGTTTTTCCAACGGGGCCAACATCGCAGCGGCAGTGCTGCTACTTCGGCCGGAGGTGCTCGGCGGGGCGATCCTGTTTCGTGCGATGGTGCCGATCGTGCCGGCCACGCCACCCGATCTTCGCGGGATCCGCGTGCTCCTCGGCGCCGGCCGGCGCGACCCGATCGCGAGCCCGGCCCAGACGGAGCGTTTGTCGGGGCTGCTGGAGCAGGCTGGTGCAGCGGTGACTGTGCACTGGGTCGATGCGGGACACGGCCTCACAGCGGGCGATGTCGAGGCCGCGAAGGCCTGGCTCGGCTAATTCTTCGGGATTTCTTCTCTAGCCGGCGCCGGCCGGATCGCGCATCAGTAAGCGGTTCGGTCCTCGAGACGGTTCACCGCGGCACCGTCAGGCCTCGCCACTCACCCGCCGGTCAGGATCGCGCCGCGCCGGCGCCACACGCTGAGGATCTATGTGATGTTGCCTGCAGCCCTTGAGCAGGAGCGGCTCTTTCTGGCCGAGCGGCTCCTCTCGGAAATCCAGCGCCGTCACGCCTTGCCCCAGTCGCACCAGCCTCCAGTCAGTCCCGCCCTCGTCGATCGTTTCCTTGCCGCATACCTCCCGGAGACACGGGTGGGCGAGCCCGCCCCGCGCGCGGTGGAATACGCGTTCACTCCAACGCTGGATGAAGCCATGACGCTCCTCCGTGACGTCGTGACCGAATCCCCGGGGGGTTGGGGGGCGGCCGTATACATCCACGATCTCGATACGGGTCTTCCTTTCGAGCACGAGCTGACCGGCTAGCTTCAGTCACCGCTCGAACGGAGGCACATCGATGGTTCGCCGCTGCAAGGTCCGGCTTGCCGTGTTTCTGCTTGCCGCGGCGCCGGCCACGTGGCTAGGTGCGCAGACCCCGGCCGCCTCGCCGGGTGATCTTGCAGTCCGTCTTGCCGGCATGACGGCCGTCACGGGGTACGAGCAGGCCATGGTGGACACCCTGCTCACCCTCCTTCCCGGTGCCGAGCGCGACCGCGCGGGCAACGCGGTGCTCGTGTTCGGGAGCGGCGCTCCCCGCCGCCTGGCCGTGTGTCCCCTGGACGAAACCGGCTACGCCGTGGGCCGCGTGCGGCCCGACGGATGGCTTACGCTGCACCGCTCGCCGGGGCGGCTGCTGCCACCGGGCCCGCTCTTCGACCAGGCGCTCGAGGGCCAGCGGATCACCGTGTTCGGCCGGCGCGGGCCCGTGCAGGGCGTCGTCGCGGTGCGGTCGGTCCACCTCACCCGGGGGCGTGGCTCGGGTGCTCCCGACCCCTTCACCTCGGACGATGCCTTCGTGGACCTCGGCGCCGGGTCCGAGCGCGAGGTGGCCGCGCTCGGCGTCGGGGTCCTGAGTCCTGTCGCCCTCGCCAAGCGCCCCCACCGTTACGGCACTGACAAGCTGGCGGCGCCGATGGCCGGTCGCCGGGCGGCGTGCGCCGCGCTGCTCGCGGCGGCCCGGCGGGCGGTCGCGGAGCAGGGGATGGTCCCCGTGCAGGGCACGACCGTGATCGCGTTCGTCGTGGAGCAACAGCTCGAGGTGCGGGGACTTCTCACAGTCGCGACGAACCGCGGTCCCTTCGAGGAGACCTGGGTCGCCGATGTGGGTCCGGGGGTCGCCGCACTCAAGGCGGCATCGCTGCCGGCGGGCCCGCGTGCCGCGCTTGGCCGGGTTAACGGCTGGGAGATCGCCACCCGCTACTCGGGCACCGCGGTCGAGACCGTGGCGCTCGGAGACGTCGAGCAGACCAGTGCCAGAATCGCGGGCTGGCTGCACGGGGAGGCCGGCCAATGAGACCGCTCGTCGCTGGTATTCTCGTGCTCGGCCTGGGGGTGCCGCTCGCCGCGCAGGAGCCGGCGCGCATCGCCGAGGCCCAGTCGATCCTCGCGCCGCTGATCGAGAGCTACGGCGTCTCCGGCACTGAGGCCCCTGTCCGTGAGACCGTCAGGCGTCTGCTTCCCGCCTGGGCCAAGGCCGAGACCGACACGGCCGGCAACCTCTGGGTTCGGGTCGGCAAGGGGGAGCCGGCGGTCGTCGTCGTCGCGCATATGGACGAGATCGGCTTTTCCGTGAGCGCGATCCGCGAGGACGGCTCGCTCGATCTCGAGACACGGGGCGGGTTCTTCCTTTCGTTGTTCGAGGCCGAGCCGGCGCTGGTCCATACCGGCACGGCGTCGGTCCCGGGCGTCTTCATGCCACGGGACTCGGTGGGCGCGACGCCGCGCCGCACCCCACCCCCGCTTCGGGTGGACGTGGGCACCGCCTCTCGGGCCGAGACGGAGGCTCTCGGCATCCGTGCCGGCTCTACCGTGACGATGCCGAAGCGCTACACCCGGCTCGCCGGGACCCGGGCCACAGGGCGGGCGATGGATGACCGCGTGGGTTGCGCCACGCTGCTGCTGGCACTCCGGCGCCTCGACCCGGCCCGGCTCAAGCACGAGGTCGTATTCGTCTTCAGTGTCCGGGAAGAGATCGGCCTCGAGGGAGCCGAGGCCGCGGCCGCGGCCCTCGGCATCCAGCCCCGGCGGGTCCACGCGATCGATACCTTCGTCTCCGCCGATTCGCCGCTCGAGCCGCAGGCCTTCGCCGTGGCTCCGATCGGCCGGGGCCCGGTGGTGCGGGCGCTGGACCAGAGCTCGGTGGCGCCGCCGGCGCTGGTGGATTCGCTGGTGGCGCTCGCGGCCGCCCGGGCCATTCCGCTCCAGGTGGGCGCCACCAACGGCGGCAACGACGGCTCCGTGTTCGCGGCCTGGGGGGTGCCGGACGTGGCGATCGGCTGGCCGCTCCGCTACGCGCATTCGCCGGCGGAAGTGATCGACCTGAAGGACGTGGTGCATCTCGGCGACGTGATCCGGGCGATCGCCGAGAGCTGGTAGCGCGGTCGCGAGCCGCGCGTCTGTGCGGGCGCGCTTGCGTGGGCAGGCAGGGGTGTGCATAATAATGCATTATGCGACACCGCGGCCCGCTCGCCCTCGCCTTCTCCGGCGGCCTCGACACCAGCTTCTGCGTGCCCCGCCTCGTGGAGGACGGGTGGACGGTCCATACCGTCTACGTGAACACCGGCGGCGCCAGCGCCGCCGACCGCGCCGCGATCGCCGCCCAAGCCCGCGCCGTGGGCGCCGCAGAGCACCATGAGGTCGATGCCCGCGCCGCCGTCTTCGACCGGTTCGTCCGCTTCCTGCTCCAGGGCAACGTCCTCCGAGGCGAGGTCTATCCCCTCAGCGTCTCCGCCGAGCGCACGCAGCAGGTGCTCTCGGTGGTTGACGCCGCGCGCACCATCGGTGCCGGCGCCGTGGCGCACGGTTCCACCGGAGCGGGCAACGACCAGATCCGTTTTGACGTCGCCCTCCGCGTCCTCGCACCCGAGCTCCAGGTCGTCACCCCCATCCGGGATCGCGGCGTCACCCGGGACCAGGCCATCGCCTATCTGCGCGAGCGCGGGTTACCGGTTCCCGCCAAGGCGGGCGCTTACTCCATCAACCGTGGGCTCTGGGGCACCACATGGGGTGGCGGGTGGACCCACGACACGTGGGCCGGGCCTCCCGACGAGCTGCTCGAGCCGCCAGCCGATGCGCCGGCGCCGCGGGAGATCGTGATCGCATGGGCGCGGGGCGTGCCGGTGGCGCTCGACGGTGCCGCGCTCGACGGGCCGGCCCTGGTCGAGCGGCTCAACGCGCTGGCGGAGGCGTACGGGTTCGGCCGCGGAATCCACGTCGGCGAGACGGCCCTCGGCATCAAGGGCCGCATCGGGTTCGAGGCCGGAGCGGCGCTGGTGCTGATCGCCGCCCATCGCGAGCTGGAGAAGCTGGTGCTCACGCGGTGGCAGACCTACTGGAAGGATCAGCTCGCCCGCTTCTACGGCGACCGCCTGCATGAGGGCCAGTACTTCGACCCCGCGCTCCGGGACATCGAGGCGTTGATCACGAGCTCGCAGGCCCGGGTTTCCGGCGAGACCCGCGTGCGGCTCGCGCCCGGCCGGTTCCAGGTCGTGGGCACCCGGAGCCCGCATTCGATGATGGACCGAACCGTCGCGACCTACGGCGAGGAGAACCGGCTCTGGACTGGCGATGAAGCGCGGGCGTACGCCCGGATCGCCGCGATCCCCTCGTTGTTGGCGGCGCGGGCAAACAGCACAGAGGCACAGAAAGCGAACACCACAGAGACACCGAGGCACAGAGACCAACACTAACGGGTTGTTTCTCCGTGGCTTCGTGTCTCTGTGGTTCGCAGTTCCAATGAAATGAAAGGAAACGGCCAGATGGTCGTAACGACGCGGGTGAAGCTGGACCGGATTTCGTCCTCGACCCGGAACGCGCATCTCGGCACCGAGGTCATCGTGGGCGACCAGATCCTCGCGGCGGAGGGCTACGTGCTCGCCGTCCGGATCCTGGAAGACAAGTCCACCTACAACACGATCGAGGACACCGGCGGGCGGATGGTTTCCCTCCGCGCCGGCGACGTGCTGGCCGGCACGCTCGGCACCCGCCGCGCGCTCCGCGGCTACGCCGGCGTCGTGCCGCCGACCATCGCCGTCGGCGACACGATCGAGGTGCTCAACCTCGGCGGGATTCTCGGCCGCTGCACCTCGGTCAATCCCGAGATCGGACCCCCGTTCAAGGCCGAGGTGCTGGGCGCGATTCTCACGTTCCCCGAGCTGGGCGACCGGGTCGGCCGGGCCTCGCACATCAAGGATCTGGCCGTCCCGCCCGCCGACCGCTTGGAGAGCGCGATTCCGGTGGTCTACGTCGCCGGCACGTGCATGAACGCGGGGAAGACCGTCGCCGCGACGGAGCTGGTGCGTGGGCTCACCCGCTCGGGGCTCCGGGTGGCCGCGGCCAAGCTCACCGGCGTCTCGCTCATGCGCGACGCGCTCTCGATGCAGGATGCCGGTGCGGTCGCGGCGCTCACGTTCAACGACGTCGGCATCGCGAGCACGCACGCGGGGGTGACGGTGTCCACGGCCAAGGGGATCTTCAACCGGCTGGCGCAGGCCAAGCCCGACGTCATCGTGGCGGAGCTGGGCGACGGGATCCTGGGCGAATATGGGGTGCAGGACATCCTGCACGATCCCGAGCTGATGGGCGTCGGCGCCGCATTCGTCATGGCGGCCCCCGATCCGGTCGCCTGCTGGGGCGCCGCCGAGCTGATGCGTAGCGAATACGGCCTGCCGGTCACTGCCATCACCGGCCCCGCCACCGACAACGACGTGGGGATCGTCTACATCACGGCTCAGCTCGGCATCGCGGCGCACAACGCCCGCCGGGACGCGCCTGGACTGGTCGCGCGGGTCCGTGAGTCCGTAGCGGAGTGGGCGAAAGCCGCTGCAAGCGTCGTTTCGGGAGCTCCGGAGCGGGCCCCTCTCGCCGCGCCCGCCGCCGCCCTCGCCCGGTGAAGGTCGCCATCGTCGGCGCCGGCGGCTACGTCGGCGGCGAGCTCTTGCGCCTGCTGCTGCAACACCCTCGGGTGACCGAGTGTGTCGCGACCAGCCGGAGCCAGGCGGGAAAGCCGATCGCCGACACGCACCCGGCCCTCGCCGGGCTGACCGAGGCCCGGTTCGCGGGGCAGTCGCCCGGCGAAGCGGCGCGTGGGCGCGACGTGGTCTTTCTCTGCCTCGAGCACGGCGAGTCGTCCGGGGTGGGCGGCGAGGTGCTCGACGCAGGTCCCGGGCTCGTGGTGGACCTCGCGGCGGACTTTCGCACCGAGGACCTGCGGCTCTACGAGCGCTACTACGGCCCGCACGGCGCCCCGCTGCTCGTGCCTCGGTTCACCTACGGTCTGGCCGACGTACGGGGAGAGGGGCTCCGGGGCGCCCGCGCGATCGCGGCGCCTGGCTGCTTCGCGACCGCGGCGCAGCTCGCGCTCTATCCGCTGGCGCGGGTGCCGCTCTTGGCACCGCCGGCGCTCTTCGCGGTGACCGGGTCGAGCGGCGCGGGGGCACACCCCAAGCCTACGACGCATCACCCGATGCGGGCGCACAACCTCTTCGCCTATTCGGTGCTGGGCCACCGGCACGAGGCGGAGATCCTGCTTCGCTGGCGGGAGTGGACCGGACGCCCGGAGGCGACTGCCCGGCTGATGGCGCACTCGGGGCCGTTCGTACGGGGGATCCACCTCACGTTGCACGCGTGGGTGGACCCCGGTGCGGGGCAGCTGCCGGACGGTGCCACGAGCATCGCCGAGCTCTATCGGCGCGCGTACGCCGGCCGGCCGTTCGTCCGGGTGCTGGACCGGCCACCCGAGCTGACGCACGCGGTTGGAACCAACTATGCCTTGCTGCATCCGGCGGAGACCGGCGACCGTAGCGAAGTGCAGGTGATGGTCGTGATCGACAATCTCGTGAAGGGGGCCGGCGGCCAGGCCGTCCAGGCGATGAATCTGGCGCTGGGGATTCCGGAGACCGAGGGCCTCTCGGGCGGAGGGATTTATCCATGCTGAACAGCGAATCGGTGGGGCCGTCCCCCCATCTGCTTCCGGTCTACGCCCAGATGCCGGTACGCCCGGTCTCCGGGCGAGGGTCCTGGCTCTTCGACGAGGACGGGCGGGAATGGCTGGACGCCTACGGCGGCCACGCCGTTGCCGCCACCGGGCACTGCCATCCGCACGTCGTCCACGCGATCGCGCAGCAGGCCTCAACGCTTCTGTTCTACTCGACGGCCGTGCCCCATCCCAACCGCGAGCGTCTGGCGGATCGTCTTGCCGCGCTCTGCCCGGACCCGCTGTCGCGGGTGTTCTTCTGCAACTCGGGCGCGGAGGCGAACGAGAACGCGCTCGGTCTCGCGCGGCGGCACACGGGGCGGCAGGCCATCGTGTCGCTGCGCGGGGGGTGGCACGGCCGGACCGCCGCGACGCTCGCCGTCACCGACGGCGCCAAGTATGAGGAAGGCGCCCGCCGCGCCGGCGTGCCGCTGTCACGCAAGGTGCCGGTGGACGACGTGGCCGCGCTCGATGCGGCGGTGGACGACACGATCGCCGCCGTCATCATGGAGCCGGTGCAGGGGCTCGCCGGCGCGCGGGATCTGAGCGTCGAATTCCTCCGGGCCGCTCGGCGCATCTGCGACGCGCGGGGGGCACTCCTCCTCTTCGATGAGGTGCAGTGCGGGTCGGGTCGCTGCGGGGGCTTCACGGCGGCCGAGGCGTATGGGGTCGTGCCCGATCTTCTGACGCTCGCCAAGGGGCTCGCGTCCGGGCTCCCGATCGGTGCGGTGGTCACCACCCCCGCGATCGGCAACCGGCTCGCCGTGGGCGACCTGGGCAGCACCTTCGGCGGCGGCCCCGTCCCCTGTGCCGCCGCCCTCGCCACGCTCGACGTCATCGAGCGGGAGCAGCTGATCGCGAACGCGGTCGAGGTTGGTGACTACCTCCGCGCCGGCGCGCTCGCCCTCGGCATCCCCGCCGTGACCGGGCGCGGGCTGCTCGTGGGCCTCCGGCTGGGCCGGCCGGCGGTGCCGGTGCAGCGGGCGCTGTTCGACCGCCGCGTCCTGACCGGCACGGCCAGCGACCCCGAGGTGCTTCGGCTGATGCCGCCGCTCTCGTTCAATCGCCGCGAGGCGGACATCCTCCTTGGCGCGCTCCGGGAGGTCCTGGAGTGACCAAGCGCGACTTCCTCGCGATGGAAGACTGGAGCCCCGAGGCGCTCGGCGGGTTGCTGGCGCTGGCGGCGCGGGTGAAGCGGGGAGAGGTCGCGGGCGGGCTCGAGCGCAAAGTGCTGGCGATGGTCTTCATGGATCCCAGCCTTCGTACGCGGACCAGCTTCGAGACCGCGATGTTCCTGCACGGCGGGCACGCGGTCGTGCTGGAGCCGGGAAAGGGCAGCTGGAGTCTGGAGACCGAGCCGGGCGCGGTGATGGACGGCTCTACCGTCGAGCACATTATCGACGCGGCGCGCGTGCTTGCACGCTACGCCGACGCGCTCGCCGTGCGTGCGTTCCCCCGCGGGAGCGACTGGTCGGTGGCCCGCCGGGACGACGTCATCCGAAACTTTGCGCGCTACTCGGACAAGCCCGTCATCAATCTCGAGTCCACCCGGCGGCACCCCTGTCAGGGTCTGGCGGATGCGCTCACGCTCAAGGAGAAGCTGGGCGAGACGGAGGGTAAACGGTTCGTGCTCGCCTGGGCGTGGCACCCGAAAGCACTTCCGACCGCGGTTCCGGCCAGCGCGGCCATCGCCGCGGCGTCGCTGGGGATGGAGATCGTCATCGCCCGGCCCGACGGCTACGAGCTGGACCCGGAGGACACCGCGCTCGTCCGCCGCATCGCGCAGGAGCGCGGCGGCGAGTTCGTCCACATCATCAACGACCCGGATGAGGCTCTGGTGGGCGCCGACGCGGTGTATGTCAAGTCCTGGGGGTCCGTGAAGCTGTTCGGCAAGA
Organism: Gemmatimonadota bacterium; assembly: GCA_041488455.1. Lineage (GTDB taxonomy): Bacteria > Gemmatimonadota > Gemmatimonadetes > Gemmatimonadales > GWC2-71-9 > DASQPE01. The sequence continues at coordinate 26,049 of JBGPPG010000028.1, forward strand.
CGGATGAGGAGCGCGAGCTCCGGGCGCCGCTCCGGGACTGGCGCGTCACCCAGCACCGCGTCCGCTCGACCCGCGGCGGCAAGGGCATCGTGATGCACTGCCTCCCGGTACGGCGGAATGTCGAGATCGACGACGCCGTGCTCGACGGGCCGAACTCCGTCGTCGTGGACCAGGCGGAAAACCGGTTGCATGTCCAGAGGGCATTGTTGCTCGAGTTGCTGGGAGGAACTGCGTAAACTTTTCGAGGAAGAGATGTCCATCGACACCACCAAAGGCATCGCCGGCTTGAAAGGCGCGCTCCGGTACGTTCGGGCGTATCGCGACCACGTCTTCGTCGTCAAGCTCGGCGGCGAGGTCCTGAGCGAGCCGTCCGTCCGCGACCAGGTGGCGGCTCAGCTTTCTTTGCTGTCGTCGCTCAGCATCCGTCTCGTGGTCGTGCACGGCGGCGGGCCCCAGGCGACCGCGCTGAGCCGCCGCCTGGGCCAGGAGCCGCGGATGGTGGCCGGGCGGCGGGTCACCGATGACGCCGCGCTCGAGGTGGCCAAGATGGTGTACGCAGGCCAGCTGAACGTGGATCTCCTCGCGGCGCTGAGGGAGCACAAGGTCCAGGGGGTCGGTCTGTCGGGCATCGACGCCGAGCTGCTCACGGCGCACCGGCGCCCGCCGGTCTCGGTAGTGGACGACCACGGGCGCACCGTCCAGGTGGACTACGGGCACGTCGGTGACATCGACCGCGTGGACCCGCGGGTGCTCGTGACGCTCATGGAAGCGCGGTTCGTGCCGGTCGTCGCGAGCCTCGCGGGCGACGAGGAAGGCGGCGTCTACAATGTGAATGCGGATACCGTGGCCGAGGCGCTGGCCGTGGCTCTCCGGGCCCAGAAGCTCATCTTCCTCACCGGTGCGCCAGGTGTGCTGCGCGACCGGAACGACCCCGCTACCCTGGTGACCTTCGCGGACCCGGACGACCTGACGGGGCTGATGGCGAGCGGCGCCCTGGCGGGCGGCATGCGCCCCAAGGTCGAGGCATGCATTCGCGCCGCCACCAGCGGTGTCGAGCGGACGCACATCATCGATGGCCGTACGCCCGACGCGCTCTTGCTCGAGGTCTTCACCGGAGCCGGCTGCGGCACGATGATCGTGGCCCGAAAGGAGAAGGCGACGTACCTGGGAGTGGACCTTGCGGGGTGAGATCGAGCTGCTCGAGCAGCTGGTGGCCATCCGGTCGGTGAGCGGAAGCGAGCAGGCGATCGCGGAATTCGTCGAGGGAACCGCCCGGCGGTGGGGCCTCGCTGTCGAGCGTGACGAGACATCGGTGCGCGTGGACGTGCCGGGCCGTGCCGAGGGCCTGACGCTCGCGCTGGTGTCGCACCTGGACACGGTCCCCCCGGGGTCCGGGTGGACCCGCGACCCTTTCCTCCCCATGACCGAGGGCACGCGGCTGTACGGCCGCGGCTCGGGTGATGCCAAGGCTTCGGTCGCCGCGATGCTCTGTGCCGCGCGGGACATGGCGGACGCCGGCGGCACGGAGACGGGCCGCCTGCTGGTGGTGCTGGGCTATGGTGAGGAGACTAAGAACACCACCATGGACCAGGCGGTCGAGCGGATCGGGCGCGTGGACGCCGCGGTCATCGGCGAGCCCACCAACCTCGACATCGCGATCGCCCAGCGGGGCCTGATGATGGTGGACCTCATTGCGGAGGGAGACCAGCGCCATGCGGGGTATGCCGGGGCCGAGGGCGGGTTCACGAACTCCGTGGCGGTGCTTGCGCAGGACCTGCTCAAGCTGCCCTCGCTGTTCGCCGATCGCCCGCACCCGACGCTCGGCGTCACGATGGCGACACCCACGATGCTCGAGGCCGGCGTGAGCCGCAACGTGACGCCTCCGGTCGCGAAGGCGGTGCTCGACGTGCGCAGCACGCCGGCATGGACCCACGAGGAGATCGCCGTCCGGCTGCGGGAGTCGCTCTCGTCCCGCGTCGTCGTGACGTCTCGGCGTCTCGTGCCCTGTGAGACCCCGGCGGGCTCCCGCGTGCTCGCCGCGGCGCGCCGGGCCCGGCCCGAAGCCGCGTGCTTCGGCAGCCCCACCTGCTCCGATTGGGTCTTCCTCCGCGACTCCGACGCGATCAAGTGCGGACCCGGCACCAGCCGCCGCTCTCATACCCCCGACGAGTACGTTGATCTGCCGGAGGTCACCGCCGCTCGCGCCTTCTACGCCAAGGTGGCGCAGGCCTATCTGGGGGGCGCATGAAGGGGCGCGGGCGCACGCTGTGGACGGCGCCGCCTGGCCTCGACCGGCGCATGCTCGCTTACACCGTGGGCGACGATCCACTTTGGGATGCGAGGCTTCTCCGCTGGGACGTGCTGGGGAGCCTCGGGCACGTGGAGGGCCTGCATGCCGCGCGTCTGATCTCGGGCGCCGACCACCGGCGGCTCCGGGCCGGGCTGCGCGCGGCGCTCGTCGCGGCTGAGCGCGGGCGCCTGCGCATCGGGCCGGCGCACGAGGACGTGCACTCCGCGGTCGAGGACTGGCTCACGCGCCGGGCGCCGGGTGTCGGCGAGCGGCTGCACACGGGGCGCTCGCGCAACGACCAGATCGCCTGCGATCTTCGCCTCTATCTCAAGGACGCGCTGCTCGCACTCCATGCCGGCGCGCTCGACCTGGCGGAGGCGCTGCTCGGGTTCGCGGCGCGCTACCGGACCGCCCTCTGGCCGGGCTATACCCACCAGCGCCGCGCGATGCCCTCCTCGGCCGGGCTCTGGGCGCTCGCCTTCGCGGAGGGGTTGCTCGACACGGCGGAAGCACTGCCCGCGGTATGGGCGGCGGTGGACCGATCGCCGCTGGGCAGCGCCGCCGGCTACGGCGTCCCCCTACCGCTCAGGCGCGATGTTACGGCCCGGGCGCTCGGCTTCGGGGAGCTCGAGCACGCCGTCACCGCGGTGCAGAACGGGCGGGGCAAGCTGGAGGCCGCCGTGCTCTTCTGGTGTACCCAGCTGGGGCACGAGCTGGGCAAGCTGGCGCAGGACGTCGTGCTCCTGAGCGGGGAAGAGTTCGGCTTCCTGGTCCTGCCGAAAGAGCTCGCGACCGGATCGAGCATCATGCCGCACAAGCGGAATCCCGATCTCTTCGAGCTCACGCGCGGGCGGGCGGCTTTGGTGGAGGGAGACCTCGTGGCGGTGCTCCAGCTCAAGGCCAAGCTTCCGAGCGGTTACCACCGGGACTTTCAGCTGCTCAAGGAACCGCTCTTTCGCGGGCTCGACCGCACCGGCGAGATGCTCGCGATGATGGCCCACGCGGTGCCTCGGCTGGGCGTGGACCGCTACCGGGCCACTGTCGCGCTGGCGGGCGGGCTGCTTGCCACCGACGAGGTCATGCGGCGGGTGGAGCGGGGGCGGGCGTTCCGGCTTGCTTACCGTGAGGTCGC
>JBGPPG010000029.1:0-29195 GCA_041488455.1 Gemmatimonadota bacterium
AAGTACCAGCGGTGGCTCGGCTCCAGCGTGGCGCAGCAGTTCCTGCCGGCGATGGAGGCCCAGTACCGGGAGCAGCTGGAGCGCGCAAAGCTCTTCCGGGCGGTGACGGCGGACGTGTTCCTCTCCGATCCGGCGCTCTGGGAGCGCTACCGAGACGAGCACGAGGCGGTCAAGGCGGATCTCGCGGGGATCGTGCCCGCGGCCGCGGTCCCCGACTCGGCGGTGAGCGTCACGCCCGCCGAGGTCGAGGCCTGGTATAGCACTCACCGGAGCGAGCTCGATCGCCCGAAGACCATCTACACGAGCTTCATCGCCCTGTCTCGGGTATCCGACGCGTCGGACACGGCGGGCGCATTGGCCCGCGCCGAAGCGGTCCGCAAGGAGCTGCTCGGCGGGGCTCCGTTCGCAGAAGTCGCGAAACGGGAATCGGCCGACACGGTGTCGGGCAACAAGGGCGGTGACCTGGGGGAGTGGACCAGGGGCGCCTTCGATCCCAGGTTCGACTCCGTCGCCTTCTCCATCAAGCTCAACGAAATCTCGGAGCCGGTGCAGACCCAGTTCGGCTACCACCTGATTCAGGTGACCAGCCGGACCGGGAACAAGGCCAAAGCGCGGCACATCCTGATTCCGATCGAAGTCACGGGCCAGCACCGGGACCGGCTCGACGCCCAGGCGGACTCGCTCGACAAGCTGGCGGCCGAGCACGGCGATCCCGCGGCGCTCGACACCGCGGCGCGCGCGCTCCACCTCCAGGTGGGGCGGGCCAAGCCGCTGGCGGCCGGGGGCAAGATGCAGATCGGTCTCCTCACGCTGCCGGACGCCGGCGTGTGGGCGGCCCAGGCGAAGGTCGGGCAGATCAGCTCGATCATCGAGACGCCGTTCGCGCTGTACGTGTTCCGCGTGGACAGCATCCGCCAGCCGGGCATTCCCACGCTCGCCGACGCGAAGGATACGGTGACCCGGATCGTGCGGGACGCCAAGAAGAAGGGGCAGGCGCGGAAGCTCGCCGAGGACCTGGTGAAGCGGCTGGACGGCGGTAGCACGCTGGCGCAGGCCGCCGACGCGATGAAGCTGCCCCACGACGTCTACGGCCCGTTCACCCGTTTGAACACGCCGATTCGCGACCCGCTCGTGTCGGGCACGGCCTTCGGCCTCCCCGCCGGAAAGCACAGCGGCGTGCTCGACACGAAGGACGGGCTGTACGTGCTCCAGGTCCTCGAGCACACTCCCGCCGATTCAGCCGCCTTCACGAAGGAGCTGGACCAGCTGCGGGCGCGCGCGGTCCAGGAAGCCCGCCAGGAGCGGGTGCAGACGTACCTGGCCGGGCTCCGCACCGCAGCGAAGATCGTGGACAACCGCAGCAAGATGCTGCAGCAGGTGGGTACAACGGGGAGTTGAGATGTTAGCCATGAGCCGTTAGCCATGAGCCGTTAGCTCACCGCTGAACGCACGACGCCCTCCGAACGTCCATGACGCCGGAGGGCGACCTGCTTTTAGCTAACGGCTAACGGCTAATGGCTAACGGCTCCTACTGCGACAACCGCTTCGGGTCTCCGGACGTGGGCGCGTTCTGGGACGCCGGGTCCACCTGCCGGGGCGCTGCGGGCCGCTCGTCGGGGTTACTGAGGATCGCGTCCTGGGTGTCGGACAGGCTCCGCTTGAACTCCCTAATACCCTTGCCGATGGAGGCACCCACCTCCGGCAGCCGCTTCGCCCCGAAGAGGAGCAGCACGACCACCAGGATGAGCATGATCTCCGAGAAGCCGAGATTTCCCACAGAGCCCTCCTAGAAGAGCGACCGCGCGATCAGGTATGCCACGAGGACGCCGACCAGGCTCAAGAGCGACACATGGAGCCCGATCGGCCCCAAGGTGAAGTTTACCACCAGGAGATCGATCGAGACAGGCCCGAACGTGGGTGAGGCCGTCGTGGTGAAGAAGGTCTTCGCCGCGCTGTCCGGAAGCCACTGGCGGAGAAAGGCGGTGAGGAAGCCCCCGGCGACGAAGCCGGTGATCAGCACCCCGATATAGAAGCCTGGTCGATGTGGTCCGCTGGCCATCAGCTGCGCCGATCGAGCACGTAGGTGATGCTCGCCCGGAGCGCGTCCCGGGCAGGCGAGGAGGGCAGGAGATCCAGCTCCGCATCGGCCTGCTGGCCGAGCCGCTGGGCGCGCTCCCGGGCGTACTCGAGGCCGCCCGCCCGGGCGACCGCCCCGATGACGTCGGTGATCTGCTCGTCGGCCGGCTCCGCACTCCGGAGGAGGGCGGCGACCGCCCGCCGCTCCGGCTCCGCCATTCGGGGGAGGGCGTAGATGAGGGGAAGCGTCACCTTGTGCTCGCGGAGGTCGGACCCGGACGGCTTGCCCAGCACGGCCGCGTCCGCGGTGTAGTCGAGCAGGTCGTCCACGATCTGGAAGGCCATCCCCAGCGCTTCGCCGAAGCGCCGCAGCGCGGCCCGTTCGACGGGCAGCGCGGCCAGCGCGCCGACCTCGGCGGCGCCCGAGAGCAGCGACGCGGTCTTGGCCCGGATGAGCAGATCGTACTGCTCCTCGGTGAACTCGAGTGGATCGTCCGCGAGCAGCTGCCGCATCTCGCCGACCGTCATCTCGTTCGTGACCCGGCTCAGCACGCGCAGCGTCTCGAACTCGTCCAGCCGCACCAGCTCGATCACCGCGCGGGAGTAGAGGTAGTCTCCCATGATGACCGAGATCTGATGGCTGAACAGCGTATTGATGGTCGGCATGCCGCGGCGGAGCACCGAGTGATCCACCGAGTCGTCGTGCACCAGCGTGGCGAGATGGATCAGCTCGACGACGGCGGCCACCGTGACCGAACGGGTCGTCGGACCTCCCGTGGCCTGGTCCGCGAGCAGCATGATGGTCGGCCGGAACAGCTTGCCCTGCATCTGCAGCAGATGCGCATTGACTTCGCGAATCAGCTGGAAGTCCGCCTCGATGATCCGGCGAAGCTCCTTCTGCACCCGTTCGAGCTCGGCCCGGACGGGCGCCTGGAGCCCCGGGAGCGTCACCGGGGCGACGGGAGAGCTCACGCGTGCCGCTCCGCCGCGAGGCGCGGGACCCGCTCGCCGAGATCCATGAAGCGGATATCCACGGCGAGCGCGCGCTCGTAGCACCGCAGGGCCTCGGGCCGCTTCCCCTGCTCTTCCGCCGCGCGCCCGAGCCAGTAGAGGAGCCCGATCTTCGCCTCGTCGCCCCCGTCCTCCGTGTCCACCGCACGCCGGAGCACCGTCTCCGCGATCCCGAACTGCCCCTTTTCGAAGAACGCGACCCCGAGGGCCTCGGAGGTCCGGAGCCGGCCCTCGGGCGACCGGAGCGCCTTCTGGAATTCGGCGATGGCCTCGTCGAGCAACCCCATCTCCTTGAAGGCCACGCCGAGATCGTAGTGCGACTGGTAGTCGTCGGCGTCGAGGTTCTGCTCGATCCCCCGTTTGAACTCCGCCAGCATCTCCTCGAAGTTCTTCTGCTCGTCGTCGGTCGGCTTGGCGCTTTCTATCCGCATGCGCGTGTCGCGAGGCGCCGCCTCGTCGAGCACGAGCGACCCGAGATCCACGAAGTCCGCCCCGCGACCCCCCACCGGGGCCCGCGGCCGAGCCGGAGGCGCCGGCGGCGGCACCGTCGGCTTCGAGGGGCGCGCCGGCGCGGCCGGCGGCGGCTCCTCGACCGACGCAGTGATCCCGAGCTCTCCCAGCGCATCGCGCGCGGCCTGGTTCCCCGGGTCGTGATCCGCGACCCTGCGGTACACGGCGATGGACTTCTCGACCTCGCCGATGCGGCGGAGCGTGCCGGCGAGGGCGAGGTAGGCATCGAGCATCCGGCTGCGGCTGCCCGTGCGGTAGGCCAGCTCGACCAGCTTCTGGTAGTGACGGATGTCGTCCGGCTCCAACTCGACCAGCCGCACCATCAGGTCATGTGCGTCCTGCCAGGCCTCCACCGCCTCGTACGCTTCAGCCGCGAAGAGGAACTCGTCCGCCGCGCGGCGGCCATCGGCCGCCGCGAGCAGCGCCTCGCCCAACGTCCGGTGCGCGACTGGATCGTCGGGACGATCGGCGACGGCCTGCTCCAGCGCGATGATCCCCTCCACCGGAGCCGCCTCCGCCGCGGCTGGCTCCGGGACCGGCTCGGCAGCCGCCGGCTCGAACACCGCGGTCAGGCTCGGGTCTCCCGGCGACGGCTCGACGAAGTCGAGCTCGGCCGGCTCCGCAGAAAAGGCGCCCGCCGCCACCGTGTCGGCGAGGCTTTCGGCCAGGATGTCCGACAGGTCCAGGTCGGGCTCCGCAGGAGACGGCTCGGCCTCCTCCGAGTCCGAACGCGCCCCGAGGCCGAGCAGGTCGTCGCCGCCGACCAGGTGGATCCCCTCGATGCCCTCGGCGCGCACCTCCTCGAAGTCCACAGTGCGGATCCCGTGAAAGTCGCCGCCCTCGGAGTCCGTCGCTCCGAAGGCGGGCTCGGCGGTCGTGCCGCCGGCGTCAGGCATCAGGCCTTCGAGCCCGTGCAGCGGGTCGGCCGGCGCCGCTTCCGGCTCCGCCGCCGCGCCGAGAATGGTCGCCTCGAAGCCGCCCACCGGCTCCGAGGGGACATCCTTGGCCGCCGCATCGCGTCCGGCGGCGATCCCGAACCCAGTGTCGATGAACACCAGATCGCCGCCTCGCCTGGGCATCGGCGGGGGGCTTTCTTCGTCGCGCTCGACCGGCTCCTCCTGCTCTGTGGCGACCCGAGCCGCGGGCGCGTCGCCGTGTGCCTCGAGATGCAGGGCGAGCTTGTCGAGTTGCTCCTGTGCCTCTTCACCGCGGGAGGCCGCCCGGAGCAGCTCGACCAGCATGACCCGGATGTCCTGACTCCCTGAGAACTGGTCCGCGAACGCCTTTACCGCCGTGAAGGCCTCATCGAGCTGGCCCTGGGCGTTCATCCGTTCGAGGTATTCGAGCAGGTTCCGCTTGGCCTCGATGACGACGTTCTTCCGCGCGTGGAGGCGGGCGAGGTGCAGGTAGGTCGCCGTGCGCCCCGGGTTGACCCGCAGGATCTTGCCGCAGAGGGCGATGGCGTTGTTGAAGAAGCCCTGGTCGGCGTAGAGCTCGACCGCGCGCTCGTAGTGCCGCACCGCCGACGCGGTATCGCCAACCTTGAGGTAGAGATCACCGACCCGGTTGTACAGCGAGAGATCCGGCGTCGTGTCCTTGCCGGACTCGATCTGCTGGATGGCCTTGAGGTAGACCTCAATGGCCTTCCGCCAATCCTCCTTCTGCTCGAACTTCCGCGCGGTGTCCTTAAGCTTCTCGAGGCTCATGCGGGTGCGGGCAGGATAGAGGAAACAGGCGATGGGGCTTGAACTTGGAAAGGTAGGGAGGGCCCGGGAACAGGGCAAGCAAGGCGGCCCGCAGAATCATCAGGCGGGCCCGCCGTCCCCTCCCTCCGACCCCGGATCAACCTCGCCGAGTGCGACCGCGCGGGCGAGCCGCTCCAGGTCCGGTGCGGGCGGCCGGTCGTCGTCGAGCGGCAGCACGGCCGGGCGCAGCCCGCGGAGCCGACGGTAGAGGGCTGCGACGCCCCGACCGGGCTCGAGCGGCTTCAGGAACTCGAGCCCCTGGGCCGCGCAGAGCAGCTCCGCCCCCACGACGCGCTGCGCGTTGAGCAGGATCCGCCGGGCCTTGGTCGCGGCCGCCATACCCATCGGGACGAAATCCTCCTGATTCGCGTCGGTCGGAATCGACCCGATGCTGGCGGGCATGGCCAGGGCGCGCGACTCCGCCACCAGCGACGCGGCGGTGATCTGCACCATCATGTATCCGGATCGCAGACCGGGATCACTCGTGAGGAACGCGGGCAGCCCCTGCGAGAGATCCGGATTGACGAGCCGCTCGATCCGGCGCTCGGAGATCGCCTGCAGCGTCGTGAGCGCGATCGCTAAAAAGTCGAGCGCCTGGGCCACTGGCTGGCCGTGGAAGTTCCCGCCGGAGATGACCTCGCCGTCGTCGAAGACGAGCGGGTTGTCGGTGGATGCGTTCAGCTCGATCGACGCGGTGGTCTCGGCAAATCGCAGCGCGTCGGCCACGGCCCCCAGCACTTGCGGCGCGCAGCGCAGGCTGTAGGCGTCCTGGACCCGCGGGTCGTTCTCCCGGTGCGACTCCCGAATCTCGCTGTCCTCGAGCAGACTCCGCATGAGCGCGGCGGTACGCCGCTGGCCCTCGTGCGGGCGGGCCTCGTGGATCCGCGGATCGAGTGGGGCCGGGGTGCCCCGCAGCGCCTCGAGACTCATCGCCGCCGCGCCGACCGCCGTCCGCCAGAGGACGCCGGCGTCGTGCACCATGAGGGCGAGTAGGGCGGTCTGGGCCTGCGTGCCGTTGATGAACGCGAGCCCTTCTTTCGGCGCGAAGCGGAACGGCGCGAGACCGGCAGCCTTCAACGCGGGCCCGGCGGGCACGCGGCGCACGCCGGCCGGGCTCCGCTCGACCAGCTCCCCTTCTCCCATCAGCGCCAATCCCACATGGCTCAGCGGCGCGAGGTCTCCACTCGCCCCGACGCTCCCCTGCTCGGGCACCAGCGGCAACAGGCCGGCGTTCAAGACCGCGACCAGCGCTTCCACGAGGGCCGGACGCACGCCACTGGTCGGCCGGAGCAGGACGTTGGCGCGGAGGACCATCAGTCCGCGCACGACGTCCGGCGGGAGCGGGTCGCCCACGCCGGCAGCGTGACTCCGGATCAGATTGGCCTGGAGCCGGTCGAGATTGTCGGGCGGGATGCGAACGTTGGCGAGCTTGCCGAAGCCGGTATTGACGCCGTACATCGTGCGGCCGTCGGCGATCGCGGTCTCGATCGCGCGACGACTCGCTACGAGCCGTTCACGGGCCGCGGGATCGACCGCCAGCGTGGCCTGCGGATTTCGTGCGACCCCGACGACGTCGGCGATCGAGAGCGAGCGGCCGTCGAGTACCAGGGTCGTGGCTGGCATGGGCCCGAATCTCGACGGGGGCCCACGATTTCACAAGGCGCCTACGGCCGCTTCGCGCCGGTCGAAACGGTCCTGAGCTCGGGATTGTTCGACTGGGTCTGGAGCGACCACCCGAGGATGATGAACGTGTTGCCCACGTGGGTGGGCCGGATCGCCCCGTAGAGAACCGAGCTGCCCGGCCCGGGGACCTGGAACACGTATCCCACGTTCGGCAGCGCGTCGGCGGTGGCGGTGGAGAAGCCGAAAGGCGGGCCAGTGGTGGGGCTCGGGGCCAGGTCGATGCTGGTGAGGTCGGCGACCGGCTGGAAGCTGTTGTAGATGGCGAGCAGGACGCCCGGACGGTCCGGCTGAATGAACAGCGAGTCGGTGACGTTGTTCCGCTCGACGGAGAAATCGGCGTCCGGTCCTGTGCCGGAGACGATCAACCCGATCTCGTTGTCCTGAATCTGGCCGTCCCCGTTCCCGTCCTTCCAGAACCGGAATCCGCTCTGCGCGGCGTTCGCGGCACTGCTGAAGAGCACGATGTTCCGGGAGTCGGGCCGGGGCGTGTCGTTGTGGGCAGCCGAGCGTGCGCTCTCCGCTTGGCCGACGCTGATGGCGGAGACGGCGAAGCAGCGTGAAATGCCGTTCATCAGGGCCCCAACGACGAACTCGGGTGCCACGGTCGTGCCCTCGAGCTGCCAGGTAGTCCCGCACTGCCCGGCGAGGTAGTCGGTGGTCCAAGTGTATGTGGTGCTGTAGATCCGGTAGCTCTGAAAATTGGCCGGATCGGCCAGGAATGCGTTGTCGTCCCAGGTCAGGGCGACCGCCTGGTCGAGGGACGTGCCCACGAGATTGAGGGGCTGCGGCGGCGCCGTGCCCGTGACCGGGGCGGTCGTCGAGGAGGAGCAGCCGGACGCGGCGATCGCGACGGCGAGGAGGCACCAGACGCGCATGGAAACCTCTGGGATGGATAATGATGACTGTGCGTGCATGTGCAGGGCCTGTGCCAACCACGGGCCCGGACCCCAGCCACCCGGCGGCCCGCGTAGTTGTCCGCCCGGGCGGACACTCATTGGTTGAACGTGGCCTGATTGTAGTCGAACTTGAGGTCCGGCAGGTCGATCAGGAAGATGGAGAAGTACACCGCGAAGCTGCCGCTGGCGTTACGGGTGAAGTTGAACTGGGCCCGCCAGTCGTGCAGGTCGCGCTGGAGTGCCACAGTTTGCGACTCGAAACGGCTCAGGGTCAGATTGTACTGGGCGTTCCACTGCAGGGTCCAGAATCGTGTCGGCGAAAGCCCCGTGGTGAAGTTCAGGTTCTTCTGTGACGGGACCTCGAGCTGGCCCGGAATCGGCCGGGTGCGGCTCAGGGTGTAGTTCAGGTTGATACTGAACGGCCGGTTCGGCAGCGAGACCTGGTTGGCGCTGAAGAACGTGGTCTGCCGGCCCCCCTGCGCGTCGTACGGCTGCTGCCCCAGGTCCTGCCCCCGCTGCCCCGACGAGCGGGGTCCCCCTCCTCCCCCGAGCCCGAAGAGCGAGCCGATCGCTCGAAAGGTGTTTCCCGTCAGGGTGAAGTTGGTCTGGAGACTGGTGAGGAACGGCTCGAACTTCGCCGTGTCGGTCCCCACAACCCCCCGCCAGAGATCGTGGGTTATGCGCAGGTTGAAGCCGGGCAGCAAGTCGGTGAGGAAGCTGTTGGAGATCGTCTGGCTGGTCCAGCCGGTCTTGCCGGGCTCCTTCGCCTGCTCGAAGTCGTAGGTGAGCGCGCTGGTGCTGATGCTCAGCAGCTTGATCTTCTTCGCGGTGTTGCCCGTCGTGTCACCCGGCTGCGGCTTGGTCTTCCCCTCGAACGTGTTGTTGAGCCCGATGCTGAGCGTCTGGGTCGGGGGAATCCGCAGCTGCGGAATCTGGCCTGGCGGCGTGATCGCATTGGCGAAGTCCTGGGAAATCGACGCCGCGGGTGAGTAGCTGAACTGGATCAGCGGGGCGAACGTGTGCCGGATCCGGGCCAGTGGTCCGAAGCCGGGATAGAACGCGAAGAGCGTCGGCGTAGACGAGAGGCTGAAGTTGAGCTTCTTGCCCTGGATCACCCACGCCCCCCCGCTCTGCCGGTTGCGGATCGCGAAGGTCTGGCCGGTCTTGTTAGTGATCCCCACGCTCGGGATGATCCGCCAGCTGCGCTGAAACAGGATGGGCAGGTTAATCCCCGTCTGCCAGTCGAACGTGGTCGCGAAATCGCCCGGGAAGAACTGCGAGACGGTCACCGAATCGGCGGGATCGACCAGGCCCGGAGCGAGGAACGAGAGCGCCTGGCGCTGGGTCGTCGTGCGGTCCACGAAGGCGACCGAATTCTGCCAGCTGAAGCCGCCGAATCGAAACGGCGTCTGGAGGGTGAAGGAGGTGTTCCGCGAGCTGCCCACCTGCGGCACGGTGTCGATCAGGCCGTTCGGCTGGGTGATCAGCAGGCTCGTGAGCGGCGTGCTGGCCGTAAGATCGTTGGTCAGGCTCAGATTCGGCGACCAGGTGACGTGCCGCCCGATGTCGATCGGCTTGGGCGAGATCGTGAGCGCCGGCAGCTCGGTCGACGAGCTGCCGTCGGACAGACTCTGCCGCCGGTTGCCGCCGACGTTGAGCAGACCCCACCGGAAGCGCTTCTGGAAGCTCAGGCTGCTGTTCACCTGCTGGGTGTTCTGGAGCGGGTTGAGCGCGTTCTGGAGGACGACGACGGAGTTGCTGACGTAGTTGATGCTGAACGTCAGGTTGGTCGAGAGATTGAACTGCTGGTGATGGTCCCAGCGCAGGTTGGTCCCGCTCCCCCCGCCGCTCTCGAGCTGCCGGCTGATCTCGAAGGTGCCCCCCATGAACCGGTCGAGCACGTTGTACTGCATGCTCGTCCCGAACTGCACGTAACGGCTCGAGAACCAGTCGAGCCGGAACGTGAGGTCCATGTAATCGTTGGTCGCCCAGTAGTACCCGACGTTGCTGATCTGGCGCTGATACGACCGGGACGGCCGCACGATGTCGCTGAAGCCGAACTGCGGGACGAGAATCCCCGAATGCCGGCCCGGGCGGATGTCCTGGTAGATGAACGGCAGCCACAGAATCGGCACGTCGCGCACGTAGAGCACGATGGGCCGGGCGACGAACGACTGCTTCGACACCCACTTCACCTGGCGCGCCTGGAAGTGGTAGTGCGGCGTCGGAAGCTCGCAGCTGGTGATGTCGCTCGAGGCCGCATAGAGCTTGGTGGCGTTCGAGTCGGCGACGACGTTGCCCCGCACGAACCAGTTCGCCTCGCCGGCCGAGAAGCTGGTGAACGCGTTCTTAATGATGCCGCGGCTGGTGCAGGTGTTGTACTCGATGGTTCCGCCCACCAGAATCTGGCTCTTCTCGAACAGGTGCGGCTCGCCGCCGGCCTCGAGGAGGCAACTCGTCTCCTGGTACCGCACCGTGTCCGCCTCGAGCTTCACGCCCTCCCGCTCGGTCAGCGCCTCGCCGGTGAGGCGCATCCGCCGGTCATCGGCGTAGTACGTCGCCGAGTCGGCCTTGTAGCGCGTGATCTTGTAGCCGGTTCGCTTGAGGAGCTCGGTAAGGACCGAGTCGGCCTCGGGGAAGGTGCGGGTGGGCGCGGTGGGAAGCCCGAGCAGCCGGGCGGTCGCGGTGTCGAGCGGCTGGCCGGGGCCGACCTGACCGATGTTCATTCCCTGCCCCGGCTGGAGACCCGGGACCAGCCCGCCCAAGCCCCCGGCCTGCCCCGGTTGCTGGCCCGCCACTCCGCGGACGAAAATGAGCGCCAGGGTGACCGCCGCTCCCCACGCCGCGCCCCGGGCGGAGCTGTGCCGGCTCGACCCGGGAAGCGGCCGCGCGATGGCCATGGCCTCGGGGCGAGGCGCCCGGGGCTAGCGCCCGAGCGCCTTGAGTCGGTCGCGCGCCAGCGCGGCCTCGCCCGACCGCGGGTACTGCCGCACGACGCGCTGATACGCGTCCTTCGCGCCCGCGACGTCCTTCCGCCGCTCGGCGAGGAGGCCGAGGTTGTAAAGCGCCGCCGACGCGCGAGGCGACTGAGGATATCGCTCGACCACCTGCCTGTAGTAGGCCGCTGCCGAATCGGGACTCTCCGCCGCGAAGCTCTGGCCCAGGAAGTAGATCGCGTCGGGCACCCGCTCGCTGGTGGGGTAGTTCTGGAGTAATTGCCTGAACCCGGTCCGCGCCGTGGCGGTGCTGCCCCGGCGGAGCTGGGCCACCGACGCCTCGTACATCTCGTCCGCGCTGGCAGCGGGCGCGGGGGCGGGGACGGCTGCCCGGGTCGTGTCGCTCCCCGACGCGGCCGGCGGGGCCGAGCTCGCGGCGCTGATCTCCGCCTGCCGCGCCCCGAGCTGGGTGCGGAGCTCGGTCAGCCGTTGCTGGCTCTGACCGGTGAGCTCCTGGAGCTGGACCAGCTGCTGCTCGATGTTGTACAGATCCTGCTGGGTCTCACCCCGCAGCGCCCGCACGGACAGCCCGAGCGAATCGAGAATCCGCTGCTGCAGGCGGATGATCTCCCCGAGCCGGGCGGCGCGAGCCGAGTCCTGGCGTGCGGACTCGGCTCGCAGGAGCGCCACCTCGTTCTGCACGCGCCGGACGTCGCCGGATGTCGCGCAGGCGGCGAGCGGACTCAGCCCGGCGGCGACCAGGAAGGTCCAGCGCGACCACCTCACTTGGGCGCCATCAGGTTGTCGGCGCCGGCGGTGATCTCGAACTCGTCACGCCGGTTCTTGGCCCAGGCGTCCTCACTGTGACCCTGATCGAGCGGACGCTCTTTGCCGTAGGATACGACGTCCAGCCTGCCCTCATCGACGCCCTTGCCGGTGAGATAGCGCTTCGCCGACGCGGCCCGGCGGTTGCCGAGGGCGAGGTTGTATTCGTCGCTGCCGCGCTCGTCACAGTGGCCGGCGATCCGGAGCCGCACCGCGGTATTGGCCCCCAGAATCGCGGCCTTGCGGTCCAGGATTCCCTGGTCGCTCGTCCGCACGTCCGCCTTGTCGAAGTCGAAGTGGATCAGGTCGGCCAGGTCGCTACGCAGCTTGGCCGCGGCCGCCGCGGCCTCGCGGGCCCGGCGTTCGGCGTCATCATTCCGTGCCGGGGGCGGCGGCGGCGGCGGCGCGTCCTGGGCGGAGGGAGTCGGCTGGGGCGCCGGCTGCTCAGGCGCCGGCTTCTTGCCGCAGGCTGCCACGAGCGTGGCGGCCGCGAGGAGCGTCAGAATCGACGATGGGCGCATCATGACTCCTGGCCTCAAGGGTTGGGGACGACAGCGGCCCCGGCCAGACGCCGGGACCACGCGGGGAGCCGGGCCCAGCCCGGCGTGGAGAGCTGGCGGTTGCGACCGGTCTCGGCGTCGATCACCCACAGCTGACGCGCGCCGGTCCGATCCGATACGAAGCAGAGGTGGCGGCCGTCCGGCGCCCAGGTCGCGTCTTCGTTCCGACCGGTGGACGAGATCTGGCGGAGCTTCCGGCCTGCAACGGTGAGCACAAAGATCTGCGGAGTTCCGGAGACTTCGCGATGGAACACCACCGACGAGCCGTCGGGGGACCACTCCGGAGCGTACGAGGGACCGGTGACGCCGAAGTCGAAGGGGGCGAAGAGCTCCTGCTCGGTCCCGTCGGCGCCCATCGTGTACAGCTGGGGCGGGCCGGCCCGGGTCGAGATGAACGCGAGGCGTCGTCCATCGGGTGAATACGTCGGTGATAAGTTGTCGGCGAACCGACCCGCGGTCAAGCGCTGCGGCGTGCGATCGCCGAGCGTCGCGACGTAGATGTCGGTGCCCTTCTCGTCGGAGCGAGCGTACACGACGTGCTGGCCGTCGGGCGCGAACATCGGCGTGATGTTGAGCCCGGTCTCCGTCCCCGGCAGTTGCGACACCTCTCCCGTAGCGAGCGTTTGAAGGAACACGCCGCCCCGCCCCTCCACCAGTTTCGTAAAGGCCATGCGCCGCCCGTCCGGCGACCAGGCGGGCGAGAGCGAGGTCTGGCCGTCCGGCGTGAGCGCACGCGCCGCGTAGCCGTCGCCGTCCATCTGCCAGATCCGCCCGTTCTGCACGTAGAGAATCCGGGTCGCGGCGATCCCGGGCGTGCCGGTGGCCCAGCGGACGACCTCGTCGGACAGCACGTGCACCGCGAGCCGGAAGTTCGCGTCGCTCGGCGGCGGCAGCGTCGCGGTCTGCTGGTTGGCGAGCACCGAGCGCGCGACGTCGTGCATGCGGGCCGTCACCTTGCCCCCCTCGTCCAGCAGCTCGACGGCGAAGTCGGCGCCGAGCGCCTTGTAGAGGCCGTAGTTGATCGGGCCGGGAGCGGTCCCCCCGCCAGGGTCCGCGACGGGGATGATCTTGAATCGGTCGCTGTAGTCCAGGTCGCGCGCCACGATCGCGCGGATGGAGTCGATGCCCGGCCCCGGGATCACCACGAGGCCGGGCTGCGCGCCGGGCGTGTAGTTGATCCCCACCCGAACACCCTCGGGCACCCTGGTCGTGTCCTGGGCCGCCACCGCGCCAGCGAGTGTCAGCGCGGCGCACGCCGCGACACCAGTCGAAAGGAATCGTCTCATCGAGGTCTGGGCGTAAAGTAGAACGAGACCGGCAGCACGTCCGCCGGATAGCCGTCGGGCAGCGGGCCGAACGCGCGCGCGTTGCCCGCCGCCTCGACGGCACCCTGCGCGTCGAGGTCGAACGCGAAGTTGCCGGACGAGCGAATGAACTTGATCTCGCGCACCGAGCCGTCCCGCAGGATGAGAAAGGCCACCTCCGCCTGGAGGCTCGCCGCCCCGGACGGCCGGTCCCAGCGCCGATACACCTCCGAGACGATGTTCCGGAGATACTCCGGGTACGGAAAGTCGAGGCCGGGCGTCTTCACGGTCGCGATATCCGTCCCGGTGCTCGGCGTCTCGCCCGGCAGCGGCTTCTCGGGGGCGCGGGTCTTGGCCGGCGCTTCCTTCTTCTCCGGCTGGGGCTTCGGCTCCGGCTTCGGCGGCACCTTGGGCGGCAGCTTGGCGGGCTGCGGCTTGAGTGGCGCCGGCTTCTCCTCGGGCGGGGTCGGGATCGCCTCCGGGGCGGCCTTTTTGAGCGTAGGCTGCGGCTCGGGAGCCGCGAGCAGCTCGACCGCGTAGCTCGGGGGACCCGCCTTCGTCTCGGTGTGCGGGGTCGCGATGATCAGGGCGATGGCCGCCGCATGGAGCAGCGTCGTCCCGATCAGGCCGGCGGGAACGCTCGGCCCTTCCCGCGCCTCCACCCGCATCTTCATCCCTACTGGTCCTCATCGGCCGCCACGAGACCGACGTTCACGATGCCGGCCGTGCGGATCACCGCCAGCACCTTGACGACCTCGCCATAGGGCACCCGGGCGTCCGCCTGGAGGTACACCCCCTCCGGCTTCCGCTGCGCCACCAATGCCCGGAAGGTCGCGCGGAAGTCACGGTAGGAGACCGGCGTGTTGTCAACGTAAACCTTGCCGTCCCGGTTGACCGAGACGACCATGCCCTCTTTCGGTTGGAGCGGTCGCGCCTCGGCTCTCGGGAGCTCGACGTCGAGGCCGCCCTGCATGATCGGGGCCGTAATCATGAAGACGATCAGCAGTACCAGCACGACGTCGATCAGGGACGTGACGTTGATGTCGGCGTTGAAATTGAGCTCGCCCCGCTGGCTCCCCAGTCCCCCGCCCAGGCTCATCATCAGATCAGCCCCTCTCTGGCCATCGTACCGATCAGCTCGTTCGCGAAGCCCTCGAGCTCGCCGGCGAAGAGCCGGATGCGGTTGACGAACAGGTTATAGGTGATGACCGCGGGGATGGCGGCGGCCAGACCACCGAACGTGGCGACCAGCGCCTCGGCCACACCCGGGGCCACGGCGGCGAGACTGCCGGACCCCTTGGTGGAGATGCCGACGAAAGCGTTCATGATGCCGACGACGGTGCCGAGGAGGCCCAGGAGCGGGCTCACCGAGCCGATCGTCGCGAGCCAGGGCACGTAGTGGCTGAGCAGGTCCCGCTCTGCGGCCACTTCCTTCCCCAGGATCATCTTGAGCGCCTCGAGCTGGGTCGCCGTCAGCGACGTTGCCTGGGTCGGGCGATCGTCACGCAGCGCGCCGGGCTTGAGCTCCGAATAGAAGGTGATGGCCTCGCGGAACAGCCGATTGTAGGGCGACGGCGGCTGCTTCATCACGGCCTGGTACGCCTCCTGGAGCCGGGTCGCGCGCTCCATCTCGGAGAAGAAGCGGTCCGCCTGCTTGTTGAGCCGGCGGAACTGCCACCACTTGGCCACGATGATGAACCAGGAGATCAGCGAAAACACCGCCGTGATGGCGAGGACGACCTTCGTCTCGGGGCTGGCGATGAGCACCAGGTCGAGCGACGACCGCGGAATGGGGGATGCGCCCTGCAGCATCAGCTTGCCTCCTCTCGAAACCAGGACACCAGCTCGCCCAGCCCGTCCTCGAAGCGATGCTCGGGGCGCCAGCCGAGTCGCTGGGCCGCCTTCGCGGTGTCGAGCACGCTACGCAGGAGCTCCCCCGGTCGCGCGGGAGCGAGCTCCACGGCGACCCGTCGTCCGATCACGCCCATCACCCCTTCGGCCACGTCGAGCACCGTGCGCTCGCGCGACGTGGCGATGTTGAACGCGGTGTCGTCGATCCCCTCGCCGCGGGGCACCGGCGTGCTCGCGGCGAGCACATTGGCGCGGGCCACGTCGCGCACGAACACGTAGTCACGCGTCTGGGTCCCGTCGCCGAACACCGTGAGCGGGCGGCCCCCGAGCACGCGCGAGACGAAGATGGACACGACCCCGGCCTCGGACTTGGGGTCCTGCCGGGGCCCGAAGACGTTGGCATAGCGGAGAGCCACGCCCTCGAATCCGCGCAGCAGCCCGAGTGCCCTGAGGTAGTGCTCGCCCGCGAGCTTGCTCACCCCGTAGGGAGAGACCGGGCGCTTGCCGTCGGTCTCCGGGGTCGGAAAGACGTTCGTGTCGCCGTAGACGACACCACCGCTGGAGGCGAAGACCACGCGCTTCACGCCGCCCTCGGCCGCCCCCTCGAGCAGGTTCACGAACCCTACAAGGTTGATCGCCGCGTCGTAGGCAGGCCGGTCCACCGAGATCCGGACATCGATCTGGGCCGCGTGGTGGTCGAGCACATCATAGTGGCCCTCGGCCAGTGCCCGCCGCGCCTCGTCCGACCGGATGTCGGCCCGCACGAAGCGCGCGCGCTTGGGGATGTTCCGCTCGTTGCCGCGGGAGAGATCGTCGAGGACGGTGACTTCCCAGCCTTTGGCGAGGAAGGCTTCGGCGATGTGCGATCCGATAAACCCCGCCCCACCGGTGACCAGCACCCGTCCGCTCATGCCCGCATGCACTCCCTCCAGGCCTCATGGGCTTTACGCTCGCCTGCACCCCGCTCTCGAATCGTTTCGCAATATAGAAAGCGTTGGCGCAGAAGGAACTGCGTGCGCGGCACGAGTTTCCGAAACGGAGGCGGCGCCGGGCCCAGGGGGACCGGCGCCGCGAGGGGCCGCTGTCGGGGACGAGGGGCTAGGACGGCAGCTTGGCAACCTGGAAGGCGTGGGTTCCGCGCGGAATATTGGGCGACGCGACCCCCAGCACGCGGGTCGTGGCCGTGCGATCGCGCACGTGCACGACCTGGAGCGTCGCCATGACCTCGGCGATGGTGATCGAGCCGTCGCTGTAGCGACCCGGCGTGCGACGGACCTCGAAGACGTCGCCCGGGGCCACGCCGTCCCGCTTGCCTTTGTCGAGGAAGAGCACGATGCCCGAGCCCTTGAGCTCGTGACGGCCGGGCCACCCGATCACGTCCGCGGAGACTCCCTGGCTCACAGGCACCGGCTTCACCGGGCCGGGATCGGTGAACTTCTCGGCGGGGATCACCGCCTGGCCGGGCAGGATCTCACCGAACACGTTGACGACCTCGACGATCGCCGCGCCCTGCGAGACCTGGACGACCCGCGCCAGACCCCGCGGCTCGACCACGCGGCCGTAGCCCTCGAGGCTCCGGCTCACGTTGGCGAGGAGCAGCGAGTCGCCGACCTGGTAGGTAGCGCCGGCAGGCGGATCGACAGCGATCTGGGAGTACAGCGTCGTCGTGCTGCGCGGCTCGCTCGTCGGGATGTCGGAGGGCGTCACCGGCCCGTGCACCAGGCCGAACGGCATCGGATCACCCTCGGTGAGGAAGCCCGACGAGTAGAAGTCGGACCGGTGCAGCGGGCGCGCCGTGGCCCCGCGATCGCTGGTCAACGTCTCGACCGTTGCCAGGCCGCGGGAGAGCGGGAAGAGATGGGTGGTGTCGGGCAGCTCTTCGGCCGCCGGAGCCTGCTGCTCTGCCGGGGCCTGCTGCTCCGGGGGAACCTCCGCGAGTCCCGGGCGGGCTTCGGCCGGCTCGGGCGCGGCCGCGGGGGCGGGCTCGGCACCCGCCGCAGGAGCGACCGCGGGGGGCGGGGCGACGGCGGCGGCGGGCGGCGGCGTTTCGGTCTGCGGCACCGCCATGGCCTTCTCCGACGGCGCGATGCGGAGCACCTCGCCCGGATAGATCCAGTGCGGATCTTCCACGACGAGGGTGTTGAGCCGGTAGATCTCGGGCCAGAGGAACGGGTCGCCGAGGTATTGTTTCGCGAGATCCCAGAGGGTGTCGCCCGCCTTCACCGTGTGCGTCTCGGGCACCTGCGCGCGGAGCGCGCCAGGCGCCAACGCGAACAGAACGCCGGCGGCCAAGCCGATCGGCCAGCGGCTCTTGGGTCGAAGCAGCTCACTCCGAGGCGTGCGCGACATCGGTGTCTCCGGCAGCGAGGGCAGGCGTAATGACGTCAGTAAACCCGGTGGGCGAGCAAGATCAACGCCACCACAAACCACCTCACGTGGCGCTGCTTAAGAACTATCGGGATAAATGGTTACGACATGGGCGGCGGACCGGGTTCAGCCCGCCGCCCTGGCGTTCAGCGCCGCCTCTTGCATAATCGCGCCGCCCCGGGCCGTCATCAGAACGGCAGGTCGTCGTCCTCGCCGTCCAGGGCTTCCGGGAAGTCCTCGATCGACTCGGACTTGCCCTTGGCCGCGGCGGCTGCGGCGACCTTGGCTGGCGGCGAGAAGCTCTCGCCGGGATCGCCGCCGCGGCCGGACAGCATAATCAGCTCGCGCGCCGTGATCTCGGTGGTGTAGCGTGTCTGGCCCTCGCGGTCCTGCCACGACCGATACTCGATGCTTCCCTCGATGTAGATCTTGTCGCCCTTCTTGCAATACCGCTCGGCGACATCCGCGAGGCCGGAGCCCTTGTTGTTCCACAGGATGACCCGGTGCCACTCCGTTTTCTCCTGCTGCTCACCGGCCTGGTTTTTCCAGCGGCGGCTGGTGGCGAGGGAAAGCGTTGCCACGCGGGACCCGTTCGCGGTGCTCCGTACTTCGGGGTCAGCCCCGAGATTCCCGATGAGAATGACCTTGTTCAAGCTCCGGCTCACACACACCTCCATGGTTCCATGGGCCCATTGAACGGTGGACCCCGCCAAAGTATAGGAATCGCAAGTCGTTCAGTCAAGCAAATTTACGCCGTCAGGCGCGTTTTGCGCTCCGGAAAGCGCGCGCCGCAGCACCAAAGCGTCCTCCACCGGATTGCGGTAGTAGGCGCGGCGCCGGCCCACCGTCCGGAACTCCGACCCGCGGTACAGCGCCTGCGCCACTTCGTTCGAGACGCGCACTTCGAGAAAGACTTCCTCGACCGCACGCTGCCGCAGGACCGCGAGACCCGCGTCGAGCAGCGCGCGCGCGATCCCGCCTCGCCGGTAGGGCGGATCAACCGCGAGGTTCAGGATCTCGCCCGTACCGGCCGCCTCACGCGCAATCAGGTAGCCTACGACCTCGGCTTCCTGCTCGGCGACGAGTCCGAAGCTCCACGCAGCGCCGAGCGATTCGCGAAAGCTGGCTTCGCTCCAGGGATCGCCGAATGCGCGTCGCTCGATCGCGACGAGCGCGGCCGCATCAGCCGGCGCTCCGCGCCGAATCCGGAAGCGGCCGTCCGTGGGCCAGCTCCCATCGCGCCTGGGCTTCCGCAGGGCGGCCATACTCGGGCTCCCAAAGATCGAGACTCGCGATCGGCCGGGTTGCACCGGCGCGATGCCGCAGTTCCAGCAGAAAGGCTGCGCGCGGCAGCCCCTCGGCCCCGCTCACTACATCCCGCCCCGCCCATTCGGCGAGGCGGGCCAGCGCGCCCGTCGGCCCGTCGCCCACGATGCGCTCGGGCCGCGGGGCCTCGGCGATGAGCCGCTCGGGCCGCCAGACCGACGGCGGGACCAGCGTCTCGACCCGATCGACGGCGAAGCGATAGGCCGCCGCGTACAGCTCGCCGCGCAGCGCATCGGCCACGGCGAGCGTGATCTCGCCGGGAAGAGCGTGGCCCGCCGCGCGCACCATGAGTGACGGCGCCACCCGCACCTCGAGACCTCGCGCCCTTGCGAGCGCCTTGGCCACCGATGCGCCGACCCGGAGGCCGGTGAAGCTTCCGGGACCGTCGCTCAGGAGGAGGCCGCCGACTCCGTCGAGCGCGAGGCCGGCCCGCTCGAGAAGGCGATCGACCAGCGGCAGCAGCGCGCTCGCGTGGCGCCGCGCGCCCGCCAGCGTTCCTTCCAGCGCGTCGCTCGCGCCGGTGCCGAGCGCCACCGACGCGCGATCGGTGGCCGTGTCGAACGCGAGCCAGCTCACAGCGTCTCCAGCCCCCGGCGCTCCGGATCGGCAAGGTGATGCAGGCGGAACCGCCGCGTGGGTGCCGGCACCCAGGCGCCGGCGCGCTCGGGCCACTCGATCAGCACGGCGTCGCCGTCGCGCAGCAGCCCTTCCCAGTCGAGATCGGCGGCCTCGTCCGGCGACCGAAGGCGGTAGCAGTCCAGATGAAACACCGGGCCTCGCCGGCCCCGATAGCGGTGCACGAGCGCGTAGGTTGGGCTCGTGGCCCCCACGCCCACACCCAGCCCGCGCGCGATGGCCTGCACGAACGTGGTCTTGCCGGCGCCGAGCTGGCCCTCGAGCGTCACTACCGCGCCGGCCGGAAGCGACCGGCCGACCGTCTCGCCCTCCGTCTCCAGCTCCGCCAGCGTCAGCGGCCGAATCACACGCGCCGACGGACGCGAGCCCGGGCCGGCCTACCCGGCGCCGGCCCCCGGTGCACGTCGGGCGCATCGACCGCCTTGAGCTCGGTGAGCTGGTCGCGGAGCGTCGCGGCGAGCTCGAACTCGAGGTTGGCGGCCGCCTCCCTCATCCGGCGCTCCAGCGCCGTGATGACCTGCGTCCGCTTGGAGGGATCGCGCAGGTCGGCTTCGCGCCTGGCCTCCGCCTTGGTCGGCGGCTTTTCGCTGCGCGCGTCCGCCACGTACGTGGCGAGCCTCACCTCCTCCGTCGACTTCACGATCGAGCGGGGCGTGATGGAGTGCGCCTCGTTGTACTCCCGCTGGATTCGGCGCCTCCGATCCATCTCGGCGAGCGCCCGCTGCATCGAGCCGGTCATCCGGTCGGCATAGAGGATCGCCCGTCCGTTCAAGTTGCGGGCGGCTCGGCCGATCGTCTGCACCAGCGAGCGGTCGGAGCGGAGGAATCCTTCCTGGTCGGCGTCGAGGATGGCGACCAGCGAGACCTCGGGAAGGTCGAGGCCCTCGCGAAGGAGATTGATCCCCACCAGCACGTCGAAGTCGCCAAGGCGGAGGCCACGGAGGATCTCCATCCGCTCGATCGTGTCGATGTCGGAGTGGAGGTAGCGCACGCGCACACCGGCCTGCTGCAGATAGTCGGTGAGGTCCTCCGACATCCGCTTGGTGAGCGTGGTGACGAGGACCCGCTCCCGCCGTGCGACGCGTTCGCGGATCTGGCCCAGCAGGTCGTCCACCTGGCCCCTGACGGGACGCACGTCCACTTCGGGGTCCACCAGGCCGGTGGGCCGGATGATCTGCTCGACCACCGTGCCCTCGGACAGCCTGAGCTCGAGATCGCCCGGCGTGGCGGACACGTTGATCATCTGCGGCACCAGTCCCATGAACTCGTCGAACTGGAGCGGCCGGTTGTCGAGCGCCGACGGCAGCCGGAAGCCGTATTCGACCAGCGTGAGCTTTCTCGCGCGGTCGCCGTTGAACATGCCGCCCAGCTGCGGCAGGGTGACGTGCGACTCGTCCGCCACGACCAGGTAGTCGGACGGGAAGTAGTCCAGCAGGCAGGCGGGACGCTCGCCTTCCCGGCGGCCGGACAGCGGCCGGGAGTAGTTCTCGATCCCAGCGCAGGTGCCGACCTCGAGCATCATCTCGATGTCGAAGTTGGTGCGCGACTCCAGACGTTGCGCCTCGAGCAGCTTGCCCGCCGACTTGAGGACGTGCAGCCGCTCGGCCAGCTCCGCCCGGATCAGCTTCACCGCACGCTCGATGGTGGGCCGCTGGGTGACGAAATGCTTGGCCGGGTAGATGGCCATCTGGTCGAGCTGGGCGATAGTCTGCCCGGTCAGCGGGTTGATCTTGCTGATGCGCTCGACCTCGTCGCCCCAGAGCTCGACCCGAACCGCCTGCTCCGCGTACGCCGGGAAGATTTCGATCGAGTCGCCGCGCACCCGGAATGTGCCCGGCTCGAAGGACGCGTCGTTGCGCCCGTACTGGATGCGTACCAGCTCGGAGAGGATCGAGTCCCGGCCCCGGCGCTCGCCGCGGCGGAGCGTCACCATGAGCTTGCGATACTCGACCGGATCGCCGAGGCCGTAGATCGCGCTCACCGTGGCCACGATCACCACGTCCCCGCGCTCCATCAGGCTGGACGTGGCCCGGAGCCGGAGCATCTCGATGTCCTGGTTGATCGACGCGTCCTTCTCGATGTAGACGTCGGTCGCGGGGACGTACGCCTCGGGTTGGTAGTAGTCGTAGTAGGAGACGAAGTACTCGACGGCGTTGGCCGGCAGGAACTGGCGCAGCTCGCCGTAGAGCTGGGCGGCGAGGGTCTTGTTGTGCGAGAGGACCAGGGTCGGCTTGCCGTAGTCGGCGATGACGTTGGCGAGCGTCATCGTCTTGCCGGATCCGGTCACGCCGAGGAGCGTCTGGTACTTGTCGCCGCGACGGAGTCCCCGGCTCAGCTCTTCGATGGCCTTCGGCTGGTCGCCGGCGGGCGAGAACGGGGCGACGACCGAGAAGGGAGGCATGCGGGAATATAAACGGGGTGCCGGGAAATGTTCGGGACAGTCACTTTTCCCCTGCCATCGCGAGGAGCCGCTTCCACTGCTCCCCTGTCGCCGGCACGACCGAGAGCCGCCCCATTCGCACCAGGGCGAAGTCGGCGAACGCGGGGTCGGCCTTCACCGCCTTGAGGGTCACGGGGTGCTGGAGGGGTCTCACGTATTCGACGTCGATGACCACATGCCTGGGATCGTCGCCCTTGGGATCGGGATACGCGGCACGCACCACGCGCGCCAGTCCGACCGCGGCCTTCTGATCGCCGGTATGATAGATCAGGACGGCGTCGCCAACCGCCATTTCGCGCAGATGCCTCAGGGCCAGGGGATTGGTCACGCCGTCCCAGACGGCGCGTCTCTCGCTGGCGAGACGGTCGAAGGAGTATTCCGAGGGCTCGGTCTTGAGAATCCAGCCGGCGTGCATGGTCGAAAGGTAGTCCGGATTACTTGCCGGGGGGCGTCTCGCGCCGCTCGACCGCCGTGACGCCCTTCACCCGGCGCACGGCCTTGAGGACTTTGGCGAGGTGCGGGAGGTTGTCCACCTCCACGAAGATGGTGCCGAACACGGAGCCGTCCTTGGTGTGCAGGTCGGCGCCCTTGATGTTGGTGCCGGTCTGGCTGATGGCCTCCATGATGTCCGCGTACAGGCCGCGGCGGTCGTCGGCGTTCACCGCGAGGCGCACGCGGAAGGCCTCGCCCTCGACCTCCTGCCAGTCTATCTCCACCCGCCGCTCGTCGGCGGCGAGCGTGAGCAGGTTGGGGCAGTCGGCCCGGTGGATCGAGATGCCACGGCCCTGAGTCACGTAGCCCACGACCTGATCGCCGGGCACGGGCTGGCAGCATTGGGCGTACCGCACCATGAGCCCGTCCACGCCCTGGATCTTGATCCCCCGGCCCAGCCGGATGCGATCGATGACCCGGCCGAACACGGTGGGCTTGGGCTCCTGCAGGGCGTCGGGCGGCAGATCGGGAAACAGAGCGCGGATGACCTGGCCCAGCGCGACGTCGCCCCGGCCCACGGCGATCTCGAGTCCCCGGCCGTCTGCGAGCGAGAGCGCCTGGGCCGCGCGCTCCAACCGGCCCTCGTCCGGTGTATCGAGTCGCCGGCGCCGAACTTCGCGCGCGATGATTTCCTTGCCCAACCCCCGGCTGACGGTCTCTTCCTCGTGCTTGACCCACTGCTTGATCTTGTGCCGCGCGCGCGCCGTGCGGACATGGTTGAGCCAGTCGCGGCTCGGCCGGGCGGTGGGGCCGGTGAGGACCTCGACCGTGTCGCCGTTCTTGAGCTCCCGGTGCAGCGGCGCGATCCTCCCGTTGACGCGCGCGCCCTGCGTGCGGAGCCCCACGTCGGTATGGACGTGAAAGGCGAAATCGATCGGCGTCGAGCCCTTGGGCAACCGCTTGACGTCGCCCTTGGGGGTGAAGATGAAGATCTCGTCCTGATAGAGATCGATCTTCAGGAACTCGAGGAACTCCTCCGGGCTGTGCGTGTCCTGCTGGAGCTCGAGCAGCTGCCGGAACCAGCCGAGGTGCTGGTCGAGCTCGTCCCGGGTGCCGTCCTTCTTGTACACCCAGTGGGCCGCGATGCCGTACTCCGCCGTCCGGTGCATCTCCTGCGTGCGGATCTGGACCTCGAAGAGCTGGCCGCCGGGGCCGAAGATCGTCGTGTGGAGCGACTGGTAGGCGTTCGACTTCGGGCTCGCGATGTAGTCTTTGATCCGCTCCTGGATCGGCGTCCAGTTGTGGTGGATGATGCCGAGCACGTGATAGCACTCGGGCACGTTGCGCACGGTGACCCGCACCGCCATCAGGTCGTAGATCTCATCGAAGCCCTTGCCCCGCTTCTTCATCTTCTGGTAGATGGACCAGAGATGCTTGGGGCGGCCCGTCACGTCGAACCATTCGATGCCCGCCCGCTTGAGCTCGTACTCGAGCGGCGTCCGGAGCTTGAGGATCATCTGCTCGCGGACGGCGCGCTTGGCCGCGATCTGGTTGACCAGGTCGCGATACTCCTCGGGCTCGAGGAACTTGAACGCGAGGTCCTCCAGCTCCGCCTTGACCCCGGCCATGCCGAAGCGATGGGCCAGCGGCGCGTAGATCTCGCGGGTCTCCAGCGCGATGCGCTCCCGCCGCTCGGGCGACAGGTGCTCGAGCGTGCGCATGTT
Source organism: Gemmatimonadota bacterium (assembly GCA_041488455.1). Lineage (GTDB taxonomy): Bacteria > Gemmatimonadota > Gemmatimonadetes > Gemmatimonadales > GWC2-71-9 > DASQPE01. The sequence continues at coordinate 24,323 of JBGPPG010000029.1, forward strand.
GTGCAGCCGGTCGGCGAGCTTGATGATGATGACCCGGGCGTCGCGGGCGATCGAGAGCAGCAGCTTCCGGTAGTTCTCCACCTGCTCTTCGGCGGTGGAGCGGAAGCTCAGATGCGAGATCTTGGTGAGCCCGTCCACGATCCCCGTGATCTCGGGGCCGAACTCGCGCGCGATGTCCTCGGTCCGGACGTCCGAGTCCTCCACCACGTCGTGGAGGAGGGCGGCCGCGATCGACGTCGTGTCCAGGAGCTGCTCGGCCAGGATCAGCGCGACCGCGATCGAGTGCGAGATGAAGTCCTCGCCCGACATGCGCTTTTGGCCACGATGGGCGGAAGAGCTGTAGCGGAGCGCCCGGTCGATCAGCTCGAGATCGAGCCGATCGGCGTGACGCTCGAGCACTGCCCGGAACTCGGGCGTGGCATCGGCGAGCAGCGGAGGGCCGACCGTCACCGGCGGCCCCGGCAAGTGGTGCACATCACAAACGTAGAATGGCGGTTACGCCCCGCCGGGTCAACTACTGGACGAGTCGTCTGGCAGCAACTGTCACTCCGGCAGCAGTTTAACGCCTCTACAGGAGCCCCTCGGTCGCGAAGCTGATGAACCGGTCGCCGGCCAGAATGACGTGGTCGTAAAGGGGCAGATCGAGGAGCTGGCCGGCGGCCACGAGCTGCCGGGTTACGGCCCGATCTTCGGTGGACGGCGTGGGATCGCCGCTCGGGTGGTTGTGGACGACGATGATGCCCGCGGCCGCCTCGGCGATGGCCGGCCGGTACACCTCCCGCGGATGGACGAGCGAGCTGTTGAGCAGCCCGCGCGTGACGAGAACGTCCCTGAGCACCTGGCTCTGGCTGTCGAGCGCGAGCAAATGGAACTCCTCGACCGTGAGATCACGCAGGCGGGGCTGGAAGAGGCGGACGACGTCTTCGGGCTCGCGGATGCGGGGCAACGCGGCGCGACTTTCCCGGGCCAGGCGGGCGGCAAGCTCGAACGCTGCGATCAGGCGGGCGGCCTTGCTGGGCCCGACCCCGGTGAGCCGCACCAGCTCGGCCGGCGGCCGGGCCGCGAGCCGGCGGAGTGAGCCATCGCCTGGCTCGAGGACCCGGCCCGCGACGTCCATGACGTCGTGGCCGCCGCCCCCGGTGCCCAGAATGATGGCAAGCAGCTCGGCGACGGTGAGCGCGGCGGGTCCGAGCATCCACAGGCGCTCCCGGGGACGCTCGCTGGTGGGGAGGTTTGTGAGTGGAGGGGGCACCGACGCAAGCTCGCCGGCCGGGAGCCGACGAGCTGGACCGGATTCGCGCGACCCGTGTTCGGCGAGCGCGCCCCCGCCCTCACTCGTGCGCTAGGCTCCCACCAGGACGATCTCCCGGGACGTGCAGCGCGCGGGCTCCTGCCCTGCCTGAATGCTGACGGCAACGAGGTACCGTCCGGGCTCGAGGCGTGCCAGGTCGAGCGAGATCGAGCGGCCGAGTGACAGACGGTCTCCGACGCTCTCGCGCCACTGCACCGCCATCGCCGCCTTGTCGGTCGGCACGCACTCCGAGCGGCCGAGCGGGCTCGGGACGCCCTTGCCGCTCACCCGGGCAACCCGAGCCTCCACGGTGACCACGGTCCCCTTCGGCGGGTGCTCGTACCACTCCCAGTAGATCCCGATCGGGCGGCCGGCGGCGAACGTCGCGCCGGGAAGCGCGACGGCGGTGAGCGAGGCCAGCGCTCCGGATCGGACCGCGTCGGCGCTCACCAGGAGCAGGTCGGAGAGCCGGCTGGTCACCCAGGCAGTGGGGTCCGTCGTGGCGGTGCGCAGGCGTCCCACCCAGCCCGAGCGTTCGTGAACGGCCTCCAGGCTCACCACGGCCGGGGGATCAACCGAGGCGACGGCGACCCCGCCGTGCGCCGCGGCAACGGGCGACCCCACGATCACGGGGCTCGCGGCATCGGTGCCGATCGCGAGCCGCACCTGCGGTACCTGACCCGCCAGGGCGGTATCGGTGCTCACGTCGAAGCCGGCGATGGTCACGACCGAGTCGCCGCGGCGGAAGCGCGCGATCTGCGCATTCGGAATGGTGACGAAGTGCGTGGCCCAGGTAGGGGCGTAGTGGGCGACCGGGCGCTCCGGGTCGAGCTCCCAGGTCGGCGGCACGTCGGCGGAGGCGAAGAACGACCAGCTGGGCGTCCGCTCGTATCCGAGGGTTTTGGGCGCGTCCCCGGTACGCGGGTCGGGATTGGAACGGGTCCACTGCACCCACCACCCGTACCGCAGGATCCACTCCGCCGAGTCGTCGCCCCACCCCATCGCGTACGCGGTCTCCGTCCCGGCGAGCGTGCGCACCATGACGTGACGCGCGTAGTGCTCGACGCGCAGGTCGTTCCCCGCGCGCGAATACAGGGGGCGCGCCAGCCACCAGATCCGCAGATTCACGTCGGCGCGGGCACCGCAGGGAACACGGGCATAGCGGTCCGCCTGGTCCCCGAGCAGGACCGACAGATCGAGCCACGCGCATCGCTCGGCGGCGGGCATCAGTGTGAGCACCCGTGAGAATACCGAATCCGCGCGGCCGTCGTCCTCCAGCGCGTGCAGCGCGAATCCCTCGAGGGCCGAGCACCACCAGGGCTCCGCGCGACACTCCCGCGCGGCGGCGAGCGCCTGGCTCGGCCGCCCGTGCTCCACGAGGTATCGCACCCGTTGACCGGAGATCCAGTCGTCCCCCGGCAGCGTACGGGCGGCGTCGGCGAGCCGGTCGAGCAGGTCGGCGCGGGCCTGGTCGGTCCGCCCCGGCTCTGGCGGGAGCTTGCTGCCCGGCGGCATGGACCAGTAGCAGAAGCGGCCGATGCGGACGTCGCACCGGCCGCGATTGTCGTAGGGATCGGGAGGAAGGTTGGCGCGGCGGGCGCGCTCGAAATCCCGCACCGCCGCCTGCGCACCGCGCAGCACCTCCACCGAGTCGAACGAAGCCGCCCGCGCCGCAGTGGACTGCGCGCGGGCGGCGAGCGCCAGGAAGGTAAGCGGCAGCAGGACGACTGCGGTGCGCGCTACTGCCCGGCCCCGTGGCACTTCTTGTACTTCCTGCCCGAGCCGCAGGGACACGGGTCGTTGCGCCCGACCGGCGGCAGCGCGGTCGCCGTTCGCCCCACCGGGCCGAGGGAGCTGGTCACTCCCGCCGGAGCCGGGGCCGAGCGGGCGGGTGCCGCCGGCGCGCCTCCGCGGGGACCACCGCTGGTAAACAGATCGTCCGGACCGGGCGGCGCGGGGGGCGGCGGCGGAGGGGGCGGCTGCTGCCGGGAAGGCTCCGCGCTCACCTGGATCTTGAGGAAGCGCTCGGTGAACGTGGCCTGGATGTCGTGCATCAGGTCCTCGAACATCTCGTAGGCTTCCTTCTTGTACTCCACCAGCGGATCCTTCTGGCCCCAGCCGCGATAGTGGATCGCGTTGCGCAGCTGGTCGAGATCGTACAGGTGGTCCTTCCACTTCTCGTCCAGCACCGACAGCATCACCTGCGACAGCACCTGCGCGTCCACCTCCGTGGCGCCGATGGCACGACCGAACTCCTGGAGGTACTCGACCTTCCGCCTGAAGGTCGCGTCCCCCTCGGTCCGGACTGCGGACAGGATCGAGCCCATGTCCGGCGTCTCCCGGACCTCCAGCACCTTTTCCGGGTTCACCAGGTACTGCAGCGTAAGCAGCTCCCGGAGCCCGCCGCGGTCGAACTCCTCCGGGCGCGCGGCCGCGCCGAGGAACTGGCGGGTCGTGCGCTCGACGGCGGCCTCGATCATCCGCTGGGCCTCCGCCTTCAGCTCCTCGCCCCGCTCGAGGGCAAACAGCCGCAGCGAGTAGACGACCTCCCGCTGCTGGTTCATCACGTCGTCGTACTCGAGGAGCCGCTTCCGGGCCTGGAAGTTCTGGAGCTCGACCCGCTGCTGCGCCTTTCCGATGGCGCTGGTGACCAGGCCGCCGGTGATGACCTCGCCCTCTTCCGCGCCGCTCTTGTCCATCCAGCGCGCGATTCGGTCCGACCCGAACAGGCGCATCAGGTCGTCTTCGAGGGAGAGGAAGAAGACCGACTGACCGGGATCCCCCTGCCGGCCCGACCGTCCGCGCAGCTGGCGGTCGATGCGCCGCGACTCGTGCCGCTCCGTGCCGATGATCTGGAGGCCGGCTTCCGGCTGGGTCAGGTCGAGCTCGGGGTCGAGTTTGATGTCGGTCCCGCGGCCGGCCATGTTGGTCGCGATCGTGACGGACGCCTTCCGCCCCGCCGACGCGACGATCTCGGCCTCCCGCTGGTGGTACTTGGCGTTCAGCACCTCGTGCTTGAGACCCCGCCGCTTGAGCATCTTGCTCAGCGTCTCGGAGACATCCACCGACACCGTGCCGATCAGGATCGGCCAGCCGAGGCCCTGCAGGCGCTCGACCTCGTCCACGACGGCGTTGTACTTCTCCCGGCGGGTCTTGTAGATGCGGTCCTGCTGGTCGTTCCGGCAGATCGGCTTATTGGTGGGGATGACGCTCACCTCGAGCCCGTAGATTTGGAAGAACTCGGTCTCCTCCGTCTCCGCCGTGCCGGTCATGCCGGCCAGCTTGTCGTACATCCGGAAGTAGTTCTGGATGGTGATGGTGGCGAAGGTCTGGGTCTCACCCTTGACCTGGACGCCTTCCTTCGCCTCCACCGCCTGGTGCAGCCCGTCGGACCACCGGCGGCCGTGCATGATGCGGCCGGTGAATTCGTCCACGATCAGTACCTGGCCGTCCTGCACGAGATAGTCGACGTCCTTCTCGTACAGCGCGTGGGCCTGGAGCAGCTTGTGGATGATGTGGAGCTTCTCGCTCTTGAGCGCGTACTCCGCCTCGATCTCCCTCCGCTGGGCGATCCGGTCGTGC
>JBGPPG010000030.1:0-28714 GCA_041488455.1 Gemmatimonadota bacterium
GGAGCCGCTCGTCGTGAAGCTAGTGAAGGTGGCTCAGTGGCATGAGGCGTGTATCGCGCCCTTCACCGCGCGGCCATCGGCGCGAGCGTCGTGATCGCGTCCGCCGGGTCCCCGCTCCCATCCCCCTGCGCGATGAACTTCCGGTACCACGCCTCGCCACTGAGCAACAGCCACAGCCGGTTTCCATGGTCGAGCCTTCGGCCCAAATGCTCGTCCAGCAACCCCTGCACCCGGTCCGCCCGCAGATAACCGTCCCGCACCAGCGCACTCTGCCGCAGCATGCTCGCCCCGAGCTGGCGAAGCTCGGTGTCCATCACGTACATGAGCGGTGACGCGAACCCCTGCTTGGGCCGGCGGAGCAGCTGGGGCGGCAGATACTTCTCCGCCAGTCGCCGCTCCAGGTAGCGCAGCTTACGTCCCTTGATCTTGAGCGATACGGGCACGCGGGCCATGAACTCGGCGAGCCGGGGATCGAGGAACGGCGAGCGCGATTCCAGGCTGTAGGCCATCGTGGTCCGGTCGAGGATCATCAGCGAATGCTCGGGGAGCCGGGTCGCCGCGTCTACGTACATCATCTTGTCCATCGGGTCGGTCGCGTTGGGCGCCTCGTAGTGCGCCACGACGCAGGCGTCCGCCCGCCGGTCGGCGACCTCGGCCCGGAAGCGGTTGGTGTACAACCGCGCGCGCTGGCTGCCGTTGAACCAGAAATACTGAAGGCTCTCGGCATAGCGCTCGGCCCCGACCTTCGAGGCCATCAGGTCCGCCCACCTGAGCTTGTGAGTGACGCTCTTGAACGTGAATCGGTCCGGGAGCCGGCCGAGCACCCACCGGGCCACCAGGCCGCGGACGGCCTCGGGGACCTGGGCGTAGCGATCCAGCCACCGGTTCGCCGCGTAACGATCGTAGCCGCCGAACAGCTCGTCCCCGCCATCGCCGCCCAAGACCACCTTGACGTGCCGGGCCGTCATCTGGCTCAGGTGCAGCAGGCAGATCGAGAGCGGGTCGGCTGGCTCGTCCAGCGCCGTAATCAGCCGAGGCAGATCCTGGATCACGCTGGGCCGGATCTCTTCGGCGTGATGCTGGGTACCGTAGCGGGTGGCTACGGCGGCGGCCGCGGGCAGCTCGTTGAGTGACCCGTGCGGGATGCCCATCGAAAACGTGCGCAGCTCGCTCCCGACCGTCTGCGCCGCGAACGCGGCAATGAGGGTGGAGTCGAGCCCGCCGCTCAGGAACGCACCCACCGGCACGTCGCTGACCAGATGCAGCCGGACCGCCTCGGCGAGCAGCTCTTCGACCCGCGCCAGCGTGTCGTCCTCCGAATAGGTCCACTTGGGTCCGTAGTCCAGGTCCCAGTATCGCGCCACGCTGGTGCGCCCGTTCTCCCAAACCAGATAGTGGGCGGGGGGCAGCTTCTGGATCTTCGCGAACAGCGTGTCGGGCGGGCTCACGAACCGGAGCGCGAGATACTGGTCGAGCGCGTGCGGGTTGAGCGTACGGAGCGACGAATCGTCGGCGAGAAGCGCCTTGATCTCGGAGGCGAATGTGAGCCGCCCGCCGGCCTCGGTGTAGAACAGCGGCTTCTGCCCGAAGTGATCGCGGGCGAGAAGCAGGCGACGGCGGCGCCGGTCCCACAGCGCGAACGCGAACATGCCCCGGAGACGCGGGAGGAATCGCTCGCCCTCCTCCTCGTACAGGTGGACCAGTACCTCGGTGTCGCTGCGGGTGCGAAGGACGTGTCCGCGGGCGAGCAGGCCGTTCCGCAGCTCCGCGAAGTTGTAGATCTCGCCGTTGAAGACGAGGACGACCGAGCCGTCCTCGTTGAACATCGGCTGATGGCCGCCGGCCAGGTCGATGATGCTCAGCCGGCGCATGCCCAGCCCGACGCCTTCCTCGATGAAGACGCCCGAGTCGTCCGGACCGCGATGCCTGATCGCATCGCACATGCGGACGATTTCCGTCTCGGAAACCGGCGCGGACCCGACCTTGCCAGCAATGCCGCACATTAGACCAGCCCTGCCTTCCGGTAAGCCTCGAGGGTCCGAACGACCCCCTCGTTCAAGTGAACCTTCGGCTCCCAGCCGAGAACCCGGCGCGCCCTCGACGTGTCGAACGCCGAGTCGCTGTGGAAGAAGTCCATCCGGCGGCGGTAGATCGGCGGCGTGACGTTGAGCGCCGTGCAGACGTCTTCGACCACAGCCGCCGCCGCCAGCATGGGGGCCAGGGGCAGCCGCCACCCGAACCGCCGCTGGCCCGCCGCGCGGGCGACCGCGTCGATCAGCTCCCGCAGCGTGCACGACTCAGGCCCGGCAACGATGAGCGCCTGGCCGATGGCCCGGTCCCCCTCGGACGCGAGGTGGAAAGCCGCCACGACGTCATCCACGAACACCATGTGGCGGCGGCCTTTGCCGTCGCCGAACAGAGGGAACCGACCCGCCACCACCCCACGGAAGAGCTTCAGCAGCCGGTGATCGCGCGGGCCGTAGACATCCGCCGGCCGCAGGATGACCACGGGCAAACCGACACTCTCGTGAAAATCACGTGCCATCGCTTCGGCAGCAACCTTGGTCCGCTCGTAGACGTTCCCCGGGTGGAGGGGCGAGTCCTCGTTCGTGATCCCGAGCGACTGGTGGCCGAAGATGCCGATGGTGCTGCAGTAAACGAAGCGCTCCAGGCCCCGCGCACTGGCGGTCTCGAGCAGGCGCCGGGTGCCCCCGAGGTTGATCTCCTCGAAATACTGGTCGGTCATGCCGGCCTCGCGCATCGCCACCGCGAGGTGGTAGACGTGCGTCACGCCGTCCATCGCGTGGGCGCAGAGCGCCGCGTCGGTCACGCTCCCCGGGAGTACGCGCACGCCCAGGCTCTCGAGCAGCTGGGCGTTGGCCTGCTCCTCAGGGCGGTTCGTGAGTCCCAGTACCACGACCTCCGCGCCGCGGCGGCGGGCGTCTTCCGCCAGGTGGGAGCCGATGAAGCCGGTGCCCCCGGTCACAAGCAGTCTCACCCGAACGCCGCCGCCAACGCAGTGGCGATCCGCTCGCTTGCGCGGCCGTCGCCGTACGGGTTCCGCCGGTGGGCCATGCGCTCGTACGCCGCGTGGTCCGACAACAGCTCCGAGGCGGTGCCGACGATCCGCCGGGGATCGGTGCCGACGACCACCGCGGTGCCGGCCGCCACGCCCTCGGGCCGCTCTGTGACCTCGCGCAGCACGAGCACGGGCTTGCCCAGCGAGGGCGCCTCCTCCTGGATCCCGCCGCTGTCGGTCAGGATGATCGTCGCGCGGTTCATCAGGTGCACGAACTCCAGGTAATCGACCGGCTCGATCAGATGCATGACCGGCAGATCGCCGAGCAGGGCCTCCACCGGACCCTTCACCTCGGGATTCGGGTGCACCGGGAGGACGAACTCGAGATCGGGGAAGAGGCAGGCGAGCTGGCGGATCGCCTCGCACGTCGCGCGGAGCGGGGCGCCGAAGCTCTCCCGGCGGTGCGTGGTGATCAGCACGAGCCGGCGGCCCGGGTCGAGCGCGGCAAGCACGGGATGGCGGAACTGGTAGTCCGGGCGGACCGTCTGGAGCAGCGCGTCGATGACGGTGTTGCCCGTCATGTGGACGGCCCCGGCCGCTGTACCTTCAGCGAGAAGGTGGTCCCGCGCCTGCGCGGTCGGCGCGAAATGGATGGACGCCAGCCGGCTGATCAGGACCCTGTTCATCTCTTCGGGGAACGGCTGGTAGCGGTCGCCGGTACGGAGCCCCGCTTCCACGTGACCCGAAGGGATCTTCTCCAGATAGGCGGCGAGCGCGGCCGCGAACGCGGTCATCGTGTCGCCCTGAACCAGCAGAACGTCCGGTGCCAGCTCGCGGAGCAGCGGCGGCAGCCGCGTCAGGACGCGTCCGACGACGTCGCCGGGTGACTGACCAGGGGTCATCAGGTCGAGGTCGTGGTCGGCTTCGAGCCCGAACACCTCGAGGACCTGGTCGAGCATCTGGCGATGCTGGGCGGAAACGCAGACCACGCTCTCGAACTCCGCCGGGCGCGCCGCGAGGGCCCGCACCACCGGGGCCATCTTGATCGCCTCCGGCCGGGTGCCGAAGACGCTGAGGACCCGGATCATGCCGAGCCCGCGGTCCGGGGCATCTCCCGCTCGGCCCGCACATGCTCGGCGAGGGCCTCGAGGGTCACCACGGTGAAGCCGCGATCGAGCACCTGCCGCAGCACGGTCCGCAGCAGCCGGTCCTCGACGCCTTCGAAGCACGGATGGCCATAGAGGACCACGATCTCCCGCTCGGCCAGATGCCGGTCCAACAGCCCGAGGACCTCCGGCTCCGGCGTCCCGATCGCCCGGTGGTACTCCAGGAAGGGGATCGTTCGCGGCCCCGCCAGCGTCACGGGGATGGTCCAGTGGGAAAGCTCACGGCCGCCGATCACCGTGGGATGCGGCTCGCCGCCGATGGCGTCGCCGTTGTAGCGGAACCCGAGCCGATCGAGCAGGAGCATGAGCCGCTCGTCGGACCGGAACCCGGGCGCGGAGAACCCGGCCGGCCGGCCGAAGGCCTTCACAAAGTGATCGTAGGATTCCTGCACATCCGCCGCCAGCACGTCGGCCGGGAGCTCGGGGAAGCGGCGGCTCCAGACGACATGATCCATCCCGCCGTGCAGGCCCAGCTCGTGGCCCTCCGCCTGGAGCTCCTGGAGCTCGGGGATGAACGAAAGGCCCACGGGACGGCTCAGGAGGGTTTCCAGGACGAATCGCGGCAGTCCAGTCTTCTGAATCAGGTGAATGGCTTCCATGTCGCCCAGCTTGGCGCGCGACCGCTCGAAGCCCTTGCCGAGCCATGCCCGGAGGTTGGTGGACCGCCCCAGGTTCACGAAGAACGTGTGGTGGATGCCCAGGTCGCGGCACACCTGGCGGATACGGGGGATCCCATCGGTGATGCAGACCCGGTGATCGACGTCCCAGCGAAACACGAAGAGCCGCTTAGTCACGATGCGCTCCTCGCTCCGATTTCGCCGTAAGTCGCCTCGAACTGCTCGGCCGACCGGTCCCAGTCGAACAGGCGCAGCGCCCGCTCGCGTCCTGCCTTGCCCATGCGCTGCCGAAGCGCCGGGTCGCGGAGCAGTGCCGCGATCGCGTCGGCGAGCGCGGTTGCATCGCCGCGGGGCACGACGCGACCCGTCACTCCGTCCTCGACCACCTCGGGGAGGCCGCCGGCGTCGCTCGCCACCACCGGCACCTCGCAGCCCATCGCCTCGGCCGCGGGAATGCCGAAGCCCTCTTCCAGCGAGGGGATGACCGACACCGCAGCCGCCCGGTAATAGCGGGGCAATTCCGCGTTCGCGACCCAGCCCAGAAACGTGGTCTGCCTCGCGATGCCGCGCTCCTCTGCCAGGCGCTCGAGCTCGGGACGCTCGAATCCGTCGCCGGCGAGCACCAGCTCGAGGTCAGGGAAAGCGGCGCTCAGTTGGGCCGCCGCTTCGATCAGAAACCGGATGCCCTTGCGGGGGAACAGCTGGCGACAAGCGAAGATCATCCGCGGGCCGTAGGGCGCTACATCGGCGGCACCGTTGGGTGCCGGGCTGAAGCGCCGCAGGTCGGCACCGTTCAGGACGATCCGCATCCGCTCGTCCGGCGCACCGGCTCGCAGCGCGTGCTGGCGGCAGTCCTCGGTAATCGCGGTCAATGCGTCGGCGTGCCGGAGGGTCCAGCGCAGGACCGGGCGTACGTACCAGCGAGTCGGGAAATCGTAGCCCTGCGACGGATTCACATAGACGTCGCCACCGTGCAGCGTGATGACCGACGGGATACCAAGCCGACGGCCGGCCATCACTGCGGCGGGGCCGGTCGGGATGGCCCAGTGGGCGTGGATCACGTCGGCCTGCATGCGGCGAGCCTCCACCAGCGTCGCGCGGTGCTGATGCCGGAGATATTTCCCCATGATCGCGAGACGGCTCAGCTTGCCCTTGAGACGGACCCGGCTCTGCGCCACCCGGCCATACGTGAGGTCCGGGGGCAACGAAAATGGAAAACGCACGACTTCGACACCGTCGAATTCCTCTCGCGGCGAGAGCTCCGGACGGCCCGGCGTGACGACGCAGACCGAATGGCCGCGCCGCACGAGATGGCGGTTGATATCGTGCACGTAGGTCGCGTGCGTATCCTTCGCGTGCTCCGGATACCAGTACGTGGGGCACACGATGCGGTAGCGGTTGTCTGCGCCACCTCGGCTGCGCGCAACGGGCCGTGAAGTTTCCGACCTGATCTGACTCATATCCCGGGATCGAGGCGGCCGGTGGACGTCATTGGCGACAATACCGGGACCTCCGGACGATGACTCGGGCACGCGTTCGCAGATGGTGGATGGTGAGCGGGCGTTTCACCGGTCCATCGGCACAAACTGTGCCCTATGAGGCGCCGTTTTTCCAGCCACCGGGGTATCGTAAAGGCCCTGGAACATAAGGGCTTCCGGGGCCGCCTGGGGCGTGTGGGGCGGCGGCTCTGCGATGGGCGGCCTCGGCGGTGCCGACGCGGCTGCAGCCGTCGGGCAACGCTGGCGGTGGCGTATGTTGCGTATCCGCAACAGGTTGGAAATCCTGGTGCCTTGGCAAGTTGCCCAATCGGTCGGGCGGGCGGCAACAGATCCGGAGAGTCGCAATGGGCCATGGGGCTGGGACGGGGAAGGGAGTGCCAGCGCTGGTGCTGGGCGGCGGCATTACCGTGCTCGGAGCGGTCCGGGCGCTGGGGCGCGCCGGCAATCAGGTTTTCGCTGCGTGCCCGCCACGCGACTACGCGCGGCAGTCTCGCTGGTACCGGCCCTTGGCGCTGGCACCCTGGGACGGGCGGGGTGGCGAGCCTGTGGTCTCCGAGCTTGAACGGCTCCCGTTCGACCGCGCCGTGCTGGTGCCGTGCAGCGACCAGACCGCGCTCTGGGTGGCGGGCCTGGACGCGACCACCCGCCGGCGATTCCCCAGCAGCACCCCCAGCCGGAAGGTGTTCGATCTCCTCGTGGACAAGTCACGGTTTGCCGATCTGCTCGACGAGGCGGGCGTGCCGCACCCGTACACGCGGCGCCTCGCGGCGGCGGACGATCTCGCGGACCTTGAGTCGCGTCCCGGTCAGGTGATCTTTCTCAAGCCGGTGGAATCGCAGTCGTTCTTCCGGCGGTTCGGCGTCAAGGCGTTCCACGTGCGCGATCGCGCCGAGGCCGAGGCGCGCTGGCGCGAGTCACAAGCGGCTGGTCTCGAGCTGGTGCTTCAGGAATACATCCAGGGCCCCGCCACGGCCCACGTGTTCATCGACGGGTTCCGCGACCGGACCGGCGTCGTCCGAGCCTGGTTTCCGCGCCGACGGCTCCGCATGTTCCCGCCCGACTTCGGGAACAGCTCCGCGATGGTGAGTCTCCCGCTCGCCGATGCGCAGCCCGCGATCGACAGCCTCGCCCGGTTGCTGGAGCACCTGGAGTATCGCGGCGTCTTCAGCGCCGAGTTCAAATGGGACGCGCGGGACCGGCGGTTCAAGCTGCTCGAGGTGAACCCTCGCGCCTGGTGGTACGTGGAGTACGCGGCGTGGTGCGGCGTGAACGTGCTGCGACTCGCCTGGCTGGACGCGCTCGAGCAGCCGGTCCCTGACGTGACCCGCTACCGGGTCGGCCGGCGGTGTGTCTATCCCTCGTACGACGCCGCCGCCTGGCGCGCCATGCCACCCGGTGCGCGGCCCAGCCGCCTGGGCCTGTACCGGTCATGGCTCGGTGCGCGGCAGCCGGTGTTCCAGCTCGGCGATCCGATGCCCGGCATTCGGGACTTCCTCTCCCGCGCCGGTACAGCCCTCCGCAAGCGAGTGCGTCGATGAAGTCAGGCATCGCGGTCCGCCCGCTCACCGACACGGATTACGAAGCGTGGAACGATCTTGCCGCCAGGTCGCCGGAGGGGAGCATCTACGCCACCCCCGAGTACCTCGCTGCCCTGTGCGAGGCCACCGGCGGTGAGTTCCGCATTCTTGGCGCGTTTCGCGGCGATGAGCTGGTGGGCGGCGTTCCGGTGTACGAGGAGTCCGGCCGGTGGGGGAAGGTGGTCTCCAGCCGGCTTCTGCTCTATTACTGCGGTCCAGTCCTGCGGAGCTATGAGACCAAGTACCCCTCCCAGCGGACGGCGCGGCAGCTGAAGATTCTGGAGGCGCTCGTCGAAGCGCTCGACGCCCGCTCCTATGCCCGGCTCCGGCTCCGCGCCCGAAGTCCGCTGGCCGACGTTCGCGCGTTTCAGGTCCGCGGGTGGCGGGCGTGGCCAACATACAGCTACGTCGTGCCGATCGCGGACGTCGCGGCCCAGCGGGAGCGCATCGAGCATAACCTCCGCCGCCTGATCGATCGTTGCGCGCGCCAGGATATCGTTTTCACCGACGACGACGATTTCGACAGTTTCTTCGCGGTGCATCTTCAGCTGCACGAGCGGAAGGGTGCGCCGCTCTATCTCCCGCGAGCCGCGTTCGAGCGGTATTTCCGCCGGCTCAAGGCCGCGGGGTTGTGTCGCCTGTTCCACGCCCGGCTCCCCGAAGGTCTTTCCATCGCGTCACAGCTCACCCTTCTCGGCCGGCACCCCGTCGTGCACACGGTCTGTGCCGGCGCCCACGCCGACCACCTGAACCTCGGCGCGAGCGCCTACCTTCGGTGGAAGTCGTTCGAGGCGCTCGCCGCGCTTGGCTACCAGGGCAACGATCTCACCGACGCTGCGCTCAACCCCGTCACTCATTTCAAGAGCCAGCTGGGAGGGGACCTGCACACCAACTTCGTGATCGAGCGCCCCGAGGCGGCGACGCTGGTGATCGCCGAGCGAGTGAGCGCGATCTCGCGTCGCGCACGCCGGTTCGCGGGCGCCGCGGTACGGCGGTTGATCCGTCGCGGATGAACGGCGCCGAGCTGCTGTGCCGGGCTCTCGAGCGCGAGGGCGTGACTCACGTCTTCGGACTGCCCGGGACCCAGAACGTCCCCCTGTTCGAGGCGCTGCGCAGCGCCTCCCTCCGCACCGTCGTCGCCACCCACGAGCTGGGCGCCGCGTTCATGGCGGCCGGCTACAGCCGGGCTTCGGGACGCGTCGGCGTGCTCACGACCATTCCGGGGCCCGGGTTCACCTACGCGCTTACCGGCCTGGCCGAGGCGAGACTCGATTCCACCCCGATCCTCTACCTGGTGGGTCAGCCGGCCCGGGGGCCGGGCAAGCGGTTCCAGCTCCAGGCACTGGACCAGGCCACGATCGCCGGTCCGCTGGTGAAGCAGCGCATCGACGTGGATCGGGCAGAGGATCTGCCGAGGGCGGTCGCCGAGGGTTATCGCTTTACGACCAGCGGGGAACCCGGGCCGGTCATGGTTCACTACGACCCGGCCATCCTGGGTGCGGAGACGGCGACCCCGCCCTCGACGCCGGCGGCCGGCCCAGGCGCGCCCGCGGTCGAGGGAGTGAGCGAGGCACTGGCGTTGCTACAGCAGGCGAAGCGAGTCGTGATCCTGGCGGGCCAGGGCGCAGCCGCGGCCGCGGCCCAGGTGCAGAAACTGGCCGAAGGGCTCGGCGCGGCCGTGGTCAGCACGACGTCGGCGCGCGGGATCCTGCCCGAGGACCACCCGCTCGTCGTGCCGACCGACCTGCGCGGCGCGGCGGGGGTCAACGAGATGCTCGCGTCAAGCGACCTCACTCTCGCGCTCGGCGTCAAGTTCAGCCACAACGGCGCGCTCGGGTTCGGGCTGCGAATCGCGCAGGACCGACTGGTCCACATCGATGCCTCGCCCGATACGCTCGGAGCCAACTATCCCGCGAGGCTGCTCATCCGCGCGGATGTCGGTCCCTGGCTGGACCAGCTCCTTCGTGGTCTCGGAGCTGCTCGCGCCGAGGTGGCGTGGGACCCCGGGGAGCTGGATCGCTGGCGGGCCCGGATCGAGCAAGGCTCGGTTTTCCCGGTCGAGCCGCGGGTGGCCGGGCGGGACGCGGCGGCGTTCTTCACCGCCTTGCGGGCGGCGCTCCCTCGCGAGGCCTGCCTCGTCACCGACTCCGGGCTTCACGAGATGCTCGCCCGACGGCACTTCCCGATTCTGGCGCCGCGCGGGCTCATCGTGCCCTCGGATTTTCAGTCCATGGGGTTCGGGCTTCCGGCAGCCATCGGCGCCAGACTCGCCGCACCCGACCGCCCGGTCGTCCTGATCTCGGGCGACGGCGGCCTCGCGATGTGCGGGCTCGAGCTGCTCACCGCTGCCCGGGAGCAATTGCCGCTTCCCGTCATCGTCTTCAACGACGGTCGGTACGGACTCATCCGCCTGGACCAGCTGCGCCAGCACGGGCACACCTTCGGTGTAGACCTGCCGGCGTTCGACCTCGCGGGGCTGGCCGCGGCGGCCGGCGCCGCTTATGCGACGGCGGGATATCCGGGCGACGACGATCTCGGGACCGTAGTGCGCCGGGCTCTCGAGACCCCGGGCCCCACGGTGATCGATGTGCCGGTTGGGGATTCGGCCGCGATGCAGCGCGCGCGCGTGCAAGCGCGGGTCCGCGGCGCCGGGCGGAGACTCCTGGGCCGGCGCCTGATCGACTGGCTGAAGCGACTACGCTGAGAGGAGCGGTTCCGCCGCCGGGGTGCCGCGCACGCGCTCACCGACCTCGGCGAGCGTGACCGGCTCGAAAGCGCAGCGCCGCCGGAGCGCGGCGAAGTAGCGGTCGATACGGTCGAGCAGCGCGTCGCGCTCGGCGGCCGTGGCTGCGAACGGACTCCAGCCAGGCAGCAGCGACACGCTGTGCATGAAGAGATTGAGGATGGCGTGGCCGTTGGCGAGCGCCACGTCGGTGAGACGGAGGAGCCGCTCGAGCGGCGTCTCCTCCAGGCTCAGAGAAATGCGATCGAGAATGCCGAGCCTGGCGAGGACGCCGGGCAGGTGGAGCGGATGGAGCCCCGTCGCACGGGCTAGACGGTCCCAGCGGCTCCAGAGGGGCCAGGGCCAGCGGGTGAATCCGACGGTCGGCGGTACCTCGACCACGGCACCGTTCGGCACCGGCGTCTCGACATCGCCTCCGCCGTCGATGCGGTAGGGCACGGTCGGCGTCCGGAAAAAGCGGGGCCCGTCGGTGACGCTGCGCCATGACACGTATGGCAGCACGCTCGAGTCGGTGCGGTAGCCCGCGTCGGCCAGCACGCCGACGGTCCCGGGAGAGATCGACCAGCGGCCCGCGCGGAAGGACGTCGGACGGACGCCGGTCGCCTGGTGGATAGCCTCGGTCAGGGTCGCCAGCTTGGCCCGTTGCTTCTCGACCGGGAGCGCCCGGAGCGAAATCGTCTCGGGATTCACGGGCTCCGGACAGGGCGGCGTGTTCCACGCGTGGAGATGGGCGCCGAGCTCACCCCGGCCGCTCCGATGTACGCCGGCGAGAATCTCCGCGGCCCACGGATGAATGATCACCTGGTAGGTGGTCAGGTAGGTCGGGCGAACGCCGTGCCGGTCGAAGATCTCCTGGAGCTCAGGCACACCACGGACGTTCTCGATCGAGACGCCGTCCTTGGTGGGATCCCAGTTGTCTTCTTCGGTGTCGATGGTCACGAGGACCGACACGGGCTTGGCCATCTTGCTTCTACCAGTGGGTGACGCGGTGGGAAGTGGGTGGACCGCTAGAATAATATGCAACCCGGCTCTGGCACATGGGAGATCCTGTCCTGGGCATCCAGCAACGCAAGATCTTGCATATCCTGGCTCCCGGCGAGGTCGGCGGGCTGGAAAGCGTCGTTCGCGCTCTCGCGTCGGCTCAGCAGGCGAGTGGCCATGCGGTTGCGGTCGCGGCGATCGTCGACCGGGAGCCCCCGGAGCACCCCTGGGTCGTCGCGGCCCGGGCGGAAGGCATCCGGGTCCACGTTTGCCCGGTACCGCCACGGGCGTATCACCGGGAGCGGGCCGAGGTGGCCCGACTCTGCGGGAGCCTGGGGCCGGACGTCGTCCACACCCACGGATATCGCCCGGATGTGCTGGCAGGCGGCGTGGCGCGCCGGCTCGGGCATGCGACCGTCACCACCGTGCACGGCTTCACCGGGGGAGGGGTTCGCAACCGGCTCTACGAATGGCTCCAGGTCCGGGCGTTCCGCCGTTTCGACGCGGTGGTCGCCGTCTCCCGGCCGCTCCGTGAGCGGCTCGCCGCCGCGGGGGTTCCTCGCGAGGCGCTCCACATGATTCCCAACGCCTACCAAGGCTCGCTCCCGCTGTCCGGTCGGACCGCTGCGCGGTCGGCGCTCGGCCTTCCGCCCGAAGGCTACCGGTTGGGCTGGGTCGGGCGACTGAGTCAGGAAAAAGGCGCCGACGTGCTGATCGACGCTCTGGCCCTGGTTCGTGATACCCCGCTCGAGCTCTCGATTCTCGGTACCGGCCGCGAAGCCGACGCGCTCGCCGCGCGGGCCCGGGCGACCGGCGTCGCCGACCGCATCCGCTGGCACGGCACCGTGCCCAACGCCGGGCGGCTGTTCTCCGCCTTCGACTGTTTCGTGCTCAGCTCGCGGACCGAGGGCACCCCGATCGTCCTGTTCGAAGCAATGGCGGCGGGTGTTCCCGTCATCGCAACCTCGGTGGGCGGCGTGCCCGACGTCGTTTCCGGGGCCGAGGCGCTGCTCGTGCCTCCCTCGGATGCAGCAGCGCTCGCGCGCGCGATCCGCGCGGTGCACGCCGACGCCGAGGCCGCCGCGTCCCGGGCGCGGGCCGCGCGGCGTCGGCTCGACGCTGACTTCGGCGTCGCCGAATGGGTCGCGCGGTACGACGCGGCCTACGACGCCGTGATCCGGGCCCCTCGCCGAGCGGCGATATGACCCAGCTCGCGCTTGTGCTCATTCTGATCCCCATCGCGCTCTTCTCGTACGCATACGCCGGCTATCCGCTCGTGCTCGCGCTCGCGGCTCGCCTCAAGCGGCGCCCGAGGCACTTCGGCGACCCGCCCGAGTGGCCCCGGATCAGCATCGTGATCCCCGCGTACAACGAGGCGGCATCCATAGGCGCGACGCTCGAAAGCCTGCTGGCCCTGGACTACCCCGCGGACCGGCGGCAGATCCTGGTCGCGTCGGACTGCTCCCGCGACGGGACGGACGACATCGTCCGCCGCTATGCGGACAGAGGGGTCGAGCTGCTGGCCCTGCCGGCCCGCGGCGGCAAGACGGCGGCGGAGAACGCGGCGTTCGGCCACCTCGGCGGGGAGATCCTCGTCAATACCGACGCGACCATCCGGATCCTGCCCGGGTCCCTCAAGCCCCTGATCCGGGTGTTCCAGGATCCCACCGTGGGGGCGGCGTCGGGACGGGATCTGAGCGTGGGCGACGTTCGGGCGGAGGTGAACCGGGGCGAATCGGGTTACGTGGGCTACGAGATGTGGGTGCGCTCGCTCGAGACCCGGGTGGGATCGATCGTCGGCGCGAGTGGGTGCTTCTACGCGATCCGGCGGACCATCGTGAATCCTGCGTTCCCTGAGGCACTGAGCCGCGATTTCGCTTCACCGCTCCGCGCCCGCCTCCTCGGCTATCGCACGGTATCCGTGGACGAAGCCGTCTGCCTTGTACCGAGGACCACTTCGCTCCGCTCCGAGTACCGGCGAAAGATCCGCACGATGGCGCGCGGGCTCGAGACGCTCTGGTACAAGCGTGCGCTGCTCAACCCGCTCCGCTACGGCAGCTTCGCGCTGATGCTCTTCAGCCACAAGCTGTGCCGGTGGCTCGTGCACCTCACGCTGCCGGGCCTGTTGCTCGGTCTGGTGCTCTTGAGCCCCCACTCCCTCGCTGCGGCCCTTCTGGTGCTCGTGATTGGGCTGGTGATGGGACTGGGCGTGATCGGCATGCGGTGGCCGGAGGGTCGGAAGGCGCCGGTGCCGATCGCGGTCTCCGGCTTTATTCTCGCTGTAAACGCGGCGGCGCTGCGGGCCTGGGCCAAGGCCCTGCGCGGCGAGCGGAATCCTATCTGGGAGCCGACCCGCCGGCCGGGAGCCCCGGCCGACGTGTCGGGTCCCGCGGCCAGCTAAAGCAGCTCGCGCGTCGGCTCACTCGCCGGCATCCCGACGATCAGGCCGGCCTCGCCGCGGCTCCCGTGCCCCCCAGCGGGCCTGGCGAGGTGCCCCGAGGCCCTGAGCCCGGCCACGCCCATCCAGCCTAGCACGATCAGCTCGATCAGGCCGTTCACCGCCGCCTTGAACCCCGCCATGTCGTACTGGGGAAGGCTCGACGTGGCGAGCGTCGCTCGCAGCTGGAGAAAATCGAGCGCGAAGAAGCCGAGTCCCACGAGCAGGAGCGCCAAAAGGACAAGGTCCACCACCGCCACGCCCCGGACCACGCTGCGGTGCTCAAGCAGCACGCCACCGATCTTGAGGAGCGCGAAGCCCAGAATCGGACTCACCAACGCGCTGGTCGTGAGCCCGAACGCTCCGAAGCGCCAGCTCACTTCGCTCATCCGGGCCGGCCAAACGGCCCCGATCAGGTCGACGAGCGGGGAAACGAGCAATGCCAGCGCCACTGCGTAGAGCACCCACACGATTGAACGACCCCTTGAAAGGGCCATCGCCGGGATCCTCCGCTTAGAGGTACACCAATATCGTGGGTTGGCCCGCCGCGGTCGAGGCGGCGGTACGTAAGCCGCGTGGGGTCAGGAAGGAAGGACCTCGGCGACCCGGGGGATCAGCTCGGCGCTCACCCGGGCGCCGAGCTCGCCGGCCGGCCCTTCGCCGTCGGCGGAGCGCATCGGGACGACGACGCGCACGAGGGCCTCGTCGCTCCGGCCCCGCAGGGCGGAGTCCCGGAGGAGCTGGAGCTTCACGCGGTACTCGTTCGACTCGACTCGCCCCCGTCCCTGATACCAGTAGTAGACCAGCGCGCGCTGCTGCTTGTTGACGAGCAGGTAGCGATTCACCCGCACCGGCCCGAGCGCCGTCGCCAGGACCTGCTCTCCGGAAGCAACCGCCTCCCAGCCGGCGCCGGGGAGGCAGTTCTTGGGCGAATGGATCGTCCTGCCCTGGAGCTGTCGCTCGTAGTAGCCGACGTAGACGGTAAAGGCGGTCGCTGAGTCCCGGGTGTAGGACCGGAGCAGATATGAGGACATCCCGGCGACCCGCTGCTCTTCGGGGGTGATCGTCTCGTTCCGCTCCTGGTAGCCGTCGTAGCGCGCGGAAAGCTGGCTCAGGGGAGCCCGCAACGGCAGGGCCTGCTGACTGTTGGCCCCCACGACAACGAGCAGGCAGCCCGCACTCAGGACCCCGGCAGGGAGGTACCGCTGCCAGTCAGACCGCATGGCGGCTCCTCACGGCGAAGCGCTCGACCGCGCCGACCCCCCAGGCTCCGGCCGCGAGGACCGAGAAGGCGACCAGAAAGAGCAGCCAGCCCTCGGTGAGATGCATGAACCCCTCGCCCATCGCCGGGTTCAGGAAGTAGACCAGGAAGCCCGTGAGAAAAACCCGGATGGCGTTGACCACGACCGCGATCGGCACCGCGAGCACGAGCACGGCCAGGCGGCCGATCGGCGTGCGCAGCCAGAGGCCGCCCACGAGGACACCGAGGCTCAGCAGGGCCATGAGCGAGCGGATGCCGCTGCACGCCTCAGTTACGAAGAGCTGGCGACCGGGCAGCTGGATCACGTTCCCGGAGAGGCGGACGGGGACGTGCCGCCACTCGAGCAGGGCGGTGCCTAGCGCCGACGCCTTGAACTGGAGCGGAAGCGTGAGCGCGTTGGTCACCAGAGCCGGGAGCGGAATCGAGAGGGTCAGGAGCGCGAACGGGAGCCACCAGCGCCGGAGCTGGCGCTCGCCGAGCCAGAAGACCGTGAGGCCGGCCAGCGCCAGCACGATCGAGAACCGGAGGGTGAACAGCTCCGCGGCCAGACCCGCGACGTAGCGGAGGAGCACCGCCGCCACGAGCAGGCTCGTGCCGAGCAGCGTGTTCGGCGCGAGCGGCTGCCGCGGGCGGTCCCGCCAGGCGAGCCACACCGCCAGCGGGGCCAGCAGGAGTCCGTGGCCGGCCTCGCTGTCGTTCCACCAGTCGCGGGCGAGAAGCAGGGCGGGCTGAGCGAAAAGAGCGACGAAAGCGGCTGCGGCGAGGGCGAATGGAACTCCGGCGCGGCCCGGCCAGACCCGCACCCGAGGCGTAGCTTCGGGGACGGCCGTCACCGGGGCGTTACCAGCCCCCCCGGCGGAGCAGGACCACGGGGACGGTCTTCACCATGATCTTGAGGTCCTCGAGCAGACTCTGGCGCTGGATGTACTCGAGGTCGAACTGGACCTTTTTCCGAACGTCGTCGAGGCAGGCGTCGTAGTGCTGGTTGATCTGGGCGAGGCCAGTAATGCCGGGCTTGGCCCGCTGCCGCAGCGGATATTCGGCGATGTTGGCGCGCAACTGGGCGAAGATGGCGGGCCGCTCGGGCCGCGGGCCCACGATACTCATCTCCCCCTTGAGCACGTTGATGAGCTGAGGCAGCTCGTCGAGCCGATACTGGCGCAGGAACCGGCCGACTTCGGTGACCCGGGGATCGTCCTTCGCGGCCCACACGGCGCCCGTCTTGTGCTCGGCGTCCACGTGCATCGTGCGGAACTTGTAGATCGTGAACGGCTGGCCGCCGAGGTCGAGCGCGCGGCGGTGGTTGGAGGATCGCTGCGACCGACCCCGGCGGTCGAGACCCACCCGTTCCTGGGTGTAGAACACGGGACCACGGGAGGTCAGCTTCACCAGAACGGCGATGACGGCCAGGATCGGGGACAGCACGATGAGCGCTAGCGTCGCCAGCGCCATGTTCACGCATTGGCGGACCCACACGGCCGCGCTGGCCGCACCGTCCCCCCGCGCCACGTAGGCCGCGTCCAGGCCGAACGGCCGGGCGCCGGCCACCTCGACCTGGTCAGGTGTCCCGGGCAGGGACGGTTGGCTGCCTCTCAAAGCGGACATCGCGGATCCCATTACAGCGCTCGTTTTAGAACAGCCGGGCGATCGCAACGATGGCGAGAATGGCGCCCGAGACCGCGGCGACATACGCGATCGAGTTGCGGGCATTGCCCTTCTCGCCGATGTAGATCTCGTCGCCCGCCTGGAGATTCAGGGCGTCCAGCGAGACGCCCCGATTGAAAGCGACCTGGAGCTCTTTTTCATCCCGGACGACGTTCCCGTTCCGGCGGATGACGGTCTTTCGCAGGTTGGCGTTACCTGCGGGACCGCCGCCTGCCATGATCACCTCGCTTGCCAGCATGTCGGCCCGAACGGTGTAAAAGCCCGGCCTCGAGACCGCGCCGAGGATCGAGACCCGGATGAGCGGGTCCACGATGACGGTGGGGTCCTTCACATATTTGGCGATCTGCGCGGTGAGAAAGGCTTGTGCCTCGGAGCGGAGCACGCCGGCCATCGAGATTTCCTCGAGGTTCGGCAGAATGAGCACCCGACCCGTCCGGACGGGGAAGGTGTCGTTGAGGGTCTGCTCTTGAGCCACGTGGATCACGATCCGGTCGCCGGGGGCGAAATCGCCGTTCTTGAGCCGGTCACGGATGACGGCCGCCTCGTCGTCGCTCACCTTACCGCCCTTGAGCAGGCTATCGAGCTCGGCGCGGGTCGCCAAGGCGCGGGACTCGGCCGGCTGCTTGGACGGCTGCTGAGCGGTGACGGGGCGCGTTCCGAAACCGATGAGCAGAACTGCGGTGACGATCGTGGTGACCAGTCTGGGCATCCGGATTCCTGACCTTGAAAGGGGAGGGCCGTCGGGCGCGCCGAGGCGCCCTCGAATCGGCTCCCCACCCAGCAAGATTCGCTCCGACGCGCGCTTGGGCGGATCACCCTGGACGGGGCAAAGCTTACATCGCGGGGGCAAGATGCCTGTGACGGCTCTCACCCGCGCCGGTCCACCGGCCTCACCGCGGGTTTCCCTCGGCGTCGAGCGAATCGACGGCGTCGGTGAGCAACGGCGACTGGGTTTCCCCCAGCCCGAACGATTCCAAGCGGCGGCTGAACCGCGAACGCAGACGCCGCAGCGACTCATCGAGCAAGCGAGCGGCCCCGGCCGGCTTGGCGGGATCGCTGGCGTCCGATTCGGGATGGGCCGGCTTGCTTGGATACATTCTCTTCACATGGTCTGTCGCAAACTGCGAAATTTTGCACGCCCGATGCACTCAGAGGCAACGCTTCATCGGCGCGCTCGCCGACCTGACACTCCTTCAAGGTTAGCGCCGCCAGAAGAGGCGGCCAACCGAGCAGCGCCGCGGTCTGCTTGGCAGCACCCAACAATTTGTCACAAATAGTGATAGCCGCATCGGCACGGAGCCGTAGTCTGTGCAGCCTGAGCATGGGCCGTTGCGCCCAAGCCACAGAATCAGCTGACACCGCCACAATCCCGGTTCGATCGCTTGTGTAGCGCAAGAACCATCATAGTGTTGCGCCGGCCCCGCGAAGTTGGCCGGCGCCAGCCGTGGTGCATTTATGCCAAGCCCTTGTTCAACTTGTGGTTAGCTGGGGCCTTAGAGGTCGCACGAGTCCTGCGAGCGGGATGTAGAACCCCTGGGTGCCTGCGCTCAGCCAACCCTCGAATTCGCGTGCCGAATGGCCAATCGAGCCCGTAACGGTGACTCCCCGCTTGTACTGATTGCGAACGATCAGGAATGGTCGGCCCGATCGTTGGAGAGCGCCCTCGAGCCCAACGGATTCGCGGTGATCCGCGCATTTACCGGCGCTCAGGCGCTCGAGCGGGCCCGGGGTGAGCTGCCGGACGTGGTCATCCTCGACGCCCAGATGCCGGACATGCACGGGTTCGACGTGTGCCGGGAGCTTCGGGGCGACCAGAGGCTCGGGCCGACCACCCCTATTGTGATCACGACCGCGGGTCCCGCGGGACGGGCGCTGCGCCTGGAAGCGTTCGAGGCGGGCGCCTGGGAGTTCTTCGGCCAGCCGATCGACGGCGAGGCCCTCCTGCTCAAGCTCCGCACCTTCGTCCAGGCCAAGCTCGCCAGCGACCGGCTCCGCGGCGAGCGCCTCCTCGATCCGGATACCGGCCTCTACAACCGTGCCGGACTCTCGCGCCGCGCGCGTGAGATCGGCGCGGGCGCTTCTCGGCGCCACGATCCGCTGGCCTGCGTGGTGCTGGGGTCCGAGATCGAGTCGGCGGATGCCGACTCGGAGGAGCTCGTGGGTCTCGTCGGCCAGGCGCTCCGGGAAGCCGGCCGCTCGTCCGATGTGCTCGGCCGCTTGGACGGCCGCGAGTTCGCCGTGATCGCGCCGGCGACCGGGGCGCAGGGTGCGGTGAAGCTGGTGAACCGGCTCGCCGGGGTGATCGAGTCGCTGCCGGCAGCGGGCCGCGACGGCGGCACGGGCGTCAAGGTTCGCGCCGGCTACTGTGCGGTTCCGGATTTCGCCACCTCGTCACTCGACGCGGTGCAGTTGCTCGAGTGCGCCAGCACGGCCCTGCACGACCTCCTGCGGAGCCCCGATGGCGAGCGGGTCCGCGGGGTCGACACGATCCCCCTCAAGACGTAGGCGTTGCCTCGCTCGATCCCGCGGTCAGCTGCCCCGGCTTCTCCTCGTCCGCCACGTAGCCGTAGACGTACCCGTAGTACTGGTAGACCCCACCCGCCCGAATATCGTTGAGCACCGCGCCCAGGATACGGATCGGCAGCCGGTCCAGCACCTTGAGCTTGGCCTCCGCCATCTCGCGGTTGGTTTCCCCTGACCGCAGAACCAGCACCATGTTCCCCGTGGCGGTGCCGAGCACGAACGGATCGATGCCGGCGCCCAGGGGCGGGCTGTCCACGATGATCACGCTGAAGCGCGTCTTGAGCGTCGCCATCAGCTCGTTCATGAGCGCGGAGCCGAGCAGCTCCGGGCCGTGCTGGCGCCGCGTGCCGCACGGCAGCAGCGTGAGATTCCGCTTGCTGGTCGGCCGCAGAATCTGGTCGAGCGTCGCGGACTTCATCAGGTAATCGAGCAGGCCCGGAATGCGCTCGGCGCGGAACATCCGGTGCAGCTCTCCCCGCCGGATGTCGCCGTCGATGAGCAGCGTCTTGTAGCCCGCCTCCGCGAACGACAGCGCGAGGTTGGACGAGACGAGGGACTTGCCGTCGCCCGGGGACGGGCTCGAGATCGTCAGCATGACCGGCCCGGCCGCGCCGTAGGAGTGCACGATATTGAGCCGGATGCCGCGGAATGCCTCGACGACCTGCGCCGTCTCCTCCAGGTCCACGCTGCCGCGCTTCAGCTTGTTGATGGCCGGCACGGCGCCGAGGATGCTGAGGCCCAGCTCGTTGGTGACCTGGTCCGGATAGCGGAATCGCTTGTCCAGGCGATCGAGCAGGAGCGCGAGCGCGATCGCGGCGCCCATGCTGCTCATGAACGCCAGGAAGATGATCCGCGGCGCGTCGTTACGGCTGGGGCTCTCGGGCTGGACCGCCGGGTCGAGGATGCGCACGTCCGGGATGGCGCTCGCCTCGGCCAGCTGGGCCTGCTCGTAGCGGGCCTGCAGGTCGGTGTAGATCGACTGCATGCTCTTGACCTCGCGGTCCAGCCGCGCCTCGTTGATCATCCGGGTGGGGATCTGCTGGAGCTCGTGGGACTGCGCCCCGATCCGCCCCTCGAGGTCGGCTTGCTGCGCCCGAAGTGCTGAGATCAGCGTATTGGCGTAGACCGGGATGATCTGGGTCTTGAGCGTCTGGATCCGGTCCGCCAGGTCCTTCACCGGCTTGTAGTCGTCGGTGTACTTGAAGCGGAGCGCCCGGATCTGGGCCTCGGCGTCGGCCAGCTCGTTCAAAGCGCGGGTGAAGTCGGGCGCGGTGCGCACGGACGGAATGGTCTGAAACGCGTCGATCGGCACCGTGCCGCTCTGCGACTCACGCAGGACCCGCTCGATGTTCTCGCGGTCCCGCTTCATCTCGTCAGCCTGGACCTTCTGGGTGAAGTACTGTCCGATGACGGTCCCCGACGACGTGCTCACGCCCGGATTGATGGGCGTGGCGTCGTTGGGCTGGGTGATCGTCGCCACTTTGTAGCTCTCGAGCTTGGTCTCCGCGTCCCGCAGCTGCTGGCCCACCGACGCGACCTGCTCGGCCAGGATCCGGGACAGCTCGGTCAGCTTCCGTTTCTTCAGATCGGCGGCCACCGCGACGAACTGGTCCGACAGCGCGTTCATCGTGTTGGTGAGCCGCACGGGATCGGCGCCCGTGAGCTGAAGCCGCAGGAAGTTTCCGTCCTGGGCCATCATGGTCGTGAGCTGGCCGGCGAGCGCCTGAGACGCGTCGCGCGGGGTGCTCACGGTGAACTCGTAAGTCCGTCCAGCCTTGAGCATGGCAGCGTCGGGATGCCACGCCAGACCGACCCGCTGGCCGATCGAATCGCCGACCACGCCGGTCTGCACCAGCAGGCCCTCTTTGGTCTTCAGTGTGAGCCCGTGCTGCGTCCGATCGACGGTCAGGACGTAGGACCCCGGCCGAAACCGCGCCATGAGCGAGAAGCTCTTGAACGCGACCGAGTCCTGGGGGTCGTGCGACAGATAAAGCCGCTCCTTCTGGACGACCGAGTCGAGCACCGTGTAGGTCTTGAGCAGCTCGACCCAGGCGTACGACTCGAGGAGCCCCTGGGCGCGAATCGGGCCGTCCCGCGCTGGCGGCGACTCGATCCAGATCGTGGCCTGCACTTGGTACTCGGGGATGAGGAACCGGGTGGCGAGGACGCCCGCGCCGGTGCCCAGCGCCGTGATCAGCAGAATCAGCCACTTGTAACGGCGGAGGGCCGAAACGTAGCGATGCCACTGAAACCCCTCGGATCCGTCCTCGGCCGGTATTGGACTCAGGTCGGTCGCCGCCACCGGGAGCTGGGGCGAGGCCGGAGCCATGTGCGGCGGCGGCTCGCTCGAGGGGATCAGGTTACGGGCCATAAGAGTCGGACGCTCCGGAGTTTGCGGCGATCAGGGGGCGGCAATCGGCTGCTGCCCCGAATCTCTTGCGACTTGCGGGCACGGCCCTCCGCTCTGCAAAGTAAGGACCAGTGAGCGGCCGGCAAACAACCGGGGGCCAAGTCGGTATCAGCGAGAACCATATGCAGGTACCCCACCGAGCGGGGGCTTACGGCCCCAGGCTGTTGCATAACCCTTGCATACCGTTGCGCTGACCCAGCAGTCCTCTGTTGCTTGTATCACACTGTTCTGCTTGACACGCGCTGCACGGTGTTGTATCCAAGTGACGCTGGCGCATACCTGAAGGGGTTCCGGCAGGGGTGTGGAACAGGCCCTGCTCAAGCAGGTTGTCAGCCCGGTGTCCGGGGCGTCCTCACGTTCGACCAGCGCCAGAGCTAAGGAGAGTCCGCATGGGCAGTTCGCTTACACAGCCGTCCCCGCCCGGAACCCCGGCCGGGTCCGAATCGGCGGCCCGGGACCCGCTCTCGATCCCGAGCGACGTCAAGGCCAGTATCCGGATCCTGGTGGTGGATGATGAACGCACCCTGCGGGAGAGTTGCGCCAGCGTCCTGCAGATGGACGGCTACAACGTCACCCTGATCGGGCGTGGCGAGGAAGCCGTCGACACGGTCAAGCGGCGCAAGTTCGACATCATCCTCGTCGATCTCTACATGTCGCAGGTCTCGGGGCTCCAGATCCTCCAGGCGGCCCTCGAGGCGTTCAAGGACACCATCGTCGTCGTGATGACTGGGAACCCCAGCGTCACGAGCAGCATCGAGGCCCTCCGGGCCGGCGCCTGGGACTACCTGCCCAAGCCGTTCTCGGCGACGCACCTCCAAGTGCTGATCGGGCGGGCGTCCCACGCCGTGATGGTCTCGCGCGAGGCGCAGGACCTCAGGCTTCAGCTGATGAAGCAGAACGGCCACAGTGACAAGATCGCCCTGATCGGGATCTCCCCGCCGTTCCGTAAGGCGGTGGAGCTCGCCCGGAAGGTCGCGGGCACCGACGCGTCGGTGTTCATCAGCGGGGAGAGCGGCACGGGCAAGGAAGTGATCGCCCAGTTCATCCACCAGTACAGCCGCCGCGCGCACAAGCCGATCGTGCCGATCAACTGCGCGGCCCTCCCCGAGGGCCTGCTCGAGAGCGAGCTCTTCGGGCATCGGAAGGGCTCCTTCACCGGTGCCGACCGGGACAAGCCCGGCCTGCTTGAGACGGCCAATGGGGGCACGCTGTTCCTGGACGAGCTCACCGAGATGTCCATGCCGCTCCAGGCCAAGCTGCTCCGCGTCATTCAGGACGGCGTGGTGCGCCGCGTCGGTAGCGAGCAGGTAGATGCCGTGGTCGACGTCCGCTTCATCTCCGCCACGAATCGCGACCCCCAAGATGCGGTGGACGAGGGTGCACTCCGCAGTGACCTCTTCTACCGGCTCCGCGTGGTGCCGATCACGCTCCCGCCGCTCCGCAAGCGGCAGGAAGACATCCCGCTGCTCGCCAACCACTTCCTCACCTACTACTGGCATCGCCATCGCCAGATGGGCGACCGGGTGCCGCGGTTGAGCGACGGTAGCATCGCCTTCCTGCGCTCGCGCCCCTGGCGGGGGAACGTCCGGGAGCTCCAGAACGTCATCGAGCACGTAGCGGTGCTGGCGGAGCCGGACCAGACCATTCAGCCGAACGATATTCCGATTTACGATGACGCCACGGACTGGCCGGCGGAGGCCCCGCCGCCCGCGGGTGTGATGGACGAGGCATACCACGTAGCGAAGGACCGGGTCGTGGCCCAGTTCGAGCGCGAATACCTCAGCCGGCTGGTCGGCCGGGCAGGCGGCAACATGTCGAAGGCCGCCCGACTCGCCAGCATCGACCGGACGACGCTTTATCGCCTCATGGACAAGCACGAATTCCACCGCGACGAGAGCCCGGGGACGCCGGAGTGAAGTCGGAGACGACGGCTCCCCACTCCACGAGCGGGGAGCGTCGGCGGACGTCGGGACCGACGTCCCCGTCGCCGCCCCGCGTGTGGGACCCTGAGGGACCCTCGGGCGGGGGGCTCGCGCCTGCCCTCTGGGAGGCGCTCCGCGAAAGCGTGCTCGCGGTCGAGTCGCGCTGGGAAGGTGTGGTCGAGCATGCGGCCTCCGCTGAGGAAGTCTCCGGGAACATCGCCAATCTCTGCAGCGCCGTCCGCGAGGCCGCAATCGGGCAGGAGCCCGACATGGGGCTCGTGCCACGGAGCGCGCTTTCGCGGCGGCTCATCGGGCTGATCAGGGTCGCCCTCTTGGAGCGGCTCCAGGGACTGGCGCCGCTACCCGATGCCGGTCAGGCGCTCGGGCTTCTCGGCGCCGTAGAGCGCGTGGCACAGCGGCTCGAGGTGGACTGGTCGCAGCGGTTCACGGATCGGCTGTCTGGCCCCGATGGTCTGGAGCTGGTGGTGGAAGTCGCGCACGACCTCCGCTCGCCGCTCACGTCCATCCTTTTCCTGGCCGAGACGCTGCAGCGCGCCCGAAGCGGCCCGGTGAACCCGGTCCAGGAGCGCCAGCTCGGCCTGATCTACAGCGCGGCTTTCGGTCTCAGCTCTGTGGCCAGCGACGTGATCGAGCTCGCCCGCGGGGGTGACCGGCTGGTCGATCTCGACCCGATCCCGTTCTCGATCACCGACATCCTGGAGTCGGTCCGCGACATCGTGCTGCCGATCGCCGAAGAGAAGTCGCTCTCGGTGCGACTGTCGCCGCCCGAGTCCGACTTTCGCGTGGGGTACCCGGTGGCGCTCAGCCGGGTGCTGCTCAACCTCACCACCAATGCGCTCAAGTTTACGGCCGAGGGGTTCGTCGAGGTGGCGGCGCGGCAGGTCTCGGCGAGCCAGGTCGAGTTCGCCGTCCGCGACACCGGGCGGGGGATCCCGCCGCAATCCATGGCTACCCTGTTCGAGCCGTTCCGGCGGCGTCAGAAGGCGGGTGAGTACGCGTTCTCCGGCTCCGGTCTGGGCCTGTCCATCTGCCGGAAGCTGGTCGAGGCGATGGGCTCCGCTCTCCAGGTCGAGACCTCTCCGGAGACTGGGACGAGATTCTTCTTCGTGCTGGAGCTGCCGCTCGCGGGCGAGGGGATGATCGGGTAGCAATCCCGTAAACAGTGCACTGTTTACCGTTCAACGTTTACCTTTCGGGGCTACTCACCCCCAGGAGGCGGTTCTTGGCGAGCCTGCATCTCGGCGAGCTGTTCGGGGATCGGGCGCGTGCCCATCCCGGCCGGGAGTTCCATCTCGGCCTCGAGCCGGGGCAACGCCTCGCCATCGACCTCCAGAACGTGCCCGAGTGGCTCATCGCGACGCGCGCCGGCGACCCGGCCGAGAAGCGCGCGAGCGAGACGAGCGCGCGATGACGCCGGACGGATATTCCTGACCGGCGAAGTGGAGGACGTGCTCCGCACTCACCCTGGCGTCGACGACGCCTGCGCGGTCGGCATCCCCAACGACGTGCTCGGGGAGCTGGTCTGCGCCTGCGTGGTACCCGTGGCGGGTGCGATCGTGACCGGCGACGAGCTCAAGGAGCTCTGTCGCGAACATCTAGCTGACTACAAGGTCCCCGACCTCGTGCGCTCCTTCGACGCGTTCCCGCCGACCGGGTCCGGCAAGGTGAAGCGGCGGGAGCTCACGGGGGTTGTGGGCCTGGAACTGAGCGCTACGTGACCCAACCGATGAACCGTCCGAACCGGCACTTGCCGAACCCGGTCGTGCACGCCGCGAACGCCGCGTTGCTGATCGACTTCGACAACGTCACCCTCGGCATCCGCTCCGACCTGACCAAGGAGCTGCGCACTCTCCTCAACAGCGACATCATCAAGGGCAAGGTGGCGGTCCAGCGCGCGTATGCCGACTGGCGCCGCTACCCGCAGTACATCGTTCCCCTCTCCGAGTCCTCGATCGACCTCATCTTCGCTCCCGCCTTCGGCACCAGCAAGAAGAACGCGACCGACATCCGGCTCGCGATCGACGCGATCGAGCTCGTATTCACCCGGCCGGAGATCGGCACGTTCATCATCATGTCGGGCGACAGCGACTTCTCGACGATGGTGATCAAGCTGAAGGAGTACGGGAAGTACGTGATCGGCGTGGGTATCCGCGAGTCCGCCAGCGATCTGCTGATCCAGAACTGCGACGAGTACTACTCTTACAGCGATCTTGCCGGGCTCACCAAGGAAGTGGACACGCCCTCGGCGCAGCGCGATCCCTGGGAGCTGGCGCGCGAGGCGGTCGCCCAGATGGTGCGCAACGCCGACGTGATGCGCTCGGACCGGCTCAAGCAGGTCATGCAGCAGATCGATCCCAACTTCGACGAGAAGAACGCCGGCTTCAGCCGGTTCAGCAAGTTCATCATCGAAGCGGGCCAGCGCGGAGTGCTCCACGTCAACAAGATGGAGAACGGACAGTACGAGGTGGCCCCCGCGGGCGCGGCCCCGGCGCCGCCGGAGCCCGCGCGCGAGACCGCCCGGGCCGCACCGGAGGGAGAGCGCCGGGGTCGCGGCCGTGGTCGCGGCCGGGGTCGCGGGCGAGACCGGGAGCGGCCGGCCGCGGAAACGCCCCGGGCGCCGGTGGAGCGGGAGCAGCGGGGAGCGGAGGTCCGGCGCGATGGCACGCTTGCGCTCGCCGCGGCCTTCCAGCTCATCGCCCGCGCGTTGGGTGAGCTCAAGCCGCCGGTCGCACACGAGGCGCTCCGGCTTCGGATGGTAGCGCTCCACGGCCGGGAAGATCCGCTGCTCGAGCCGGGACGCTTCGTGCGGCTGCTCCGGCAGGCGAACGACGCGGAGGTGGCCGACGTCCGCAAGATCGGCGACGACGAATACGAAGTGGCGCCGCACCGGCTCGACGCCTCCGGCGGGACCTCATCGCCGGCCGCGCTCGTGGTGGTGACCGATGCTGCCGTCCCGGAACCGGCCGCCGAGGCGGCTGCGGAGGTGGGGGCCTCTGGTGGCGGGAACGGTCAGCGGCCGGGCATCCGGTTCCGGCGCGGCTCGCGGGGCGGTGTCCGTGCCGGTCAGGTGCCGCTCATTGGAGTGGTGCCCGAGAGCCCGGCGCCGGAGGCGGTGTCCGCCGACGGCGCGGAGGATGGCGCCAAGCCGGCTCGCGCACGAGGCCGAGGCCGGGGTCGCGGGACCAAGCGCGGATCCGGACCGCCAGCGATCGACGCGGGCGAGGCTGCGGCAGCCGCGACCGATGCGCCGGCGGACGCGGCACCCAAGCGACGGCCTCGACCACGGGCCAAGAAGAAGCCGGAATGAGGAAGCCGCGACGGGCAGCGACGCTGCCCGTTCGGTTTTTCGAGCGCCCGGCGGACGCGGTGGCGCGCGAGCTCGTCGGCCTCGTCATCGTCTCCGCAGTCGGGGGTCGCGCCATCGGCCGGATCGTGGAGACCGAGGCCTATCTGGGCTACGATGACCCCGCCTCCCATGGGTACCGGCACCGGCGACACGCCCAGAACCAGGCGCTTTACGGCCCGCCGGCGAGCTGGTACGTCTATCGCTCCTACGGTGTGCACTGGTGCGCGAATCTGGTCTGCCAGGCGGCGGGGGACGGGAGTGCGGTGCTGCTGCGGGCGGTCGAGCCGCTCGAGGGGCTGGAGCTGATGCGGCAGCGACGTGGAGGCGTCGAGGACCGGCATCTGTGCGCCGGGCCCGGCCGCTTGTGTCAGGCGCTCGGGATCACGCGGGCGGAGCTGGACGGGCGGATGATGCCACGCTCGGCGGTGATGGTGCTCGAGCCGGACGCCTGGGAAGGACCGGTAGCGGTGACCCCGCGGATCGGCATCACGAAAGCGGTCGACTGGCCGCTCCGGTTCGCGGCCACGGGGTCACCCTGGGTATCGCGGCGAAGCGTCAGTACCCGGCGCGGGGCGCCTCTTTCGCGCTCCCGAGGCTGATCCGGAGCCCACCGCTGAACGTGTGGGTCGAGCCGACCAGCAACCGACCGGTGGCGCCGCTGGACGTGGTCTTGTCGCCCTGGGCCGAGGTGAGCTGATACTGGCCGAAGGCGACGAACCGCCCGACCTTGAACTGAAGCCCCCCCACTACCGTCGCGAAACCCGTGCTTCCCAGATCGACCGCGTCCTGCTGCGCCTGGGCGAGCGCGGCGGGGGTGGCGAAGGCGGTTCCGGTCGGTTGCGGGTTCACGGCGTGGAGCAGCCCGACGCCGATGCCGAGGTAGGGCTGGGCCGCGGAGCGGATGGGGAAGGCCATGAGGACCGCGGAGTACTTGCGGATGTCGTTGAACTGGACTGTCTGCGTGGTTCCGGTCGCGTCGAAGTAGGCGCTTTGCTCGTTCGAGCCAACCCCCTCCTCGACCGAGAGCAGAAGCCCGGTCCGGCGTGCGGTGATGAGCGTGTTAGCGCCCGCCATGAACATGCCGCCGCGGGTCTGCGCCGGGGTCCGGAACACCAGGACGCCAGCCTGCCCGCCGATGTACCACTGGAAGTCGCCTTGAACCGGCCCCTGGGCGGCCAGGCTTGCCGCGCCGAGGCAGAGTGCCAGCGCCGCGACCGACATGCTGCGGGTGACGTTGCTCATCAGACTGCCTCCCTGGGTGTTGTCGGCCGAGGATCGGACCGGTCCGGAAAATTGCAGAACTTCCTGTGGAGTGCCACGGACGGCGGGCTGCGGCCGTCCTCGAGCGGCGCTCGTCAAGCTGTTGAAATAGAATATCTTGCGAAGCAGGGCCTCGGCGCTTGCCGGGACCGGACGACCAATTTTGCACGTTCGGGGGTGCAAGGAGCAGGCCCACCTCTGGTCAAATCAGCCCCAGCCGCCCTCCCGCCCGCTTAAAAGCCGCCAGCGCCCCGTCGAGGTGCTCCC
>JBGPPG010000031.1:0-28229 GCA_041488455.1 Gemmatimonadota bacterium
ATCACCGCGCGCGGGCTCGAGCTGCTCCGGCGGGCCGATGTGGTCGTGTACGACCGGCTGGTGAGCCACGCGCTGCTCGACGAGGCGCCCCCGGAAGCGGAGCTGGTCTACGCCGGCAAGGCGCCGGGCGGGCACTGCATGCAGCAGGAGGGCATCAACGCGCTACTGGTCCAGGAGGCGCGGACCGGCAAGTCCGTGGTCCGGCTCAAGGGCGGCGATCCCTTCGTGTTCGGCCGGGGCGTCGAGGAGGCGCTCGCCTGCGCCGAAGCCGGCGTGCCGTGGGAGGTCGTGCCCGGCGTGTCGAGCGTCATCGGGGTCACGGCCCGCGCGGCAATTCCGCTCACGACCCGGGGCTACGGCGGGAGCTTCGCCGTGGCCACCGCGCACCGGGCCGAGGATGGTACCGACCCGCTCGACTGGGAGGCGCTCGCGCGCATGGACACGCTCGTGGTGCTGATGGGGGTCGAGCGGCTGGGCGAGGTAGTCGAGCGGCTGCGCGAGCACGGCCGCGCGCCCGAGACGCCGATCGCGCTGGTGGAGAACGGCACGCTCCCGAACGAGCGGGTGGTGGAGGGCACGCTGGCCGACATCGTCGAGCGGGCCACACGCGTGCGGGTCCGGCCGCCGGCCGTGATCGTCGTGGGAGAAGTCGTGCGGCTCCGCGCGGTACTGGCCGAGACGGCGGCCGCCGCCAGCCGGGAGGCGCGCAATGTCGCTTGAGCGCCTGGACGCGCCCGCGATCCGCATCGAGAGCGTGACCAAGCGCTTCGGCCGCTTCACCGCGCTCGACGGCGTGACGCTGGACGTGCCCGGCGGCGAGCTGGTGGCCCTGCTCGGGCCGTCCGGCTCCGGCAAGACGACGCTGCTCCGCGTGATCGCGGGGCTGGAGGCGCCCGACGGCGGCCGCATCCTCTTCGGCGGCGAGGACGCCACGCCGCGGCACGCGCGCGACCGGCAGGTCGGCTTCGTCTTCCAACACTACGCTCTGTTCCGCCACATGACGGTGTTCGAGAACGTGGCGTTCGGCCTCCGCGTGCGCCCGCGCCGGACCCGGCCCTCTCCGGCGGAGATCCGTTCCCGCGTCACCGAGCTGCTCGAGCTGGTCCAGCTCGCGCCCATGGCCGATCGCTATCCGGCGCAGCTCTCGGGCGGGCAGCGCCAGCGCGTGGGGCTCGCCCGCGCGCTCGCGGTGCGTCCCAAGGTGCTGCTGCTGGACGAGCCGTTCGGCGCGCTCGACGCCCAGGTACGAAAGGACCTGCGTCGCTGGCTCCGCCGGCTGCACAACGAGATCCGGATCACCAGCGTGTTCGTGACCCACGACCAGGACGAGGCCCTCGAGGTCGCCGACCGGGTGGTCGTCATGCACCGCGGGAAGATCGAGCAGATCGGCACGCCGGAGGAGGTCTATGACCGGCCCGCCACTCCGTTCGTCTATGGGTTCCTCGGCAGTGTGAACCTGTTCCACGGCCGGCTGACCGACGGCCGCATGCGGCTCGGCTCGAGCGAGCACGAGGCGCCGGACATGGCCGAGGTGGCGGACGGCCCGGCGCTGGCGTTCGTGCGCACGCACGAGGTGGAGATCGCCGTGGCCCCGAACGGCAGCACGTTCGAAGCCGTGGTGAGCCACGCGCGCGCGCTCGGGCCGTCGGTGCGGGTGGAGCTGGAGAGCCCGGAGCATCGGGGTCCGATCGAGGCCGAGCTTACGCGGGAGCGCTACGAGGAGCTCAAGCTGCGCCGGGGCGATCGGGTGTTCGTGCATCCCCGGCGCCTGCGGGTCTTCGTTCCGGCGGAGCCGTCGGCGCCGGCTCAGGACCCGGAGTGGGTGCTGTGAGCGGGGCGCGTTGCCGCTGTTGCTGTCGAGGCGGGGGACACGTGCGCACATAGGCTCGGCGGTTCGAATACTTGGCGACCAGGCGGTCGCTCGAACCAACGCCCCGGGCCGGCACCACCGAGCCCGGGGCGATTCGTTTGGCGACAGAACGGAGACGGAGGAGGAATGGGCGGACCGACATACTCGACCACCCACGGCGACGGATTGGATCCGGCGCTCGCCGGCGCGCTCGCCGCTGCGCTGCGCGGGCTCAGGTTCGGCTCGCTCGAGGTCGTCGTGCACGACTCGCGGGTGGTGCAGCTCGAGCGGCGGGAGAAGGTTCGCTTCCCCACGACAGAGGGGCGCGCGGAGCGATGAGCAAGAGTGGCATTGTCGAATCAGCCGACCGGATCGCCGGAGGCCCTCACTCGAGAAGGAGGGTTACGTGCGAGCGGTCGAATGGCAACGTGTGGTGCTGGCCTTTACCGTGGCGGGCGGCCTGATCGCCGGGCGGGCGCGGGGCGCGCATGCGCAGCAGGACTCCACGCCGTCGGTGGACGAGCGGCTCAAGGACCTGGATCAGCAGATCCGGATCCTCAAGCGGCAGCGCGAGCTGGAGCGGGACAACCTGGAAGCGGCCGGGAAGGATCGGCCGAAGGTCACCGCGGGCAAGGACGGGTTCTGGCTGCGCTCGGCGGACGGCGCGTTCGCGCTGCACGTCGGCGGCTACATCCAGGCCGACAGCCGGACCTTCCTCGACGACAAGAGCGTCTCGCTCAACAACGTGTTCCTGCTCCGGCGGATCCGGCCGCTGTTCGAGGGCACGGTGTTCAAGTACTTCGACTTCCGCATCCTGCCCGACTGGGGCGGCGGGACCGCGGTCATCCAGGACGCGTACATCGTGGGACGCGTGAGCAAGGAGTTCCAGGTGAAGGCCGGAAAGTTCAAGGGCCCCGTGGGACTCGAGCGGCTTCAGTCAGCGCTGGACATCGCCTTCATCGAGCGCGCGTTCCCCACCGCGCTCGTGCCCAACCGCGATCTCGGCTTCGCGCTCGCCGGCGACATCGGCGGCGCGATCCTGCACTACGATGTCGGCATCTTCGACGGCACGGTGGACGGCGGCAGCGTGGATACGGACACGGGGGATAACAAGGACGGGGAAGGCCGCCTGTACGTGACACCGTTCGCGGGCTCGGGCGTCGCGGTCGTCGAGGGGCTGAGCGTGGGCGCGGGCGGAACCGTCGGGGAGGAGCACGGGACGCCGGCGGCCTCCGCGCTCACCACGTACAAGACGCCGGGCCAGAACACGTTCTTCAGCTACCGCAACGACGCGACGGCCGCCGGCAGCGCGGTGGCCAACGGACGGCGGTGGCGCGTCTCGCCCCAGGCGTACTGGCACTACGGCCCCGCGGGCCTGCTCGGCGAGTGGGTCAAGTCTTCCCAGGTCGTGACCCGCGGAGCCACGACGGCGACGATCGGGGCCAAGGCCTGGCAGGCGCTCGGGACGTTCGCGCTCACGGGCGAGGCCGCCAGCTTCACGGGCCTGAAGCCGAACAGGCCCGTGGACCAGAAGGGCGGCTTCGGCGCCATCGAGCTGGTGGCGCGCTACAGCGAGCTCCGGGTGGGCGACGAGACGTTCCCGACGTTCGCGGACCCGGCCAAGTCCGCACGGACGGCCAAGGAATGGGCGATCGGGCTCAACTGGTACCCCGAGCGCCGGATCAAGATCGCGGTCAACTACGGGCAGACGAGCTTCGAGGGCGGCGCCGCCGCGGGCGGCGATCGCGAGGACGAGAAGGCGCTGCTGACCCGCTTCCAGGTGGCGTTCTGAGCGCGCCCGCCAACGACACTCGACCCTTGCAGACGGAGAATCGCATCATGGCACCGTCACACAAGAAGACGAACAGCGCGCCAGCAACGAGCTCGGCGGGCACTGCTGGACATGGCGCCGGATCGGGACCGGCCCCGGGGAGCCCCGGCCGAGTGAGCGCCGTGCTGGGGCGGCTCATCGGCGGGGCGAACGAAAAGGCCAAGCGCATCCACGCGCAGGCCGCGCGGGTGAGCCTGATCGTTCCGCTCGCCCTGGCTCCACTGGCCCTCGCTGTGGCTGGCGGCCTCGTGGCGCAGGCCGCGCCCAAGGCCGTCACACTGCTCAACGTCTCCTACGACCCGACCCGCGAGCTGTACCAGGACGTGAACACAGCGTTCGCCGCGTTCTGGAAGGCGAAGACGGGTCAGGAGGTGACCATCCAGCAGTCGCACGGCGGGTCGGGGAAACAGGCCCGCGCCGTGATCGACGGGCTCAAGGCCGACGTGGTGACCCTCGCGCTGGCGTACGACATCGATGCGATCGAGGACCGCGGGCTCGTCGCGAAGGGATGGCAGACGCGCCTGCCCGAAAACAGCTCGCCCTACACGTCCACCATCGTACTGCTGGTGCGCAAGGGGAACCCCAAGCAGATCAAGGACTGGGACGATCTCGTGCGGCCGGGCGTCTCCGTGATCACGCCGAATCCCAAGACCAGCGGCGGCGCCCGCTGGAACTATCTCGCCGCCTGGGGCTACGCGCTCCAGCGCTGGAATGGCGACGAGAACAAGGCGCGGGAGTTCGTCACCCGGCTGTACCACAACGTCCCCGTGCTCGACAGCGGCGCGCGCGGCGCCACCACGACGTTCGTGGAGCGAGGCATCGGGGACGTGTTCATCGCCTGGGAGAACGAGGCGCTGCTCGCAATGAAGCAGCTCGGCGCGGGGAAGTTCGAGATCGTCTACCCGTCGCGCAGCATCCTGGCGGAGCCGCCGGTCGCCGTGGTGGACAAGGTGGTGGACAAGCGCGGCACGCGGGCGGTGGCGCAGGCCTATCTCGAGTTCCTTTACTCCGAGCAGGGCCAGGACGTGGCCGGGCGGGACTTCTACCGGCCGCGCTCCCCTACGGCCGCGGCCAAGTACGCGGCGCAGTTCCCCAAGCTCAATCTGTTCACGATCGACGAGGTCTTCGGCGGGTGGCGGGAGGCGCAGGCCGTACACTTCGCCGACGGCGGGATCTTCGATCAGATCTACCAGCCGGGCAAGGCGTAGGAGCGAGCGGCGATGAGCTTCGTCCGGCGGAGCGTGCTCCCGGGGTTCGGGCCGGCCCTCGGATTCACGCTGACGTATCTCGGGCTCATCGTGCTGATCCCGCTCGCGACCGTCGTCTTCCGGAGCGCGGGTCTGGGCTGGCACGCGTTCTGGGAGACGGTCACCGCGCCCAGGGTGCTGGCGTCGTACCGGCTCAGCTTCGGCGCGTCGTTCATCGGCGCGCTCATCAACTCGGTCTTCGGCGTGCTCGCGGCCTGGGTGCTCACGCGCTATCGCTTTCCCGGCCGGCGGATCATGGACGCGCTGGTCGACCTTCCGTTTGCCTTGCCGACAGCAGTCGCCGGAATCGCGCTCACCACGCTCTACGCGCCCAACGGCTGGATCGGGTCGCGGCTGACCCCGCTCGGCATCCAGGTGGCCTACGCGCCCCTGGGCGTGGTGCTCGCGCTCACGTTCATCGGGCTTCCGTTCGTGGTGCGCACGGTGCAGCCGGTGCTCCAGGATCTCGAGGTGGAGCTGGAGGAGGCGGCCGCGAGCCTCGGCGCAAGCCGTTGGCAGACGTTCCGCCGCGTGCTCCTCCCCGCGCTGGCGCCGGCCATCC
This sequence comes from Gemmatimonadota bacterium, assembly GCA_041488455.1. Lineage (GTDB taxonomy): Bacteria > Gemmatimonadota > Gemmatimonadetes > Gemmatimonadales > GWC2-71-9 > DASQPE01. The sequence goes on from JBGPPG010000031.1 coordinate 5,490, forward strand.
TCACCGGCTTTGCCCTCTCGTTCGCGCGGGCCATCGGGGAGTACGGCTCGGTCGTGTTCATCTCGGGGAACATGCCGCTCCGCACCGAGATCGCCCCGCTCCTCATCATGACCAAGCTGGAGCAGTTCGACTACGCCGGGGCCACCGCAATCGCCGTGGTCATGCTGGTGGTGTCGTTCACCCTCCTGCTCGCGATCAACCTGCTCCAGTGGGCCGGCCGCCGCCGGGCCACCGCCTGACATGGCCGCTAGCGTCGCGATCGGCGAGTCGCGTCTGGTGCGCTGGTCGCTCACCGCGATCGCGCTCGCCTTCCTGGCGGCGTTTCTCGTCCTGCCGCTCGCGTCGGTCTTCGCCGAGGCGCTGGCGAAAGGGTGGGCCGCCTACGGCAGGGCGCTGGTGACACCCGAGGCGCTGGCGGCCGTGCGGCTCACGCTGCTCGCGGCCGGGATCGCGGTGCCGCTCAACCTGATCTTCGGCGTCGCGGCCGCGTGGGCGATCGCGAAGTTCCGCTTTCCCGGCCGGAACTTCCTGCTCACCCTGATCGACCTGCCCTTCGCCGTCTCCCCGGTGATCTCGGGCATGATCTACGTGCTGCTCTTCGGCGCCCAGGGCTGGCTCGGCCCGTGGCTCGCGGACCGGGACATCTCGATCATCTTCGCGGTGCCGGGGATCGTGCTGGCGACGATCTTCGTGACCTTCCCCTTCGTGGCGCGGGAGCTGATCCCGCTGATGGAAGAGCAGGGGACGGAGGACGAAGAGGCGGCGATCGTGCTGGGAGCGAGCGGCTGGCAGACGTTCCGGCGGGTCACGCTGCCGAACATCAAATGGGGCCTGCTCTACGGGGTGATCCTCTGCAACGCCCGCGCGATGGGCGAGTTCGGGGCGGTGTCGGTCGTGTCGGGCCACATCCGCGGTGTCACCAACACGATGCCGCTCCACGTGGAGATCCTGTACAACGAGTACGACTTCGTCGGAGCGTTCGCGGTCGCGTCCCTGCTCACCCTCCTGGCAATCGTGACCCTCACCGCCAAGACCCTGGTCGAGTGGCGCCTGCGGCGCGACTAACCGCGACGGGGTGCCACCGGCGTCAGCGGCCCGGTCTTCGGCGCGTGGCCACGATGGTGCCGGATCGGTTCACGAGCACCAGCGGCCCGGTGAGCGGAGTGCTGTGGGGCACCTGGCGGGTGGAAGGGAGCGCCGTCGCGTCCGCGCTGATGCCCGATTGGCCCCCGGCGCTGGCGGTGGGCCAGGGATCGGCGGCGAGGGTGTTAACCACGTAGCCGAGATCGGCCATCTGCTGGATCGACACCGCGCTGAGCGGGTTCGCTCCGAGGTTGATATACCCGGTCATCAGCTCGTTGGTCATCACCGACTCCCTCCAGTGACCCAGCGCGGTGCCCGACCCGCCGCCCGCCTCCACCGGGACCACCTTGTCCGTGTAGCTCGGCATGGCCGTCCGGAACGCCGCCTGCGCCAGCGGGCCGCTGAACCACGGGTCCTGCGTGGTCGTGTCCTGAACCAGGTTGTCCAGGTCCCAGATCGTGCCGAAGCCGAGCAGGTGGGCGAACTCGTGCTCGATCACGTCGTTCAAGAGCCCCTGCTGCTCCAGCTCGTTCAGGGCGCCGCTGTTCAGCTCCATGACGCCGAGAACGGGCAGGTTGTTCGGCGTCGTGAGCACGCAGGGCCCCGACTCCCCCAACGTGTTGTCGTTCAGCGACACGAACTTCACCAGGACCAGCAGATTCTTCACCGTTTCGTTGATGGCGGGCTGCGCCGTGTCACAGCTCATGGCGGGCACGCTGAGCGCCACCGATCCGAGCGAGTCCACGATGGCCGACTGCCACTTCTCGACGGCGAGAGTAAAGGCTTGTTGCACCGCGCCGGTGGGTGACCCACCGATGAAGCGCACGTCGATCGTGAATTGGGTGGGAAGCGCCGTGGCGACAAACATCACCGGCGTGAGCCCCGACACCGCCGCCGTCAGGCTGTCTTGCCCCGCGGTATTGCCCAGCCGCCACCCGCCGGGGCTCGCCACGCCGGTCGAATCGGTCGTCGCGGTCGTCGTGTTCACCTGCCCGTCTCCACCACCGCCGTGCGGAATGAAGGTGACCGCAACCGAAGCCTCCGCCTGCCCGCTCGCGTTTCGGACGAGCACCTGCGGAGTGATGGGGAGCAAGGACCCGATGTAGGCGGTTTGCCCGTTCCCCGCCCGAGCGGTGATGGTGGTGCCGGACGCGACGTGAGACGCCGTGGTGGGGCCGGTGCTGTCGCTCCCGCACGCGTATGCCAGCGCCGCTCCCACTACTGCCGAGAGGAGCCCTAGAGCCCGACGTGCCCGGGCCGTCATGACGGTGCGCTCGAACCGCGGGCAGTGTCGGACGGCCCGGAGCAGGGGGCGCTGTCCCGGCGCACCGGTACCGGCGACAGGGGGTGCAGGGCACCACTGCTGTCGATCCGGATCCGGGGTCCCGGGCGGATGTCGTGAGTAAGGTCGACGCTGTCGCGGGTCCTGCTCTTGCCGGAATCCGGGCAGGGGTGCTGGGCGGTCACCGGGCGGGCCTCGGGCGGGTGCGGCGAAGCACAGGCGAGAACGATGGCCGCACTCATCGCCCGGTTCACCATCGATCGATGCGTCATCTGTCCATGCCGGGGACGAGCGAGCTGGCTCGCGTCGGACATCAAGCGGATGTTCTAACGCCCATCAAGCGCGGAAGGCGCCAGGGAAGGCGGCGGCGTTCGCCGGCCGTCCCGGGAAGATCTGGTCCAGCGAGCGGGCGCCCAGGTGGGCGCTGACGACTTCGCCGAAGAGATCGCGAAAATCGGTGGTCACGGCCAGGTCGCGTCCCTCGTAACGTTGGGCCGGGTCGAGTCCGGGCCAGCGGCCCAGCACCCGGCCGCCCCTCACGCCGCCGCCGAGGACGAACATCGCGGTCGCATGGCCGTGGTCGGTGCCACCCGTGCCGTTCTCCCGCACCGTGCGGCCGAACTCCGACATCGTGAGGACCACCACGTCCGCCAGGCGATCGCCGAGATCCTGGGCGAACGCGGCCAGCGCGCGGCCCAGCTCGTCCAGCCGCCCGGCGAGCTGTCCCTGGTCCGAGCCCTGGTTCACGTGCGTGTCCCACCCGCCTGCGTCGGCGAAGGCGATCTCCAGGCCCAGGTCGGCCTTGATCAGCTGCGCGATCTGCATGAGGGAGCGCCCCAGCCGCCCTGGGGGATAGTCGGCTCCGTTCGCCGGCTCATACCGGCCGGGGTCGGCCTGCCGGAGCATCTGTACCGCCTCGAACCCCTCCGCGGACGACGAAGCGAGCAGACCGGTCGCCGACCCCTCGTAGAGCTCCTCGAACGCGCGGGTCAGCCGGTCGCGCGCGCCAGCGCCGGGTGCCTTGACCCCGAAGGCGCGTAGATCGTCGATCGCGAGCGTCGGCGCCGAACCGGCCAGGGCGCGCGGGAGCTGCGGCCCGAACGCCACCGCCTTGAAGGGCGTGTCGGCGTGCTCGCGGTCGTGCTGGCACACCCGATTGAGCCAGCCATCTCGTGTGGCCTTCTCTCCCGGCGTGCCCGTTTCCATGTAGTCCTGCGCGTCGAAGTGACTGCGGGTCGAATCGGGCGAGCCGACTGCCTGCACTACGGCGAGGCTCCCGGCCTTCCACAGGGGCGCGAGCGGCGCCAGACGGGGATGCAGGCCGAAGTGGCCGTCGAGATCCACCAGTTGCTCGCGCGGGATCGCGATCCGCTGGCGCTCGGCGTAGTACTCGCCGTCGCCGTGAGGCACCACCATGCTGAGGCCGTCCACGGCGCCGCGCTGGAACAGGCAGACGAGCGTCGGCCGACGGGCCGAGCGGGACCGTTGCAGCGTGCGGGAGGCGTAGGCCGCCCGGCCAAGGAACAGGGGGTCGAGCCCGAAGCTCACCAGGGCCAGGCCGCCGGCCTTCATGAAGACGCGTCGCGGGATCGTCATCTCACTGCCTCTGGAACTCGGGTCCGCCCAGCGCCAGCCCCACGGCGAGCGCGCGGGCCTCGGCGGGGTCGCCGACCTGGGCCAGCTCCTTCCGGATCACCTGGCGGGTGTGCTCCGTCATGCGGCCGCTCAGGCACCGCTGGTTCACGGCTTCGACCAGGGCGTCGTAGTCGCGGGTCGCGGGGACGATGGCATCGAGATTCGTGGCGACTCCCGCGAGCCGCCCGCCGGCGAGCGCGGTCGCGAAGGTCATGCGGTTGAGCAGGGCCCCGCTGTTCACCCAGTCCTCCTGGGTCTCGGGGTAACCGGCCGGTGAGGCCTGGAGAAAGAGCGGCTGGCCCAGCCGGGCCACCTGCTGCGCGAGGCGCGGAGTCGAGTCCGGCTCGCCACCCACCGCTCGCACGGCGCTCACCGCGAACTCGAGCGGCGTCTTGACCTTCGACGCCACGACGGCCGGGCTCCAGAAGGCGCGGGAGCTGAAGATCGCCCGCAGCACTTCCCGCATGTCGCCGCGGGAGCGCTTCCAGGCGGCGACCGCCTCGTCGATGCACTCGTCGCTGGGCTCGTCGCTCACGAACCGGGCGCAGAGCTGGGCCGAGACGTGATGCATCGTGGCCGGCTGCTCGGCCAGCATCCGGAGGAGGCGCTCGCCTTCGTCCTCGCCGTGACCGGCGGGGAACGCAACGCCGAGCACGGTCTTGGAGCCGCGGTCGTGGGCCCAGTCGCGGAAGACGAATCCGCCGCCCTTGTCGGGACGCTCGACGCTCCAACCGGTGAGCACGCGCGCGACGGCGATCACGTCGCCCTGGGAGTAGCCGCCGTCCACGCCGAGGGTGTGGAGCTCGAGCAGCTCGCGGGCGTAGTTCTCGTTAAGGCCGGTCGGGCGCCGGTTGGCGTTGGCCGGCCGGGGGTTGTAACCGAAGCGGACGCGGCGGGCCTGCGGCGGCTCGGAGCCTGGCGCGACGCTCTCCGCGTTGTCCAGATAGAAGAGCATGGCCGGGCTGTGCGCGACGGCCAGGAGCAGGTCCTCGAACCGGCCTAGGGCACGGGGGCGGATGGTCTCCTCGACGTACGAGGGGACGAGGTAGCGATCCGCGCCCTTGTTGAGGTAGACGTTGAAGTGGTTGAGCCAGAAGTCGGTCATGATTTCGGCCAGCTGGTGGTCGGCGACCGTAGCCCGAACGACGGTCCACTGGGCCAGGTCACCCGCCAGCTCGCGGAACTCCCGCATCGGTCCGGGAGCCGCCCCGGCCCGGCGGGCGCCGGGGCGCATCGGATCGGCGTCCCGGCCCGCGCTGTCGGCCATCGTCTGCTTCTGGAGCCGCCGCTCGCGCTGGGCTTGGGCGTACCGGCGGGCCAGATCGTTCCGCGAGGCGGCCAGGCCGCCGAAGTCCCGGCCGCGATCGGCCAATGCCCGGCTGTCGTCGCCCTTCTCGTCCAGCTGCCGCTCGATCCAGCGCATGACGCCGGTCCGCGCGAGCGAGTCCGCCTGGCCCGGCGTGGGGCCGTAGGCAAGGCGGTCGAGCGCGTGCACGGCGGAGTCCCGGGGGGACATCGGCTGCTGGGCGGGAGCGACACGAGCCGCCGCCGCGAGGGCGGCCGCTACGAGGATCGATTTCGTCATGGGTGACCTTGTGGACGGACCGGTCTCACTCAAGTTAAGACACCGTCACGATGGAGACCCGATGGCAGGCTATTCCCAGCGTTCCCTGGCCGAGAAGCTTGGCATCAAGCCGGGCACCGTGATCACGGCCCTGGCGCCGCCGCCGGCGTACGTGAGGCTGCTCGCGCCCATGCCGGCCGACGTCACCCTCGTGAACCGGCTGGGAAAAGGGGCCCGGTTCATCCATTGCTTCGTCACCCGGCGGGCCGAGCTGCGGCGGGAGTTCCCGCGCCTCGCCCGCGCACTCGCCGATGACGGGACTGTCTGGATCTCATGGCCCAAGAGGGCCGCGAAGACCGACACCGATCTCACGGAAGACGTCGTGCGGGTGCTCGGCCTCGAGGCCGGCCTGGTGGACGTGAAGGTCTGTGCGGTGGACGAGCTCTGGTCCGGGCTCAAGTTCGTCCGCCGGCTTAAGGACCGGAAAGCATGAGCGAGGCATCCGGCCTGTCGCCGGCGTACCGGCGGATCTACGCGGTGGTACGTCGGATTCCCTGCGGGCGGGTCGCTACATACGGGCAGATCGCCTCGCTCGCGGGACTGTCCGGCCATGCGCGCCAGGTAGGGTATGCACTCCACGCCCTGGGGAAGGGGACCCGCCTGCCGTGGCACCGGGTCATCAACGCCAAAGGTGAGGTGAGCCGGCGGCGCCGGCCGGGTGACGAGCTGTCCCAACGGATGCTGCTGGAGCGAGAGGGTGTTCGGTTTGACGGGCGCGGCCGGGTGGCGCTCGCTCGGCTCCGCTGGACCCCGCGAGCCCGGTGATGGAGGCCCCCGAGATCGCGACCGAGCGGCTGGCGCTGGGCGCGCTCAGCGACGACGACGTTCCCGAGCTGGTGCGGCTCGCGGGTGCGCGGGAGATCGCGGACACCACGCTCTCTATCCCTCACCCCTACGGGCCGGCGGACGCGGAGCAGTTCATGGCGCGCCAGCGCGAAGCCGGCGCGCGCGGCGACGAGCTCGTGCTCGTGCTCGCGATCCGACGGCGCGACGATGGGCGGCTCGTGGGCTGCATCGGGCTCCGCGAGATAGACCGGACCCACCTTCAGGCGGAGCTGGGCTACTGGGTCGGGGTGCCGTACTGGGGGCAGGGGTTTGCGACGGAGGCGGCGCAAGCGGTGGTGCGCTACGGCTTCGAGACCCTGGGGCTCAACCGGATCTACGCCCACCACATGACGCGCAACCCGTCGTCGGGGCGGGTGCTCGGGCGAATCGGAATGCACCGCGAGGGAGTGCTCCGGCAGCGGGTGCTCAAGTGGGGGCGGTTCGAGGACGTGGTGATTTACGCGGTGGTGCGGAGCGACGCCCCGGAATAGTCCCCGGGCGCGGCCAGTCAGTCCGCCGCCGGCTCGTGGTAGAGCACCGGGAACGCCTTCCGGAGGTGCGCCACCTTGGGGGCGTCATTGAAGACGATGTACGGCTGGTACGGGTGGCGCGCCATGTAGTGCTGGTGATAGTCCTCAGCCTGGTAGAAGGCGCGGAGCGGCGTGATCTCCGTGACGATCGGCGCGGGGAACGCCTTCGCCGCGCTCAGCTTCGCCACGTAGGCCTCGGCGCTCTTCTGCTGGGCGTCGTCGCCGTAGAACACCACCGAGCGGTATTGTGTGCCCACGTCCGGGCCCTGGCGATTGAGCTGGGTCGGATCGTGCGCGACGGTGAAGAACACCTCGAGCAGCTGCTCGTAGGAGATCTCCGTCGGGTCGTAGACCACCCGCACCGACTCGGCGTGCCCGGTCTCGCCCGAGCTCACCTGCTCGTACGACGGCGAAGCGACGGAACCCCCGGCGTAGCCCGCCGTGGCGGACTTCACGCCCTTCAAGTGCTCGAACACCGCCTCCACTCCCCAGAAGCAGCCACCGGCAAAGACCGCCACCTGGTCGCGGCCATCGGTGGACGCGGGTGGGCTGGCGTGGGGCCGGGCGGCGGACAGTCCCAGGACGGCCGGGACGGCGACCAGGGCGGTCAGAGCCCGGGCCAAAGAGCGGTTCATTGCGGGACCTCCAAGGGGAAATGACACTGCCAGCTAAACGCCGGAGAGGCGCTTTCGGTTCTCCCGGCGGGCTGGGTTGGCGGAGATATGTAACCGCGGTTACACTTCTCTGCATGGTCCCGGTACCATGGGTTCTCCTCTCCTCGCGACTCCCGCGTCAGCCGAGCCGCCTCCGCCTTGGAATCTGGCGCCGGCTGCGCCGGCTGGGAGCTCTGCTCCTCCACGATGCCGTTTGGGTGCTGCCTGCGGACGCCAAGACCCGAGAAGCGTTCGAGTGGCTCGCCGAGGAAATCGGCGAGCAAGGGGGCACGGCGTTCGTCTGGGAGGCCGAGAGCCTCGACGAGCCGCAGAACCGGGAGCTGGTCGGCCGTTTCCGGGCTGAGGCGGACGCCCGCTATGCCGAGCTGGCGCAGTCGGCGAGGAAGATTCTGCGGGCAGCGACGCGTTCCCGTCGGCGCGGCGCAGGAATCGAAAGCCGAGCGCCGCTTCGCCAGCTCAAGGGACTGGAGCGCGCGGTCCGCCTCGAGCGTCGCCGCGATTACTTCCGCGCAGCCAGCCGGGAAGACGTGGAGGCTGCGGTCACGACCGCGATCGCGAGCCTCTCCGCGCCGCGTCCGGGCGTCCGGTCCGCAGGAGACGAGCATGCTCTGGATCACCCGGCCACATCCGCACATTGACCGCACCGCCTGCGCCTGGCTGATCCGGCGCTTTGTGGACGCCGGGGCGGAGTTCGCCTTCGCCGCGGATGCGGCGGCCGCAAGCGCCCTGGGCGGGACCCCGTTCGACATGCGCGGTGTCGAGCTCGGTCACCACGAGGGCCGCTGCTCGTTCGAGACGATTCTCGCGCGCTACAACCTCGCCGATCCGGCGCTCCGCGAGATCGCGACGATGGTCCACGATGCCGATCTCGATGACGACAAGTTTCGCTCCCCCGAGGCGCCCGGGCTCGACGCCATCATCCGCGGCCTCGGGCTGGTGACGCCGGACGATCACGAGCTCCTGCGGTTCACCGACCGGGTCTATGACGGTCTCTATGCATGGGTTCAGCGCCTCACGCAGTAAGGTTCGGCCGGTTGCGGCACCTGCTCGCGCTCGAGCGGAACACGGTGGCCGTGGTGGGCGCGATGTTCCTTATGGCGCTCGGCGAGAACCTCTGGCGCCGATTCCTCCCGAAGTACCTCGAGGCGCTCGGTGCTCCGATCCTCGCTATCGGCGCCTACGGCAGCGCCGAGGACGCGCTCGACGGTCTCTATCAGTACCCCGGGGGCTGGGCGAGCGACCGCTACGGCCGGCGGCACGCGCTGCTCCTCTTCGTCGCGTTGGCGGCCGTGGGCTACGTCGTGATCGCGGCGGCGCCGGCCTGGCCCATCGTCTTCGTGGGTCTCCTCCTCATCATGTGCTGGACGAGCATGGCGAGCCCAACCCTTTTCGCGGTGGTGGGCGACGCGCTGCCGATCGGGCGGCGCTCCGTCGGATTCTCGGTCCAGGCAATCCTGCGTCGAGTGCCGATTCTCGTGGCGCCAACCCTGGGCGGTGCACTCATCGCCGTGGCCGGGATCCGGACGGGCGTGCGCGCAGGGCTCACCGCTTCGGTGGCGCTCGCCCTCGTGACCCTCGCCGTCGTGCGGCGCATGCGGCTCGACCGACCCGCCGCGCCGGCGCCGGCCGACATCACCGTCGTGTGGCGTTCGCTCCCGGTGCCGCTCCGGCGACTCCTGGTCTCGGACATCTGTATCCGCACGTGCGACGCGATGGTGGACGTCTTCCTCGTCCTGTATGCGGTGAACGTCGTGCGCATCAGCGCCCCGGCGTTTGGCGGCCTCATCGGCGTGCAGATGGCGACCGTCATCCTGTGCTCGCTCCCGGCCGCCCACCTCGCCGATCGGGTCGGGCGAAAACCATTCGTGATCGCCACCTTTGTCGCCTTCGCGGGTTTCCCCTTCGCCGTGGTCGCCGCGAGCTCGCTGGCGGGGCTGGTCGCGGCGTTCGTGCTGGGCGGCCTGCGCGAGATCGGCGAGCCGGCGCGCAAGGCGCTCATCCTCGACCTCGTGCGCCCCGACCTGCGCGCCCGGGGCGTCGGGCTCTACTACCTGCTCCGGAGCCTGGCCATCGCGCCGGCCGCCACGGTGGGCGGCCTCCTCTGGAAGGTGTCGCCCGACATCCCTTTCCTCATGGCCGGCGCGATCGGCATGGTCGGAGTCCTGCTCTTCACTTTGACCGTCGATGAGCGGCACGCCGGCTGACCCACTCGTCGGCGCAACCGCTGGAGAATCTGGTCTATGCGATACGACATTCGATGCGCCCTCGCGTTGGCGGTGTCGGCGCTCGCCGTCACAGTGCAGCCGGGCCAAAGCCACGCGCAGGGCGCCGGAAAACCTGCGGAGTGGGCCGCGGTGGATCGTGCGATCGGCCGGCCCGGCAAGCCGCAGCCGGGGGAGGTGCAGAAGTACAGCTTCCCGCGGAGCGACCTCCGGGTCACGGTAGGCGACGTAGTCGTCAGCCCCACGCTTGCGCTCGGCTCGTGGGTCGCGTTCAAGCGCACGGGCGGCGCGGACGGCGAGGCGATGGCCATGGGCGACCTCGTTCTGACGGAGGGCGAGGTGCCGGCGGTCCTGGCGACGCTCCAGGCGGGCGGCGTCCATCAGACCGCGCTCCACAACCACCTGCAGCACGAATCGCCGCGGGTCATGTACCTCCACATCGAGGGACGCGGCGACCCGGTCAAGCTGGCCGAGGCGATCCGCGGGACGCTGGCAACGACCGGGACGCCCGCGGCGGCTCCCGCGGCCCCGGGTGCTCCTCCGTTCCCCCTCGATACGATGGCCTTGGCGCAGGCGCTCGGGCGTGGCGGCAGCGTCAACGGCGGCGTCTACCAGGTGAGCGTGCCGCGCGCCGAGCCGGTCCGGATGCAGGGCATGGAGATTCCCCCCGCCATGGGGGTCGCCACCGCGATCAACTTTCAGCCGACGGGGAGCGGGAGAGCGGCTGTCACGGGGGACTTCGTCCTCACGGCCGAGGAGGTAAACCCGGTCCTTCGCACGCTGGAGCAGCAGGGGATCGCGGTCACGGCCCTGCACAGCCACATGCTGGTTGAGGAGCCTCGGCTCCTCTTCATGCATTTCTGGGCGAACGACGACGCCCTACGACTCGCGCGCGGGCTGCGCCTGGCGCTCGAGCAAACAAAGGCGGAATTCGGCCGGTCCCGCTAGCCGGATGACACCCTGATTTCCCCCGGGCCCCCTAGATTCCATATCGCCTCGACACACAAGGGCCCGATGCCAAATCTCACCGACGAGCCGATCGACCGGCTCCAGGATGATCTTCTTGATCGCGCAGACTATGCCACTGGGTTGGTTCGCATAATTGACGAGTGGCCCCGCCCCGGGTCCGTACGAATTGGGGTGTACGGAGACTGGGGGGAGGGCAAGAGCTCCGTACTCCGCCTGATGGAGAAGGAGCTGCACGCCAGGGGTTATCGAACGACGTGGGTCCTCCCCTGGGTGGCGGTCACAACCGAGGAGCTGCGGAGCCAGCTCCTCGGGCAGGTGGCGCGTGAGCTTGGGCTCTGGGACCGGTGGTGGCTCGTGGCTACCAGCTGGGTCAGGGCACGGATTGCGCACCTCCGTGGCGCTGCCGCTGGCCCCGACTGGAAGACGCGAGTTGCCGATGCGGCGTTTGGGGACATCGTGCAGGGCGGGGCCAAGCCCATCACCGCTGCCGGACAGCGAAACGTCTTTCAACGCGCTCAGGCAGCGCTGCGCAAGAAGGCAATGGTCGTCTTTGTAGACGATCTCGACCGCACCAAGGCGGATCTCCTTCCGCAGTTTCTGATGGCCCTGCGCGACGCACTCGACTTTCCCAACCTCTTCTACGTGGTCGCCGTCTCCCCCAAGATCCTCGAGCAGGGTCTCGCGTCTCAGCATGCAGGGTGGACCGAACCGCACAAGTTTCTCGAGAAGGTCATCGAGTACACGACGTTCCTTCCCGACATTCCTGCGCCGACGCTTCAAGGATTCCTGAAACGGCACGTTGCCGGCTTGGGCGATCGCGTCAGCATCAACGCCATCGAAAGCTTGACGTCCGTGCTACCGACGAACCCCCGTACGCTAAAGTTGCTCTTGCGGCATTTCGCGTCGCTCCACCCCGAGGTCGCCCGATACGACCCTGACGAGATCGACCTGCCGCAGCTCTACTTGTGCCACCTGATGAAGCTGGAGTTTCCGGAGGAGGTCCGAAAGGTCGTGGCCGACGAACGCGCCCTCGACTCACTCGCGTACGGGTATTGGACCGACGGCCTCTTCGGCACGAGATCCCCGACCACGTCGCGGAAGCGGCCCGAGCTTGGCTACGCGCCGTCGGGATCGCCGCACCGGGAGCGGTTTGCGCAGCTCTGCGACGCGCTGGCCCAGCACAACGCTCGGCTGACGACGGAGTCCCTGCACCGGCACTTCCTGCTGGTCGAGCACCCAGCCGCCGTTACACGACGGGAAGCGCGGCAGCTATTCGATGGGTTCGAGCGAGCCTCCGGGGTCGAGCGGCAGCGCCTGGTTGCCATGTTCTTCAAGTCGCGCCGGTCGCGCCGTCCTGTCGAGCAGGCCGTGTTCACCCGGGCGGTCGCTCTGCGCGAGGAGTTCATCGAGTCTGCGGCAGAGGCGGCGGCCGAGGACGACGTGCTCCACTACCGTGACAAGGCCATTGCGGCTGGGGAGCTCGTCGGAGAGCTGCTCGCCAGGCGAGACGGGATTGGCGCGGCAGGGCTCGACGCTGCCACCTGGGCGCTCCTGCTCGATCATCTTGCGAAGTGGGTGGCCTGGCGCAAGCCCGACTATTACCTCCCGCTGCGCGACCAGGAGCGGCGGCTGCTGGCCTCCGCAGCCGAGAACCTTCCCGAGGATATCCAGGTCCAGGTGCTGCCGACGCTGATGTCGGCGGTCCGTGCCGATGGCGACGCGGTGCCAGGGGAGTTTGCGGAGCAGGTGCGCGCGATTCGGGACGACTTTGCGGCATCAGTGGCCGAGAGACTGCTGAGTCGCTTTTCCGAGCAGGATGGGATCGAAGCGCTCTGGAGTCCCGGCCGCTCCATGGAGCGGGAGTTTGCCACTGACGCCGACTCTCCGTTCCACACGGCACCAATGCGAGCCCACCTGGCGGCGCTGGCCAACGCCGCCGCCGAGAATGCGGTCGTGCACGACAACTTTCTCTCGTATCTCCGTATGCTGCGCTTCGGCGCCCTTCAGGCGGATGGCCCCTTCTCTGCTCAAGAGTGTCGCAGCCTCCTGGCTGACCGCGCCTTCACATCGATGCTTTGGAGCGCGGCCGTCGCAAGGCCGCTGAATCTCCGCACGGTCGGGACGTTGCGCGAGAATCGAGAGGAGATGATCGAGCAGCTGGGCATTCCACGGAGCGCCTTCAAACGGCCGAACTGGCTGGTAGAGCGCGAATCGGAGCTTCCCCCGCTAGAGGTGCCAGGGTCCGGAGAGTCCGAGGAGGCCTGAGGCCGGCGGCGATCAACCGGATGTACCTCAAAGTCTGGGCACCATCGCCTTCGCCATCGCGACCAGGGTCTCCCTGGAGGGCGAGCCGATGATGCTCACGACGCTCGCCCCCTTCCGCACGACGACCGTCCCGCCCTTCCCGTCGGCGTAGGGCTGGTACAGCGCCTCGTCGCCCACGCCGGGTATGGCGGTCGTCTTGGCGGGCGGGCTCATCTCCTCGTCCACCTTGGCGGCGATGAACGACACTGCCGCCTCGTCGGCGGACGGCGCCCGGCGGAGCTTGAGCATCACGCCTTCGGGCTGATTCTCCTTCACGTACCAGTTGCAGAAGTCCACCCGGGTCATCTCGTTCATGCCGGAGTTGAGCGAATCGATGTGGACGAGGAGCACCTTGAGAAACGCGGCGACCTCGGCGGCCGAGAGCAGCTCGCACGCAGTGCGCGGTTTGGCGGGGGTGTTGGCGAGCAGGGTGCCGGCGGCGCCGCCCAGCAGGATCAGCCGATGCATGGGTCTCACAGATCCTCCTTTGAGATCCCCAGCTCCTCCATTTCTAGTCGATTCTAGTCGGCTGGACGCACCGGGTGGGAGCGGGAGGGCCCAGCCAGCGGCCCTCCCGACTCCACACGGACAGGAACTAGTTCGGCATCAAAACGGTGTCGATCGCGTACACTCCACCGTTCGTCGCGGGCATGTCGGTCAGGGTGACCTGGCCGTTGTCCGCCCACAGCTTGCCATCCTTTGAGGCGATCTTCAGCGTCTTGCCGTTGAGCGTCTTGGAGGAGGTCAGCTTCGCGAGCTGAGCCGGGGTGTAGTTGCCGGGCAGCACGTGATAGGACAGGATCGCCTTCAGCCTCGCCTGGTCCTTGAGCAAGGCATCCAGCTTGTCCTTGGGCAGCTTGGCAAACGCCGCGTCAGTCGGGGCGAAGACGGTGAACGGGCCATTCCCCTCGAGCGTCTCCGTGAGGCCCGCGGTCTTGATCGCGGCCACGAACGTATTGAAGGACCCTGCGGCGGTCGCGGTGGCGATGACACTTCTGGTGCCAGTGGTCGGCGCGGTCGTGTCACTCGGCATCGCGACGGCCCCGGTCGTCAGCGTGTCTCGGACCGGCGCGTGCCGGGATGAATCCTGGGCCATGGCGACGGCCGGAACGGCCGCGAGGCACAGGGCCGTCAGTGTGAGCCTGGTGATCGAGTGCATGGGTTTCCTCGAGTTGCATTGTATGAGTGGCCGGCTTCATTCGCCGGGGTCTTTCGCGAACCTGTCCAATTAATGTCCAGCATAGTACCACTTCATGCTAACTATGTCAATGGCTTATCCAGGCCTATACATTGACAATGACTGGACAAACGCCATATTCGTGGGATGACTCTTGATGGAGCATCCGGGACCCATCGACATCCAATCGGCGTGGCGGCCGAGCGGACGGGCCTTTCGCTCGACGTGCTGCGGGTCTGGGAGCGACGATACGGCGCGGTCGTGCCCACTCGCGCTGCCAGCGGCCAGCGCCTCTACTCGGACGCCGATCTCGAAAGGCTCCGGCTGTTGCGCCTGGCGACGCACGGTGGCCGCGGTATCGGCCAGATAGCGAGCCTCGGCATCGAGGAGCTGACCGAGCTGGTGCGGGAAGACGAGGCGGCCCGTCGGCGCAACGGGAGCCGGGAGCCGGCGGCGTCCGCCGGACCCGCGGAGAACGACATCCAGCGTGCGCTCGCCTTCACCCGCGCGCTCGACGGCCTGGCGCTGGAGGGCCTGCTGCGACGCAGCGTCGCCGTACTGGGGATGGCGGTCTTCCTCGATGCGCTGGCAGAGCCGCTGCTCCGGCGAATCGACGAGGAACGCGAGGCCGGCCGCCTGAGCACTCCGCAGGAGCGGTTGGCGACCCTGACCGTGCGCCGCCTGCTCGACGGCGCCGTGCTCTCGCTTGGCGTCCCGAGTGGGGCCTCGCATCTGCTCGTGGCGACACCGGCGGGGGAGCGGCGCGAGCTGGAGGCGCTGCTTGTCGCCGCCGCGGCCGCCGTCGAGGGATGGCGAGTGACCTACCTCGGCCCCGACCTGTCCGCCGACGAGATCGCCAGTGCGGCGGCCGGGACGGCGGCCCAGGCGGTCGGCGTCAGCGTGAGCTACCCGGCCCGGCGCGAGAGCGTGGTCGAGGAGCTGCGCCGCTTACGGGCGGCGCTGCCCCCCATTGTGCCGCTGCTGATCGGCGGTGCCGGTGCGCATGGCCTCGCGGCTGAGCTCGACGGCGTGGGTATCCACGTGATCGAGGACCTCGCACACGTGCGCGCTGCGCTGCGGAACGCTGGCCGGCGGACTTCCCCATGAAACGGGTGTCTTCATGAACCGGTCTTCTACACCGCGTTCCGGCCGCGAGCGAAGTGCACGATCACCGAGACCAGCGCGAGGATGATCAGGAGGTGAATCAATCCTCCAGCCACGTGGAAGACCCCGAACCCGAGGGCCCACGCAATAAGCAGAATGACCGCCAAGGCGAAGAACATAGCCCGTTCCTCCAATGAGAAGACTGCCCCATCCGCCCCGCCCGATACCCACACCAAAAATATGGGGGTTTCCAGGGGCCGATATTGATCCTGAGGCCTAGCTCGAAAGGACTATTCAAGGGTAGACCCCAGAGCGCGTCACACGTTCGTTACCGAAGGGGGAAAACCTAGGGCCGCACTGGACCGACGGCCGGCGCGCGCCGGATCACGACGTGATCCCGTATCTTGTGTGCAGTCTGGGCCACGGCATGTTTGCTGACGGCCCCGCGCCGGCGATTGGCCCTTGAAGGGATAGATCCCCCATGTCTCCGCATCCCCAAGACCCCGACCTCCTGGTCATCAATACGATCCGCACTCTCGCCATGGACGCGGTACAGGCCGCCAACTCCGGCCACCCGGGCACGCCCATGGCCCTGGCCCCGGTGGTCTACTGTCTGTGGCAGGACTTCCTTCGCTTCGATCCCGAAGACCCGATCTGGCCCAACCGCGACCGGTTCGTGCTCTCCAACGGCCACGCCTCGATGCTGCTCTACTCGATGCTGCATCTCACCGGCGTGAAAGCGGTGGACTCGCAGTACGAGCGCAAGGGCGAGCTGTCCGTGACGCTCGAGGACATCAAGCATTTCCGCCAGCTCGACAGCAAATGCCCCGGCCACCCCGAATACCGTTGGACCTCCGGGGTCGAGACCACGACCGGACCGCTCGGCCAGGGGGTCGCCACCAGCGTGGGGATGGCCATCGCGGGCCGGTGGCAGGCGGCCTACTTCAATCGCCCCGGCTTCGAGCTGTTCGAGTACAACGTCTACGTGGTGTGTGGCGACGGCGACATGATGGAGGGGATCTCGGGGGAGGCGGCGTCCCTGGCCGGGCACCTCAAACTCAGCAACCTCTGCTGGATCTACGACAACAACAAGATTTCGATCGAAGGTCACACGGATTTGTCTTTTTCTGACGATACCGCCACGCGCTTCATCGGGTACGGCTGGAATGTGACCCGCGTGGGAGATGCGAACGACCTCGAGATGTTGCGGCGCGCGTTCCATGTGTTCGGAAACACGAAGGACCGCCCCACCCTGATCATCGTCGACAGCCACATCGGCTACGGGGCGCCCCACAAGCAGGACACCGGTGCCGCCCACGGCGAGCCGCTGGGCGAAGAGGAGATTCGCCTCACCAAGCGGGCGTACGGCTGGCCGGAGGACGCCAAGTTCCTGGTGCCGGACGGGGTCCGGCAGCATCTGCGCGACGGGATCGGTCGGCGTGGGCGCGAGCTGCGCGAGGCGTGGCTCACAAGCTACGAGGCCTACCGGAAGCAGCATGCCGATCTGGGCGATCATCTCCATCGGATGCAGCACCGCCAGCTGCCCGATGGCTGGGACCGCGACCTGACGAGCTTCCCGGCCGACCCCAAGGGCATGGCGGGGCGGGACGCATCGGGCAAGGTGGAAAACGCGATCGCCAAGAACCTGCCCTGGCTCATCGGCGGTGCGGCCGACCTGGCGCCCTCCACCAAGACGCGTCTCACCTTCGACGGTGCGGGAGATCTGAGCGCTGAGAATCCCGGCGGGCGTAACATGCACTTCGGGATACGCGAGCACGCGATGAGTGCGGTGGTGAACGGGTTGTCCCTCTCCAAGATGCGCGCCTTCGGCTCCGGGTTCCTCATCTTCAGCGACTACGAGCGGCCTGCCATCCGGCTGAGCGCGCTCATGGAGATCCCCGCCATTCATGTCTTCACGCACGACTCGATCGGTGTCGGCGAGGATGGACCCACCCATCAGCCGGTCGAGCAGCTCGCCTCGCTGCGGGGCATTCCGGGCCTTATCACCATTCGCCCCGCCGATGCGAACGAAGTCGTGGAGGCGTGGCGCGTGATCATGAAGCTGCAGCACCAGCCGGCGGTCCTGGTGCTCTCCCGCCAAGCAATTCCCACCTTCGACCGGGGCCGTTACGCGTCGGCGGCTGGATTGGCGACCGGCGCCTACGTGCTGGCCGGCGCCGACGGGGGACATCCCGACGTGATTCTCCTCGCGACCGGAAGCGAGGTGTCGCTCTGCGTCGAGGCGTTCGAACGCCTCGCGGCGGACGGGATCCGGGCCCGGGTGGTGAGCATGCCTTCGTGGGAATTGTTCGAGCAGCAGAGCCGCGCCTACCGCGACAGCGTCCTCCCCCCTGACGTCACCGCGCGGGTCTCGGTCGAGCAGGCCAGCATGTTCGGCTGGGAGCGGTACGTGGGAGCGACTGGAGCCATGATCGGGATGGCGACGTTCGGCGCATCGGCCCCGCTCAAGGACCTCCAGAAGAAGTTCGGCTTCACGGTGGAGCACGTGATCGAGGCCGCACGGGGCCAGCTCGCGCGGCGGCCGGAGGCGGTGTCCGCGCGATGATCGTCGCGATCGCGGCCGACCACGCCGGCTACGCGCTCAAGCAGGAGCTGATCCCGTCGCTCCGCTCGCTGGGACACGAGGTCAAGGATCTCGGCACGCACAGCACGGAGCCGGTGGACTATCCGGATGTGGCGGAGTGGCTGGCCCGCGCGATTCTCGCAGGTACGGCGGAGCGGGGTGTGCTGATCTGCGGGAGCGGGGTGGGCGCCTCCGTGGCGGCCAACAAGCTGCCCGGCATCCGTGCCGGCCTCTGCCACGATACCTACTCGGCTCATCAAGGCGTCGAGCACGACGACATGAACATCCTGGTGCTCGGAGCCCGGGTGATCGGCGTCGAGCTGGCACGGGAGCTCGTGCGGGCGTTCCTGGACGCCCGCTTCACCCACGCGGAGCGCCACGAGCGGCGGCTCGGCAAGATCAGGGCGCTGGAAGACGAGGTGCGTCGCGATGCCACGTGATCTGGCAGTCTCCAACGGCCGGCTGCTGGTGATGTTCGATCGCGACTATCGTATCCGGGACATCTACTTCCCCCACGTGGGCAAGGAGAATCACGGCAACGGGCACCCGTTCCGGTTCGGGGTCTGGGTGGACGACCAGTTCAGCTGGATGGGGGCCGAGTGGGCCCCGGTGATGCGCTACAGTGACTCGTCCATGGTGACGGAGGTGCAGGGGCGGAACGCGAAGCTGGGTGTGGAGCTGCTCTGCAACGACGCCGTGGATTTCTACGAGAACGTCCTGATCCGCCACGTGCAGCTGACCAACCTGGCCGACCGGCCCCGTGAGATCCGGTGCTTCCTTCATCACGACTTCCGCATCGGAGGAAACGAAATCGGCGACACGGCGTTTTACTCTCCTGAGACCGACGCCCTGCTCCACTACAAGGATGATCGTTACTTCCTGATCAACTGCCAGGTCAACGGCACCATCGGGGTGCAGCACTACGCCTGCGGGACCAAGGAGGTGGCAGGAGCCGAAGGGACCTGGCGGGACGCCGAGGACGGCGTCCTCGGCGGGAACCCGGTGGCGCAAGGCGCGGTTGATTCAACACTCGGGGTTTCACTCATGGTGCCCGCGCGCGCCACCGGCGAATTCTACTATTGGATGGCAGCCGCCAGAGACTTCCACGAGGTGTCCACCATCAACGAGGTCGTCAAAGACAAGACGCCCGGGGAGCTGCTGCGCCGGACCGGCAACTACTGGAGGCTTTGGGTCAACAAGGACCGGCGGGGTACCGCCGACCTGCCCGCGCCGGTGATCGAACGTTACAGACAGAGTCTGCTCATCATCCACACTCAGATCGACCACAGCGGCGCCATCCTGGCGGCGAACGATACCGACATCAGCGAGCTGGCCCGGGACACCTATTCCTATGTCTGGCCCCGCGACGGAGCGCTGGTCTCCAGCGCGCTGATGCACGCGGGCCATGCCGGCGCGCCGGAGCGCTTTCTCGCCTTTTGTGCCCGCGTCATCTCTCCACACGGCTACCTTCGCCACAAGTACAACCCGGACGGAAGCCTCGCCTCGACGTGGCACGGTTACGTGCGCGACGGTAAATCCGTTCTCCCCATTCAGGAGGACGAGACCGCGCTGGTGATCTGGGCCCTGGGCGAGTACTTCGACCTGTATCAGCGGATCGAAGAGACCGCCCCGTTCTATCGGGGGCTCGTCACCAGGCCCGCCGATTTCCTGCTGAGCTACGTGGACCAGAGAACCGGATTGCCTCGTCCCTCATATGACCTCTGGGAGGAGCGCTGGGGCGTCCACGCCTTCACGGTCGCCGCCGTGATCGCCGGGCTTCGGGCGGCCGCGCGATTGGCGACCCAGTTCGGCGAGACCGAGCGCGCGGCGCGGTACCTGGCCGGGGCCGAGCGCATGCTGGAGGGCGCACGCGCGGTGCTCTGGAACGAGCGCGAGCAGCGCTTCGCACGGATGGCCACGCCGGGCGCGAGCGGCTATGCCCTCGACATGACCCTGGATGCGAGCCTCTTCGGGCTGGTGCTGCTGGGCGCACTGCCAACCGACGACCCTCAGGCGGCCTCCACCCTTCAGCAGGTCATGGACCGCCTGTGGGTGCAGACGGACATCGGCGGGTTGGCCCGCTACCAGAACGACTACTACCACCAGGTGGAGCGAAAGGACACGGCGCGTGTTCCCGGCAACCCCTGGTTCGTCTGCACGATGTGGCTGGCACGCTATCAGCTTCAGCGCGCCCGAACGCTGGAGGATCTGGCGCCGGGGCTCAAGCTGCTCGAGTGGGCTGTCCAGCGGGCCTTGCCGTCCGGCACCATGGCGGAGCAGCTGCATCCCTATACCGGCGAGCCGCTCTCGGTCTCGCCGCTCACGTGGAGTCACGCGGAGTACGTGCGGGCGGTGCGGGAGTACATCGACCAGCACTCCCGCGCGAATGTCTGCGCAGCATGCGGCCAGACCCTGCGTATGACGGGACGCCGGTCGGACCACGAGATCGCCGTGGGCCCGGCATGACCAACCTGGTCGTGGCGTCCGATCCGCAGGAGCTGGTGCGGCAGGCGGCGCAGTGGCTCGTGCTCGAGGTGACCCGGGCCATCTCCGAGCGAGGATCGTGTGCGTTGGGTCTGGCGGGCGGCCGGACGCCGGAGCCGGTCTATCGGGGGCTGGCGGCGGAGTCGAGCATCGATTGGGCGCGGGTGGACGTGTTCTTCACCGACGAGCGCGCCGTTCCGCCCGATCACCCCGACAGCAACTATCGCATGGTGCACCTCGCCCTGATCTCGCGCGTGCCGATTCCCCCCGCCAGGGTTCACCGCATGGAGGCCGAGCGCTCCGACCGAGAAGCGGCGGCGCGCGACTACGCGCGCTCGCTCCCCCTTCAGCTCGACATTCTGCTTCTCGGCATGGGACCCGACGGCCACACCGCATCGCTCTTTCCGGGCTCGGCAGCGCTGGATGAGCGCCAGCGGCTGGTAGTGCCGGTAGTGGGGCCAACGGCGCCGGCCGAGCGGCTGACGATTACGCCGCCCGTGATCGAGGTGGCCCGGCAGGTGGCCGTGATCGCGACCGGCGAGGACAAGGCGGCGATGGTGGCACGCGCCATCGAGGGCCCCCTCGCGCCGAAGGCAATCCCGGCGCAGCTGGCGCGGCGAGGATCGTGGTTCCTGGATGACGCCGCCACGTCCCGGCTCACGGCTCGGAGGGTGGGCAGGTGATCGTGCTTGCCGGCGACGTGGGTGGCACCAATGCGCGGCTTGCTACGGTGGAGATGAACGGCCGCACCGCCCGGATCGCCCAGGAGACCCGGTATCCCAGCGGCGACTATCCGGGGCTCACCCCGATCGTGCGCAGCTTCTGCGAGGGACTGGCAAGCCGCCCCGACCGGGCCTGCTTCGGGATAGCCTGCCCGGTAGTGGGCGACGACTGCACCGCGCCCAATCTTCCCTGGACTATCAACGCCCGGAAGCTGGCCGACGAGATCGCCATTCCCCGCAGCACGATCATCAACGACTTCGTCGCGGTGGGATACGGAGTCGAGCTACTCGGTCCGGCCGATCTCGCGACGCTCCAGGAGGGCAGCCCGATGCCGCAGGGACCGATCGCGCTGATCGGCCCCGGGACCGGGCTGGGGCAGGGATTCCTGCTCTGGGAGGGAGATCACTACCGGGTGCTGCCATCCGAGGGCGGGCACGGCGACTATGCCCCGCACAACAAGCTCCAGACCGACCTGCTCCAGTTCCTGGGCCAGCAATTCGGTCGGGTCTCGTGGGAGCGACTGCTCTCGGGTGCCGGGATGGTCAACGTCTACCGGTATCTTCTCGCCTCCGCCGCAGCGCCGGAGCAGCCGGCTGTGCACGCCGAGATGGAGAAAGACGATCCCGCGGCGGTCATCAGCCGACACGGGCTCGCAAAGACCGACTGCCTCTCCGAGCGGGCGCTGGATCTCTTCTGTGAGCTGCTCGGTGCCCAGGCGGGAAACCTGGCGCTCACGGTGATCGCAACCGGCGGGGTGTACCTCGCGGGCGGGATCGCCCCACGGATCGCGGAGCGACTCAAGAGCGGACCGTTTTTGACAGCCTTCCGGGACAAGGGGCGGATGGCGGAGCTGCTTTCGCGGATCCCGGTGCACGTGATCATGAACCCGAATGTAGGCCTGCTGGGCGCGGCGGCCGTCGCGGCCAGGCTGGCATGACCACTATAGGAGTGGAAGGACCGGGTATGACCAAACGAACCACGCAAACGACCATGCAGGCGCTGCTCAAGCTGGGGCAGAGCGTGTGGCTCGATTATCTGCGCCGCGGGATGCTGCGCTCGGGCGAGCTGCAGTCGTTGATTGACGACGGCCTGCGCGGCATGACCTCGAACCCGACGATCTTCGAGCACGCCATCGGCGGGAGCGGCGACTACGACGACGAGCTGAGAACTCTCGCCGCATCCCGGAAGAGCGGTCTGGAGATCTTCGAGCAGCTCGCGATAGAGGACGTCCGCCAGGCCGCCGATCTCTTCCGCCCGGTGTACGACACGACTGGCGGCCGGGACGGTTTCGTGTCGCTGGAGGTCTCCCCCACGCTCGCCCGCGATACCGAGAAGACGATCGCGGAAGCCCGGCGGCTCTGGGCGGAGGTGGATCGGCTCAACCTGATGATCAAGGTGCCCGGGACGAAGCAGGGTTGGCCTGCGATCGAGCGCCTCCTCGCCGAGGGCATCAACGTCAACATCACGCTGCTCTTCTCCCTGGAGAACTACCGCCAGGTGGCGGAGGCCTACGTGCGGGC
>JBGPPG010000032.1:0-27321 GCA_041488455.1 Gemmatimonadota bacterium
AGCCGGACCTTGCCCGTGAGGCTGAGCGTGTCGGCTCCCCGCCGCACCTTGATGGGGAAGTCCTGGCCTTCGGCGTTCCGGAACCGCGCCCGATAAGCCGGGCCGAAGTTCGGGTCGCTGATCGCCACGTCGCCGAGGGAGAGCAGGACGTCGCCCACGCGCACCCCCGCGGCCTCCGCGGCACTCCCGGGCTGCACCGCTGTGATCCGGACGCCCCCCGAGTCGGCTGCGCCGCCCAGGCCCAATCTGGGCTCGCGGATTGTATCGGCGGCGAGCCGGAATCCCGCCAGCGCGAGCATCGCGTCGTATGGATAGGGATCGCGTCCGTCCACGTACCGCGCGTTGAAGTCCGCGAAGGGCCTGCCGCCGGCGGCGCGGCTCACCGTTCCCCACCAGTCCGTGCCCGTAAAGCCGCGCCCGGCCTTGTAGGTGGTGCGATACAGATTCCGCATCACGTCGTCCAGCGAGCGGCGGTTGTCGGTCGCGTCGCGGATCGAGATGTCCAGCAGCAGCCCCGCGAGCGAGCCCTTGGGATAGTAGACGTAGCTGCTCCCGTCCGTCGGATGGATCCAGGTGGAGACCGAGGCGTCCTCGAGGGCCGTGGGCGGCGCCTCGGCGACCGTCTGGATCTTCTCCGCCGTGAGTCCCATGAAGATGGCCGAGTCCACGATGCCGCCCCGCACCAACGCGAGGTCGGCGTAGTAGTCGGTGATCCCTTCGCTCACCCAGAGCCACGGCGTCGGCTCGGCGCGGTCGTACTCGTAGGGCACCATGTCCGCCGGCCGGAGGCGCTTCACGTTCCAGGCGTGGAAGATCTCATGTGCGGTGATCGACGCGAGGAGAGGCGTCCCGATCATCATCGGGTTGTAGACCCCCACGTGCGAGCTCTGGTGCTCCAGCGCGCTCCCGCCGCCATAGGACGAATCGAAGATCATCATCACGGTATAGGTGTCCCAGGGAGTCTCCTGGAACACCGCCGCCATCGCCGGGATCGCCTTTGCTACCTGGTCCCAGAAGGCCTTCCTGGTGTCGCCGTTGAGACTGCCGGCCGGATAGGTCGCGAGCCGGGTCACCTTGCCGTTGACCGTCGAGCTGTCGAAATCGAAGCGCCCGACGAAGAAGGGCATGTCCACGAGATCGTGATAGTTGCGCTCGGTCCAGGTGTGCGGCGAGCCCGCTGGCTTCATGCTGGTCGCCACCAGCCAATCGGCCGGCGTCTGCAGGCTCACGGTCGCGGGGAAGTCAAAGCCTCGCCCTTCGGCGTAGGGGAACAGGTTGGTGCCGTTGAAGAGGAGGAAGTCCGGCCGGGACCAGGCCATCGCGTTGTCGAGCGAGTCGGCGAGGTAGTCGAAGCGCACGGTGACCCGCCCGGCGCCCGTCGAGCGGATCCGCCAGGTATCGGGGTCCGCCTTGTCCCACAGCAGCGCCCGATCTCCGGCCGTCGCAGAAAACCCCGAAACCCAACGCGCGAAGTTGCTGATCTCGTAGGCCCCCGGCGTCCACGCCGGGATGGAGAGGAGTACCGGAGCCGTTCCGGGCCCGACGTCGAAGGCCATAGCCACCTGCACGATTCGCCGCGCCGCCATGGCCGAGTCGAAGGCCACGTCGTAACGGATGTTTGAGATCGGGGCGGAGCGGGCGGGAGCGGGTGTGGCGGGGGTGGCGGCCTTTCCTGGTGCTGCGGGGCGCTGGGCGGCGAGGGCTCCGGCGCTCGAGCAGAGAAGGAGCAGGGTGCTACAGACGCAGAAGCGTCGCATGGCGACCTCGGTTGCGGCGATCATGACTGTGGAGCGGGGGAAACCTACACCGCCCGCCCCGCGGCGTCAGCCTTCGGGGCGCTCCGGGACCAGCGAGCGCGCGGGGGGCCCGGCGACGGACTGTCCGTCTGGCGCGAAGGCGAGCTCACCCTCCCACCGGGCGACAACCGCCGTTGCGAGGCAGTTGCCCACGAGGTTGACCATCGTCCGGGCCATGTCCATGACCTCGTCCACGCCGAGGATGACCGCGACTCCCTCGAGCGGGAGCCCGAAGGCCGTGAGCGTCCCCGAGAGCACAACCAGCGAAGCCCGGGGCACCCCGGCGATTCCCTTACTCGTGATGAGCAGGGTCAGCATCATGAACAGCTGCTGCCCCAGCGTCAGGTCTACGCCGGCGGCCTGCGCCACGAAGAGCGAGGCCACCCCGAGATAGAGGGTCGAGCCGTCGAGGTTGAACGAGTAGCCCGTCGGCATCACAAAGGCGACGATCCGCCTGGGCACCCCGAACTCCACCATGCGCTGCATCGCGAGCGGAAGCGCGGCGTCGGAGGACGTGGTCGTGAAGGCGATGATCGCCGGGTCCTTTACCGTCCGGACGAAGCGCCCGATGGGAAGGCGGGTCAGCAGCGCGGCGGGAAGCAGCGCGGCAAGCGCGAAAGCGAAGAGCGCGCCATAGAGGGTGAGGATCAGCTTGGCCAGGTTCACCAGCACGCCGAGCCCGCTGTGGCTTACGGTGACGGCCATGGCGGCGCCGATGCCGATCGGCGCGAACTTCATGACCAGGCCGACGAACTTGAACATCACCTCCATGAGGCCTTCGGCGAATCCGAGCATTACCTCCTTCGGCCGGCCCTTTACCTGGGTGAGCGCAAGCGCGAAGAGCGTGGCCCAGAAGACGACCTGGAGGACCTCGCCGTTGGCGGCGGCCTCGACGAAGCTTCGGGGGACGATGTGCTCGAGGAATCCACCGAACGTCGTGGGCGCCGGCGGCGCGATCGGCGCATGGGGATCGGGGGGCGGAAGCGCCACGCCGAGTCCCGGCTTCACCAGGTTGCCGGCCAGGAGGCCGATGGCGAGAGCCACTGACGTCATCAGCCAGAAATAGCTGATGGACTTGATCGCTAGCCGGCCGATCCGCTTCAGGTCGTCGCCGTGGCCCGCGATGCCGACCACCAGAGTGCCGAAGATGATCGGGACCACCACCGACTTGATCATCCGCAGGAACACGGTGGACAGCGGGCGTAGCTCGGCCGCGAACCCGGGCGCCAGCCAGCCGATGAGAATGCCGGCGGCCATGCCGGTGAAGATCCAGCCGGTGAGGGAGATGCGGCGGAGGACCGTCAGCATCCTCTTACCTCTTCACTGCCTGGCTCCTACCAGCGCCCCGGCCTTGGCTTCCACCGCTGCCAGCGCCGCGGCATGGGATGTCGCGAACTTGGCAACGCCCTCATCCTCGAGCTCACGCGTGAGGCGCCGAAGGTCGATGCCGAGCCGACCCAAGGCCCTCAGCTGCTCCGGCGCGGCCGCGATGCCGGCGTGGATCCGCACGTCGGGGCGTCCGTGGTCCCGGTAAGCGGCAAAGGTCTCGGGCGGCAGCGTGTTCACCGTCCGGGGTGCGACGAGCGCCTCGACGTAGTGAACATCGGCGTAACGCGGATCCTTCGTGCTGGTGGAAGCCCACAGCGGCCGCTGGGGATGCGCGCCGCGCGCCGCGAGCGCGCCCCAGCGCGCGGCCGAAATACGCCGCTCGAAGGCCTGGTAGGCGAGACAGGCATTCGCGATCGCGATCCGCCCGCGCACGCCGGCCGGATCGCCGAGGCGATCCAGCAGCGGATCGACCTTCGCATCCACCCGGCTCACGAAGAAGCTGGCCACCGACGCGATCCGGTCCAGCGGCAGCCCTCGCCCCGTCCGTCCGTCGAGGCCGGCCTCGTACGCGGTCATGACCTCCTCGTAGCGCTCCACCGAGAAGAGCAAGGTCACGTTGACGTTGATGCCCTGGCCGATGCAGTGCGTGATCGCCGGAAGCCCGGCGCGGGTGCCCGGAATCTTGATCATGGCGTTCGGGCGCCCCACCGCGCGCCAGAGTCGCCCGGCCTCGTGAATCGTCGCCCGGGTATCGTTCGCGAGCGCGGGGGAGACCTCGATGGATACCAGCCCGTCGTGACCGCCCGCGCGCTCGTACACGGGCGCGAACAGGTCGCACGCGGCGCGGACGTCCGCAACGGCGAGCGCCTCGAAAATCTCCGCCGCGGTGTGCCCCTCGCCGGCAAGGCGGCGGATCTCCGCGTCGTAACGGTCGCCGCCGGTGACCGCTTTCTCGAAGATCGTGGGGTTGGTCGTCATGCCGAGGAGGCCGTCGTCGGCGATGAGCCGGGCGAGTTCGCCCGAAGCGACGAGGTGCCGGGTGATGAAGTCGTACCACGGGCTCTGGCCCAGCTGTCCCAGTTGGACGAGGGGGTTCGGGGTCACGCGGTCACCTTCCCGAGCAGCCGACGAACCGCCGCGGCCGCCCGCTCCGTGGTGAAATGGAACTCGGAGAACAGCCGCTCGAACGGCGCGGACGCGCCGAACGACTCCATCGCGAGCATGATTCCGTCGTCGGTGACGTAGCGCAGCCAGCCGAAGGGGGAGGCGGCCTCGATGCCGACACGCGCCCGGATCGCCCGCGGCAGGACGGACTCGCGGTACTCGGCCGGCTGGGCCTCGAACAGCTCCCACGACGGAAGCGACACGACGCGGGTCCGGATTCCCTCTGCCAGGAGGCGCTCCGCGGCCGCGAGCGCCACGTGCACCTCGGAGCCCGTCCCGATGAGGATCGCTTCGGGCCCGCCGGGCGGGTCCCACAGCACGTAGCCCCCGCGCGCCACGCCGTCGGCCGGTGCCAGCCTCGTGCGGTCGAGCACCGGGACCTTCTGCCGCGTGAGCACCAGGACCGAGGGCCCGCTCCGGTGCTCGATGACCGCGCGCCAGGCTTCGATCGTTTCCGTCGCGTCCGCCGGACGCAGGACCAGCATCCCGGGAATCGCGCGGAGCATCGCGAGCTGCTCCACCGGCTGGTGGGTCGGGCCGTCCTCTCCCAGCCCGATCGAGTCGTGCGTGCCAACGTAGATGACCGGCAGCCGCATCAGCGCGCCGAGCCGGATCGCCGGCTTCATGTAGTCGGTGAACACGAGGAACGTGCTGCCGAACGGGCGCACGCCGCCGTGGGCGGCGATGCCGTTGAGGGCGGCCGCCATCCCGTGCTCGCGCACCCCCCAATGAATCTCGCGGCCGGTGGAGGAGGGTCCGAGCGTTCCGGCCTGCTTGAGCTGGGTTCCGGTGCTGCCCGCGAGGTCGGCCGATCCGCCGGCCAACTCGGGCAGAACGCCCACGAGCGCCGAGAGCGCCTGCGCGGATGCCTGCCGCGTGGCGAGAGCCTTGCCCGGCCCGATCGCAGGAAGCGCGCGCTCCCAGCCGGCCGGCAAGTCGCCGGCGAGGCGCCGGGCCAGCTCGGCGGCCGCGGCCGGATGCTCGCCCTGATAGCGCTCCAGCCGCTCCTGCCAGGCAGCCTCGGCCAGCGCGCCCGTCTCGGCCGCCGGACGCCATGCCTCGTACGCGGCCTCGGGAACGTAGAACGCGGGCTCGGTGGGCCAGCCCATGATCTCTTTGGTCCGGCGCACCTCGTCGGCGCCGAGCGGCGCCCCGTGTGCATCGGCGCTATCACGCTTCGTCGGGGCCGGATCGGCGATGTGGGTGCGGAGAATCACCAGCGATGGGCGCGTGCGCTCGCTCCGTGCGGCATCGAGCGCGGCAGTGATCGCCTCGATGTCGTTGCCGTCGCCCGGGACTCGCGTAACGTGCCACCCGTAGGCGTCGAAGCGGCGCCCCACGTCCTCGGAGAACGCCAGCGACGTCGAGCCGTCGATCGTGATGTGGTTATCGTCATAGATGAGGGTGAGCTTGTCGAGCCGGAGATGGCCCGCGAGCGAAGCGGCTTCGCTCGCGACGCCTTCCATGAGGTCCCCGTCGCTCACGAACGCCCACACCCGGTGGTCAACGATGTCGAAGCCCGGGCGGTTGAACCGGTCGGCCAGGAGCCGCTCGGCGATCGCCATGCCCACCGAGTTGCCGATGCCCTGGCCCAGCGGCCCCGTCGTAATCTCCACGCCCGGCGCATGTCCCCGCTCGGGATGGCCCGGCGTCCGGGAGCCCCACTGGCGGAAATGGCGGATCTCCTCGAGTGGGAGGTCGTAACCGGCCAGATGCAGCAGCGCGTACTGAAGCATCGACGCATGCCCGCAGGAGAGGACGAAGCGGTCGCGGTCGGGCCAGCCGGGGTTTCGAGGGTTGTGCTTGAGGAACCGGGTCCACAGAGCGAACGCGGCGGGCGCGAGCGCCATCGGCGTGCCGGGATGACCCGACTGGGCCTGCTCGACTGCGTCCATCGCGAGGGCGCGGACGGCGTTAATGGCGATCCAGGTGGAGTCGGTCTCGGGCACGGTCGGGTGCGGGCGCGCAGGTCGGGGGCGCGTAGTCTCGACGGTCAGGGGGCGGCTCCTTCGGATTGGCGTCCGGGCGGGGGAAAGATAGACCCATAAGTGGGGAGATGGGACCTCCAGCCTTTGACGCAGGTTCGAGCCGCGCTTTAGCTTGAGGCCCGTGACGCCAACTTTCGCAGCCGCCGGACCGGGGAGACCGCCCGGTGCCCCAGCAGGGCCGGGCGCGCTGGACCGGGCCTACGACGCGGCCGAGCGGGTGACCGAGGCCTGGGCGAAGAGCTTCCATTTCGCCAGCCGATTCCTCCCGGTCGAGAAGCGAAGGGCCGTCTTCGCGCTGTACGACTACTGCCGGCACGCCGACAACCTCGTGGACACCCGGGGCGAGCGCGCGGCTGCCGCCGTCCGGGCGGACCTTAGGGCGCTGGGCCGGACCGTTCGGCACCTGCACGGCGGCGGCACGGCCGCTGATCCGCGCTGGCTCGCCCTGGGCGACACGCTCCGCCGCTACCCCGTTCCCCTCGAGCCGCTGCTCGATCTGCTGGACGGCGTGGCGCACGATCTCGCGCCGGTTGCGATGCCGGACTTCGCGACACTCGCGGGGTACTGCCGGCTGGTGGCAGGCGGGGTCGGCCTCATGCTCGGCCCCGTCCTCGGCGCGCCGCCCGACGGGTTCCGGGCGCTGGGCGTGCGCCTCGGCGTCGCGATGCAGCTCACCAACGTGCTCCGCGACGTGGGAGAGGATCTGGACGCCGGGCGCGTCTATCTGCCGGCGGACGAGCTGCGCGGCTTCGGTCTCGACCGAGCGGCGCTGGAGGAGCGCCGAGCCACTCCGAGGTTCCGCCGCTTCATGAGCTTTCAGGTCGAGCGAGCCCGGCGACACTTCCAGTCGGGGTCCGGCGTGGTCCGGCTCTTCCCGAACGACGGCTCACGGCTCACCGTCCGTCTGCTCCAGCAGACCTACGCCGGCATTCTCGACGCCATCGAGGAGCTGGACTATGATGTGTTTCGGGCGCGCGCCTACGTCTCGACGCCGCGCAAACTGCTGATACTAAGCCGCGCCTGGTGGGCCGAACGCCCGCGGGTGACCTGTTCCTCTCTCTCGGAGCGATCCGCCTGAACCTTCGCCCGCTCGGGAGCCGGCCGTATCGGCCGCCCAGGCCGCTCGCGGTCCGGGCATTCGACCGCTATTTCCGCTCCCAGCTCGCAAAGCATTTCGCCACAACCCGACTCGCATCGACGAGCGACGCCGACTGCTGGGACCGCTCCGTTCCCACGCTGTTCATAGCCAATCACACGAGCTGGTGGGACGGACTCCTCGCGTTCGTGGTGGGGCGCGAGCTGGGCCTTCGGGTCCACATCCTCATGGACGCCGCCAACCTCGAGCGGTACGGCGCCTTCCGGCTTGCCGGCGCGCTACCGATCCGCCGGAGTTCGCCGCGAGCAGCGTACGAGGATCTAGCGGCTGCCCGGGACTGTCTCCGCGCCAACGCCGGGCTGTGGATCTTCCCCCAGGGGGCTCGGCGGCCGCAGGCGGAGCGGCCGGCGCGGCTCGAGCGAGGGGCGGCCGCCCTTGCCCTCGGACACGATGGCCACGTCAGGGTCTGCCCGGTCGCCTTTCGCTACGTCCATCTGGGGGAGCAGCTGCCCGAGGCGTTCGCGTGGCTCGGCCAGTCTCGACTGGTCGGCCCGGGTGAGTACGCTTCCCGCCGCCAGATGGCGCCGGTGCTCGAGCGCGACCTGCTGGCGGCGATCGATGCCCTGGACGGGCTCTTGCGGACGGAGACCGTCGGGGCGTTCCGCACGATCGTCGCCGGCCCGCTCTCGATCAACAAGCGGATGGACCGGTTCCGTCACGCTCTCGGCCTGCTGCGCGGACCATTCGAGGCCCGCAATGGCTGACCCGGCCCTGCTGCGGATGGTTCACGTGGCTGGAGCGGTGCTGCTGTTGGGGAACGTGACGGTGACGGGATTCTGGGCACTTTACCTGTACCGGGCCCGCAAGCAGGTCCCATTCCGCCCGGTGGCCCGCGCCATCCTTTGGACCGATCTGGTGTTCACGCTGGCCGGCGCCGCCATGCTGGTGGTGTCCGGCGTGCTGCTCGTCCGGGCCGGGGGGTACACCATCGCCGACACTCCCTGGCTCCGGCAGGGGATCGCCGCGCTGGTCGTCAGCACGGCTCTCTGGCTCGCCTTCCTGCTTCCCGACCAATGGCATCTCGAGCGGATCGACCCGGCTGACGAAGCCGGTCTCGGGCGCGTCTTCCGACGTTGGAGTGTGGTGGGATGGACCGCCACCGCCCTCCTGTTCTACGGGCTCTGGGCGATGGTCTCGAAGCGGTGAGCCAGGCGGTGAGCTAGGCTACGGGTGGGGTGGCGCTGTCCGCCGGGGAGGGCTCGTTGTCGTCGTCAGCGTCGGCATTCCAGATGTCCGCGGTGATACGCCAAACGCCGTCAGCGTCCCGCCGGAGCGCGATCACAAACTTCCCCGTCTCGGCGTCATCATCCCCGTTCGGCGGGACGTAGTAGCGCCCGACGACGTATCCGGACCCCGGCGCCACCTCGATCCGGACGGTGTCCATCGCGAACCCCGATTCCATCCCCCGCTTCCAGTAGGCCCGGATGTCATCGCGTCCGCGGACCAGGGGGTGCCCGGGCGGCAGGAGGACGGCATCGTTGGCGTAGAGCCCGGCAATCGCGTCCGCGTCATTCCGGCGGTAGGCGTCGAGGTAGGAGTCGATGACCTGGGTGACGGCCTGCATGCCGGTGGCATCGGCGGCGCCGGGCCGGGCCCGGCACCCGCCGAGCAGGGGGGCCAGCCAGGCCAGAATGGCCGTAACGGCCACCGCGAGCTGGGGCAGCCTAGGGGGCCGCCGGACTGCGGGATTGGGGAGGTTGGGCATGCGGTTTGGCGCTGAACTTGCTATCTTTATGCGTTGTTGGATAATGGGCCCGGCAAACAGGTGGGCCCACAGTTGAACCCTAAACCGTGTGATTTGTGAGACCCAGAGCTCGACACAGTTCCTCCAGAGGTCCCTCCACCGCTCTTCGCCGCTCTCCCGGCCGCTCCATGCAATCCCATCGTGAATGGCTGCTTGCCCAGCATGGCTCCGTCTGCGCTTATTGCGGGACGACCACGCACTCGGACGCCATCACCCTGGATCATGTGCGCCCCCGCCGGGGCCAGACCGCCTACGACCGGCCGGACAACCTCGTCCTGGCCTGCTCGGCCTGCAACGCGGCCAAGGCCGACACCCCACTGGTCGCGTTTCTGATGATGAAGCGCTCGCGTGGGGTGTTCCTCCTGCATTACGGCGACCACCTCTCCGACCCGCTCAAGGAGCTGGCTCGGAAGGCCTCGGAGCGACCGCTCCTCGAGAAAGAAACGCCGGCAGTACGCTGGGCCGTCGGTCAGTAACCGACCGGACGCTGCGCACCGGGCCCGAAAGGGCCCGGTTTCGTTTCACCCTACGCGGGGACCTGCACCGTCGCCTTCCGCTCCAGCTTCCCCCAGCCGACCAGCCGCCCGCGCGCGGCCACCACGAAGGCCCTCACCACCACCCAGTACATCACCTGCCGGTAGGCGAATCGCTGGAGGAAGATCAGCCAGGTGAGCGAGCGATCCTCCTCCGGCTCCAGCAGGAACGCAGCCACGGCCGCCAGCCAGTCCACCAGCAGGAAGACCGCGTAGAAAGTGAGGACGTGCTCCAGGTTGGTGAGCGCATAGGTCGCCCCGTGCTCGGCTTTCACGAGCCATACCGACACCAGGCTCCAGAGGAACAGCAGGTCAGCCAGCGGCGAGATCGCGGGCAACAGCAGCTGGAAGATCCACACGTTCGGCATCGCCACGAGGCCGAGTGATCCGTATCGCGGCCGGAAGAGGACGTCCCGGTGCTTCCAGGCGCACTGAAGGGTGCCGAAGGACCAGCGGAACCGTTGGCGGGCGAGCGTCCGAAGCGTATCCGGCGCCTCGGTCCAGCCGATGGCCCGGTCCGCGTAGGCGATCCGGTAGCCGCCCCGCCGAATCGTGAGCGTGAGGTCCTGATCCTCCGCCAGCGAGTCGTCGCTGAACCCACCGACCTCCTCCACCAGCGACCTCCGCCAGGCCCCCACCGCACCCGGTACGACTGTGATCCCATTGAGCAGCGAGAAGGCCCGGCGATCGAGGTTCTGGCTGGTGACGTACTCCACTGCCTGCCAGCGTGTGACCAGATTGACCCGGTTGCCAACCTTTGCGTTTCCCGCCACCGCACCGACGCGACGGTCACGGAGCGGCTCCACCAGCATGCGCAGGGTCGGCGGCTCGAAAACGGTGTCCGCGTCCAGGCAGACGACGATCTCGCCCTGAGCCCGCGCGATCCCGAAGTTGAGCGCGCTTGCCTTGCCGCCATTCGGCTTGCGGAAGATCCGCACCCGCGGGTCGGTCCCGAAGGCCTCCTGCGCCACGTCGTACGTCCGGTCGGGGGAGCCGTCGTCCACGACGACGATCTCGAGCGGGCCGCCAAAGTCCTGGGTCAGAAGGCTCCTGATCGTCGCGGTGATGACCTTCTCTTCCTTGTACGCGGGCACGATGATGCTCGCTGAGGGACTGAACGGGTCGGGCGGGGTGGGGCGCTCCCGGAGGCGCTGCACGGTGGCGAGGGCCAGGATCCACACCAGCCGGCCGATGCCCAGCGCGACGGCCACGAGAAATACCCAGTACAGGCTCAGCTCGGCGCCGCCGAGGAGCCCGAAGAGCGCCAGCTCCGCGATTCGCGCCATCGCACTGGTCGGCGGGAGCGTCGGCATCGCCGCTTCGGGCGGGATGCCGGCCAGGCTCGACAACAGCACCAGCGTGTCGCCGCGCGCGCGGAGCGAGTCGATCATCGGGCCGAGGGCGGCCACCGTTCCGCTCCGGTCGCCGCCACCGTCGTGGAGCAGCACGACGTTGCCGCGGGCCCGGGTGTCGAGAACGTTGCGGAGGATGGTCTCCGCCCCGGGCTCCGTCCAGTCTTCGGAGTCCACATGGAGCCCGGCCGTGACGTAGCCCAGGTCGGTCGCGAGCCCGACCGGCACCAGCTCGTCCGCTGTCGTCGGCTCGGCGTCGCCGAAGTACGGCGGGCGGAAGAACAGCGAGCGCCGGTTGAGCACGGCCTCGAGCAACCGCTCGGTCGCGTCGAGCTCGAGCCGGGTGACGAAGGCGGGGGTGAGCGCCAGGTTGGGGTGGGTGAATGTGTGATTCCCCACCTCGTGCCCCTCGGCCACGATCTGCCGGAGGAGCGGGATGTGGCGCTCCGCGTTCACCCCGATCACGAAGAACGTCGCCGGCGCGCCCCGGCTCCGGAGCGTGTCGAGGATCATCGGCGTCCAGGTACCGTCAGGGCCGTCGTCGAACGTCAGCGCCACCTTGTGCGCCGACGCGCCGTACCGGCGAACCACCCAGGGCGAGGGGAGCCGGGTCAGACGCTCGTCCGCCACGAGGCCGGTGCCCGGGTCGAGCTGTACTTCCCGCAGCCCCTGCGCCGGGCGTCCCACGATCCGGAGCAGCTCGCCGGTTCCTTCCATCTGCACGTCGTAGCCCGCGGGGATGTTCCGGATGGCGGTGGACGGGTCCGCGCCGGCCCGCCGGCCCAGGACCCCCCACACCGCCGGATCTTCGGATCCGAGCCGCCACACTGCCTGGCCGGCGACCTTGAGCGCGTTGCCGGCGCGCCGCTGGTTGTAGGCCGTCGCCGCGTCGAGGAACCACACGACGTGGTCGGTCGAGTCGGGGTCGGTCCACGCCAAGTAGGGATTGAGTGACACCGAGTCGAAGCGCACGGCGGTCCCGTGGTCGCGAGCCGCCGTCATCACGTCCTGAAAGGTCATCTCGGTGCCGGAGGCGTCGGGCTCGGCGTCGTTCCAGTCGTACCCGTAGGCACCCACGGCGAGAATCGTCTTGTCCGGGGGCACGTGCTCCAGTGCCTGCCGGGCGGCCTTCACGTACCAGCCCTGGCTGGCCACCGGGCCTACGTCACCCTTTCCATAGTGCTCGTCGTACGCCATGAGAAACACGAGATCGTTCGCGGCCGCATAGCGCTCCAGCCAGGCGCCGGCCAGATCGACCGGCAGCGCCTCGGTCGTGAGTCGATCGACCTGGTCGAGCGCCGCGTTCAGGCGCCGCACAAAGCTCACCACGGTCCCGTGGAGATCGTCGGGGACGTTCTCGAAGTCCACCGTCACTCCCGCCAGGCCGTAGCGGGTGACAGCGTCGGTGAGCTGGTCGAGCACCCGGCGCTGCGCTGCGGGCGACCCCAGCAGCCGCCGAAGGCGCCGAGCGTCGAAGCCCGAGCGGGTCGAGTCGTAGTTGCTCACCATGGCAAAGACGAGGGGGCGGTGGCCTTCGGGCTGCTGCTCGGCGGTGTACAGCACGCGGCGGTCGATCGCGAGGCGGAGCGAGTCGCCCGACGGGACCACGAACGCCCACTCGCAGACCACCCAGTCCAGGTCCTGCGCGTGCGCTGCGAACGAGGCGAAGGAGTTGTCGTCCCAGTTGACGTAGAACCCGGCGGTGATTGGTGCGCCTGCCGGCGCGAGATCGCTCTTGGAGCGAGCCCGGGCGACGCGCCGTTGCGGCTTGATCGGGAGGAACTCGGGACGGACGCCCGCGGGTGACTGCCGGCCATTGCCCAGCGCGAGGAGCAGCCGCCGGCGGGCGGCGAGGCGCTCCCGCGCCTGGCGTGAGGTGGCGGCAGCGTGCGGAGCGGCGGAGGTGAGGGCGGTGACGTCGCCCGACCAGAGCGGAAGCAGCGGAGGGACCAGCACGCCTACCACCACGACCAGGGCGAGGACGGTGGTGGCGATTCCTACCGCGAGCGCGATTCGCCGGATCCGGCGCCATCGCGTCCCGGTCGGATCCAGGAAGACGGCGCCGGAGCTCGAGCCGGACAAGCGCTACTCCCTGCCCTCGCCTCGGTCCAGCGCTTCCGCAACGATCCTGGCCTGCTCCGCCGCGTGCGCGGCCGGGTAACCCTCCGCCGGGCTCGCCCGCTCGGGCCGGCCGGCGTAGTGAAGGGCTGCCCCCGCCGGCAACAGTTCCCGGAGCCTGGGCTCGAGGTACGACCAGGCGCCCATGTTGCGCGGCTCCTCCTGTACCCAGACCAGCTCCCGCAGCCGGGGGTAGCGCGCCAGCACGGTGCGGCTCTCGGGCCACGGGAAGGAGTACAACTGTTCCACGCGGACGATCGCAGGGCGCCGATCACCCAGCTTGTCCGCCTCCGGCAGGAGATCGTAGTAGATCTTTCCGGTGCACAGAACCAGCCGGGTGACCGCGGACGCCCGCTCGGCAGTGGCCCACGGATCGTCCAGCACCGGATGCCACGACCCGTTCGCGAGCTCGTCGAGCCGCGAGGCCGCGAGCGGATGGCGAAGCAGGCTCTTTGGGGTCATCACGATCAGCGGCCGCTGGCGCGTGCGCCGGGCCTGGCGCCGCAGCAGATGGAAGTACTGCGCCGGCGTCGTCGGGTTGGCCACGCGGATGTTGCCTTCCGCTGCCAGCTGAAGGAACCGTTCGAGACGCGCGCTCGAATGCTCGGGACCCTGGCCCT
This sequence comes from Gemmatimonadota bacterium, assembly GCA_041488455.1. GTDB lineage: Bacteria > Gemmatimonadota > Gemmatimonadetes > Gemmatimonadales > GWC2-71-9 > DASQPE01. Next base: position 13,801 of record JBGPPG010000032.1, read on the forward strand.
CGTAACCGTGCGGCAGGAGCAGCGTGAGCCGGGTGGTGAGCCCCCACTTCGAGAGCCCCGCCGAAAGGAACTGGTCCACGACGACTTGCGCGCCGTTGATGAAGTCGCCGAACTGCGCTTCCCAGAGCACGAGCGCCTCAGAGGCGGCCGCGCTGTAACCGTACTCGAAGCCGACCGTGGCCAGCTCGGAGAGCGGGCTGTTGTGGATCTCAAGCGGCGCCACCGCGCCGCGCAGCCGCTGGATCGGCGCGAGCCGCTCGCCGGTCTTGGCGTCGTGCAGCACGAGGTGCCGCTGGCTGAACGTGCCCCGTTCGGTATCCTGTCCGGTGAGCCGAACCGGCACTCCGTCCACCAAGAGCGACGCCAGCGCAAGCGCCTCGGCGTGCGCCCAGTCGATGCCGCCCTCGGGTCCCATCACGCCACGCCGGCGCTCGAGCTGCTTGCGGAGCTTCGGGTTGATCGTGAAGCTGCTGGGCCAGGTGAGCAGCTGCTCGTTGAGCCCGGTGAGGGTCTCGGCCGGCACCGCGGTCACCACTTCCTGGCCGGCGCCCGGCTGCTTCTTGGGCTCCGGGATCGTGCCCTTCCCCAAGCTCGCCCGGAAGTGCTGCTGCGCCTGCACCAGGCGCTCGTACACCGCCTCCGCCTGCCGATCGGCCTCCTCCCGCGGCAGCACGCCCTCGGCCGCGAGCTGCTCCGCGTAGAGCACCCGCACCGGCGGCAGCTGCTTGATCCGCTCGTACATCAACGGCTGGGTGTAGGTCGGCTCGTCGCCCTCGTTGTGCCCGTGCCGGCGATAGCCGACCAGGTCGATCAGCACGTCGCGCCGGAAGTGCTCCCGATAGGCCATGGCGAGGCGGACGGCGGAGAGGCAGGCCTCCGGGTCGTCCGAGTTCACGTGGATGATCGGCACGTCGAAGCCCTTCGCCAGATCGCTGGCGTACCGGGTCGAGCGCGCGTCTTCCATGTCGGTGGTGAAGCCCACCTGGTTGTTGGTGATGATGTGCAGTGTGCCGCCGACCCCGTACCCCGGCAATGCGCTCAGGTTGAGCGTTTCCGCTACGACGCCTTGCCCCGCGAACGCCGCGTCGCCATGGATGAGTACCGGGAGCGCCACCGCGGCATCGTGATGGGCGTTCCGCCCCTTCCGCAGCGTTTGCGTGGCGCGGGCCCGGCCGTCTACGACCGGCGAGACGAACTCGAGATGGCTCGGGTTGGGCGACAGCGTCACGGCGATCGACTTCCCGTTGGGAAGGGAGAAGGCCCCTTCGGCTCCGTGGTGATACTTGACGTCGCCGGTGCCGCCCTCGGGCGTGAACTGGTTTCCTTCCACGAAGCGTCCGCCCTCGAACTCGGCGAAGATCGTCTCGTACGGCCGCCCGATGATGTGCGCCAGCACGTTGAGCCGTCCGCGATGCGCCATCCCGATCACGACCTCGCGCCCCCGGTCGGCCGCCGCGAGCTCGAGGGTGAGGTCGAGCATGGGCACCAGCATGTCGACGCCCTCGATCGAGAACCGCTTGTGGCCGAGGTAGGCCTTGTGCAGGAACCGCTCGAGCGTCTCGACCTTGGTGAGGCGCGCGAGGAGGCGCTTCTTCTCGTCGACGGAAAGGGGCGTGCGGAAGGCGCCCGATTCGATCTTCTCCCTCAGCCAGACGCGTTCCTGATGGCTCGTGATGTGCTCGATCTGGTAGCCGAGGGTCCCGCAGTACGTCTGCTGGAGATACGGATAGGAATCGGCGAGCGTCCGGCCGGGCACGTACACCCGCAGCACCTTCGACGGGATCGCGGCCATGACCTCCGGCGTGAGGCCAAGGGGGCCGAGGTCCAGCGCCGGGTCGCCGACCGGCTCGGTGCCGAGTGGATCGACCCGCGCGGCGAGATGCCCGTGGGTGCGGAACGCCTTGACCAGCGCCATCGCCGCCGCGACGTGGTACAGCATGTCCGGCGCGACGGTCTCGGGCGCTCTGGGCAGCTGGGTAGACGCCGGGGCGAGGCGGTAGCTGACCGCGGAAAGCTGGAGGCTCTCGGCGACCGTGTCGAAAAAATGCTCCTCGCCCTGGAGCAGGTGATCGAGCGTGGCGAGGAAGCTGCCCGACTCTGCGCCCTGGATGACGCGGTGGTCGTACGTGCTGGTCACGGTCATGACTTTGCTTATGCCGAGATCGCGCAGCTTTTCCTCTGGCACGGCGCTGAACTCGACCGGATAACCGATCGCGCCGACCGCGATGATGCTGCCCTGCCCGGCCATGAGCCGTGGCACGGACGCCACCGTCCCGAGCCCACCGGGATTGGTGAGCTGCATGGTCGAGCCGGTGAAGTCGTCCGGCATCAGCCGGTTGGTCCGGGCCTTGTCCACCAGCCCCTCGTAGGCGGCGAGGAAGCTCGCGAAATCCATCGTGTCGGAGCGCTTGATCACCGGCACCACGAGACCCCGGCTGCCGTCCTTTCGCTGGACGTCCACCGCGAGTCCAAGGCCGATGCCCTCCGGCTGGACCCGATAAGGCGTCCCCTCGTGGACGAGGAGGGTATGCGTCATCACCGGATGGCGCTTGGCCGCCTGGACCAGGGCGAAAGCGATGAGGTGGGTGAAGGAGAGCTTCTCTTTGCGCCCCGCGGCCTGGAGCCCGGCGTTCAGCTCGCGCCGGCTGGCCTCGAGCGTCGCGACCGAGAGCACCCGGAAGGTCGTGGCGGTGGGAACCGAGAGGCTCTCGTTCATGTTGGTGACGAGCTTCGCCGCCGGCCCCTTGATCGGGGAGGCGGCCGCAGGCAGCTCACCGGGCGGCCGGCGCACCGACGGCGGCTCGGGCGCGGTGCCGGGATCCGCGATGCGGAGAGGGGCCGCCGGCGCGGCGAGTGCCGCGGTGGGCGGTTCGGCGTGAGCCGACGGCCGTCCATCGCCGTTCGGCTGCACGCCCGTCACACCGCTTTCGAACAACCGCCGCCATTCCACGCCGACCGCGTTCGGGTCGCGCAGAAACTCCTCGTACATCGCCTGGGCGAACCCGGCGTTGGCGGTCTCGAATACGTTGATGTCCACGACCCACCCCACCGACAAAAGATGCGAGCCCGCGAAAGATAACGGCCAGTCCGAGCCGCGGTCACCTCGAGGATGACGCGGGTAGTGGGCACCCACTACCGTGACGCGCCTTGGGTTTAAGCTGGCTGCCCCGGCGCCCCCCGTGCCGTCCGGGCCACGAAACGCCGGTACTCCTCGACCTCCCGTTGGACCTGGCCGGGGTCCCACCCCAGCTCCTCGCCAACCAGCTCGGCTACCCGCGCCGCCGCCGCCGCCCCGTGATCCCCCGTCTCGTAGTACAGGTGCAGGCGCCGGACAAGGACGTCCTCAACCCGGTACGCCAGCTCCCGGCGGGCGATGTGCACCACCTCCGCCTCGATCGCGGGATGCTTGGGGTGAAGCGGGCGCTGCAGCCCGCGGTGAATGGCGGCGAGGTTCACGATCCCTGCCGATTCGGTACCGTAGTGCCGGACGAGATGGTCCGCCGTGGCGGGCGATAGCCCGATCTCCCCCGCACGCTCCCGGAACGGCTCCAGCTCGGCGGTCTCGCCGCCGGGGAGCGGCTCCTCGTCGGTCCGGGCGGTGCCGGCACGAATCGTCACGCCGCGCCGGGCCAGCTCAGCGAGCACCCGGTCCACCACCTCCGCGGCCATCACGCGATAGGTCGTGAGCTTGCCGCCGGCGACCGTCACCATCCCCCCCCGGCCGGTCACTATCGCGTGCTCCCGGGACCGACTCGAGGGGGCGCCCCGGTCCGCGGGGGCGAGCAGGGGGCGCAGCCCGGCCCACGTGGCGCGCACGTCGTCTACCCCGAGACGCGCGTTGGGGAACTGGGCGTTGACCGAGCGGAGCAGATAGACGATGTCGTCGGTGGAAGCAGTTGTCTCATCGGGCGACTCCGTCGTATCGGTATCGGTCGTCCCGACGTAGGAGAGATCACCCCACGGCAACGCGAACATGACCCGCCCGTCGATCGGGCTCAGGAAGGTGATGGCCTCGCGGTGTCCCAGACGATCGCGGGGGACGACGACGTGTACCCCCTTGGTCGGCCGGAGCAGCGGATCGCAGCCGGGCTGTTCGAGGTCCCGCAGACGGTCGACCCACGGTCCGGTCGCATTCACCAACGCCGCCGCACGGAGGGTCCCGCGCGCCCCGCTCAGCCGGTCGACGACCCGCAAGCCGATCACACGGTCGGCCGCCCACTCGAGATCCTCGACCGCCGTGTACGTGGCGATCACGGCGCCGTGCAGGGCGGCCGAACGGGCGGTGGCGACGACCAGACGGGCATCATCGCATTGGGCGTCGAAGTAGCGGGCGCCGCCGAGTAAGCCGCGCTCGCGGACCGTCGGCTCGCGCTCGAGCAGGGCACGCTTGCCCAGCATGCGGTGCGCGGCCACATTGCGGAACAGCGCCAGCAGGTCGTAGGCCCACATGCCGGCCGCGAGGCGCCCGAGTGAGAGCCGGTCGCCGCGATGCAGGGGGAAAACGAACGGGAGCGGCCGGACCAGGTGCGGGGCGATGCCGAGCAGGACGCGTCGCTCCCGGTTCGCTTCCCACACCAGCCGCAGCTGGCCTTGCTCGAGATACCGGAGGCCGCCATGGACCAGCCGGCTCGACCGGGAGCTCGTGCCGGAGGCGAGGTCACCCTGCTCGACGAGCACGGTGGCGAGCCCCCGCATCGCGGCGTCCCGGGCGATTCCCGCCCCGGTGATGCCGCCACCGATGACCAGCAGATCGACCGGCCGGGCGCCCAGGGCCTCGAGCGCCGGCCGGCGTGAGGAGGGCCTTTGCCCCTGAGTCCGGTTGCCCGCGTCCCCCGCCCGAGCACCTGGTTCTTCTGGCAGGCTCATTTCATCCGTCCCGGGGCGCGGGTGCTGGACCTGGCGTGCGGCGAGGGACGCCACAGTCTGGCCGCGGCGGCCCTGGGGGCAACGGTACTAGGCGTGGATCGGGACTCCGAGAAGCTGGCGACCGCACGCGACCTCGCGGCCTCCCCCGGCCTCTCCGTTGAGCTCCGGGACGTGGACCTCGAGACCTCCTGGCCCCGCTTCGGCGAGTTCGACGTCGTCCTCCTGTTCAATTATCTCGACCGGGCCAGGATGTCCGACGTCGTGGCGTGTGTGGCGCCAGGCGGCGTCCTGATCATGGAGACCTTTCTCCACGCCCAGCGCGAGCTCGGGTGGGGCCCACAGAGCGGTGACCATCTGCTGGAACCTGGCGAGCTGGCCCAACTGGTCGGGCCGCTGGAGGTGGTGCACGGCCGGGAGGTGCTGGAGCCCGTAGATGCCGAGCGCTGGCGCGCGGTCGCCAGCATCGTGGCCCGCCGGGTACAATGATAACGGGCCGACGGGTCGCCATCGTGGCCGGGGTCCGAACCCCGTTTGCCAAGAGCGGCACCATCCTGAAGGACGTCCCCGCCGTGCAGCTCGCCCGCCACGCCGCGAAGGAGCTGCTCTACCGCACCGAGATCGACGGGAAGGAGATCGACCAGGTCATCATCGGCCAGGTCATTCCCTCTGTGCTCGTTCCCAACGTGGCGCGAGAGGTGAGCCTCCTGCCCCAGCTTCCCCCCGGCGTGCCGGCGTACTCCCTGAACCGGGCCTGCGCCTCCGCCGCCCAGGCCGTCTCCAGCGCCGCCGATCAGATCGTTCTGGGGCACGCCGACACGATCCTCGCGGGCGGCGTGGAGTCGCTCTCTGACATTCCGATCCTTCATTCACGCCGCTTCAGCCAGATCCTGGTGGAGGCGAGCAAGGCCAAGACGGTCGGCGGCCGCCTGGCCGCCTTCAGCCGGCTGAGGCCGCGCGATCTCATTCCCGTCACGCCGGCGATCGCCGAGCCGTCCACGGGCGAATCCATGGGACAGTCGGCGGAGAAGATGGCGAAGGAGAACGGCATCGCCCGGGAGGACCAGGACCGGATCGCGGCGATGAGCCACCAGCGAGCGGCGGCGGGAACCGCGGACGGGCGTCTCCCCTCCGAGATCGTCCCATGGTTCGGCGGCGCCGCCATGGACGTGGTGGCGACGAGCGACAACGGAATCAGGCCGGACACGACCCTAGAGGTGCTGGCCCAGCTCAAGCCGGTGTTCGACCGACGCTACGGCACCGTGACCGCCGGGAACGCCTCGCCGCTCACTGACGGAGCCGCCATGGTGCTCCTCATGGCTGAAGAAAAGGCGCGGGCGCTCGGCTACGAGCCGCTCGCCTTCGTGCGCAGCTATGCGGCGACGGCAGTAGACCCGGGATGGCAGCTGCTGATGGGGCCCGCCCTCGCGGTACCGCAGGCGCTGGAGCGGGCCGGAATCACCTGGGGCGATCTAGGTCTGGTCGAGATCCACGAAGCGTTCGCGGCGCAGGTGCTCTCCAACGTGCAGGCCTGGGCTTCCCCCGTGTGGGCCGATCGCCTGGGGCTGCCGGGTCCGGTCGGCGAAGTGGACTGGGAGAAGACCAACGTCATGGGCGGCTCGATCGCGATCGGGCACCCGTTCGGGGCCACGGGCGCGCGGCTGGTGACCACGCTCGCGAACGAGATGCGCCGCCGGGACGTGCAGTTCGGGCTCATCTCGATCTGCGCGCAGGGGGGGATGGGGTACGCAATGGTCCTGGAAAGACGGTAAACGGTGAACGGTCAGCGGTGAACGGGCCCGCATTCAGCACCACAGTCGACTGCGGCCTCGCCGTCGTCACGCTCGACCTGCCGGGTGAGCCCGTCAACAAGCTCACCAGCGGGTTGATCGACGAGTGGGAGGTGCTGATCGAGCAACTGCGCGGCGACGGCGCGGTACGCGCGATCGTGCTCATCTCGGGCAAGCCCGACAATTTCATCGCGGGCGTCGACATCGAGGAGTTCACCCGGCTCACGTCCGCGGCCGAGGCCGAAGCGCTCAGTCGCCGGGGCCAGGACCTGATGGACCGGGTGGAGCAGTTCCCCAAGCCGGTCGTCGCGGCGATCCACGGCGCGTGCGTCGGCGGCGGCTGTGAGCTCGCGCTGGCCTGTCATTGGCGCGTCGCCAGCGATTCCCCCAAGACCCAGATCGGCCTCCCCGAGGTCCAGCTCGGATTGCTGCCGGCAGCCGGCGGCTGCGTCCGCCTGCCCCGGCTCATCGGCGCGCGGGCCGCGCTCGACATCATTCTCGCAGGCAAGACGGAGCGGGCGCAGAAAGCGCTCAAGCTCGGGATGGTGGACGAAGTCGTGCCGAAGAGCATCCTGCGGAAGGTGGCGCTCGGAGCTGCGGACCGGCTGGCCCGGGAGGGCATCCCGCGTCGGACCGGACCGGGGGGACCGGCCGGCGCGCTGCTGGACGGCACGCCGATGGGCCGCCAGATCGTCTACCGCATGGCGCGGAAGCAGGTCCTCAAGAAGACCGGCGGACATTACCCAGCTCCGCTCGCCGCGCTCGAGGCGGTGCGGATCGGTCTGGAGCAGGGGCCGCTCGAAGGATACCGAGCCGAGCGGGAGCGGTTCGGGGCACTCGCGGTCACGCCGGTCTCCCGGAATCTCGTCCGGATCTTCTTCGCGACCACCGCGCTCAAGAAGGACGACGGGGTGCCGCCCGGCCTCGAGGTCACGCCGATTCCGATCCACCGGCTCGGGGTCGTCGGCTCGGGGTTCATGGGCGCGGCCATCGCCGGGACCGCCGTGCTCAACGCCGAGGTCGAATCCCGTCTCAAGGACTCCGAGCTGCCGCGAGTGGGGCGAGGGCTCAAGGTCGCGCTCGGGATCCTCGACGAACGGCTCCGACGGCGCCGGCTCACCCGCCCGCAGCATCAGCGCCTCGCCGCCCTGCTTTCGGGGAGCGCCGACTACAGCGGCTTCACCCGGGCCGATCTCGTAATCGAGGCGGTGTTCGAGGATCTCGCCGTCAAGCGGCGCGTGCTCGCGGAGGTAGAGGCGGAGATACGTCCCGAGGCCATCTTCGCGACTAACACCTCGACGATCCCGATCCGCGATATTGCCGCAGGCGCCGCCCGGCCGGAGCGGGTGATCGGGATGCATTTCTTCTCGCCGGTCGAGCGCATGCCGCTGCTCGAGGTGATCCCGACCGACCTCACCGATGCCCGTACCGCCGTCTCGGTGGTCCGGTTCGGTCGGGCGATGGGAAAGACGGTGATCGTGGTCCGCGACCATCCCGGCTTCTGGGTGAACCGGATCCTCTCGCCCTATCTCAACGAGGCCGGCGTGCTGGTCGAGGAGGGCGTGCCGGTAGAGCTGATCGACCGGACGATGACCCGCTGGGGCTTTCCGGTCGGACCGGTCGCGCTCATGGACGAAGTCGGGCTGGACGTCGCACAGAAAGCGTCGCAGGTCATGCACGCCGCGTTCGGCGAGCGGATGGCGCCGCCGGCGCTGATCGGGCGCATGCTGGAGGACGAGCGGCTCGGCCGGAAGAACTCGCGCGGGTTCTACGTGTATCACGAGGGACACAAGACCGGCGTGGACGAGCGGGTCTACCGCATTCTCGGCGTGAAGCCGCTCGAGGGTTTTGCCCACGAGGACGTCCAGCGGCGCCTGGTGTACCTCATGCTCAACGAGGCGGCGATGGCCTATGCCGAGGGGGTCGTGCAGAGCGCGCGCGACGGCGACGTGGGCGCGATCTTCGGGATCGGGTTTCCGGCGTTCCGTGGAGGTCCGCTCCGGCTGATCGACGATCTCAGCGCCAGCAATGTCGTCGAGACCCTCACCCGCCTGGCGACCGCCCACGGCGCCCGCTTCGCGCCGGCTCCGGTGCTGGAGGCCATGGCCTCCAGCGGCCAGCGCTTTCACCCTCTCTGACGCTCACTTCGCGCCGCGTCGCCACGTCCGCCCTCGCCGTCCTCCTCCTCGCCTACGGGGGTCTGGTGGGCGCGCTCTTCGTGCTCGAACACAAGCTCGTGTTCCCCGTGGCACCGTGGACGCGGCGCCTCGCCGACCCTGACCCGCGACTCCGGCTCAATCCTACTCGGGTCACGACGGTTACCCGCGACGGCGTGCGCCTGGTGGGCTGGGTCATGACGAGCGGGGACACCTCGCGCCCCTGGATGCTCATCTTCCACGGGAACGCGGGCAACATCGCGAGCGATGGGCGGCCGGAGCACTACCAGCGGCTCCACGCGCTGGGCCTCAACCTGGTCACGTTCGACTATCGCGGCTACGGCGAGAGCGAGGGCGCACCCACGGAGGCCGGCGTGTACCTCGATGCCGACGCGGCCTACGCCTTTGTGCGGGACTCGCTGGGGGCGCCCCCGGAGCGGATCATCATCTTCGGGCATTCGCTCGGCAGCGCGGTCGCGGTGGATCTCGCGAGCCGCGTCCCCGCCCGCGGGCTGATCGTCGAGGGCGCGTTCAGCTCGGGCCCCGACGTGGCCCAGCGCATCTACTGGTTCCTGCCGGTGCGCCTGGTGATGCGGAGCCGCTTCGACTCCGAGGCGAAGATCTCCCGCGTCGCGGGCCCCAAGCTCTTCCTTCATGCCCGGCGGGACGACGTGATCCCGTTCGACCTGGGCCAGAGGCTGTACCAGCGGACGCCGGACCCGAAGGCGTTCGTGGCGCTCGGCGGCGGACACAACGACGCATACCTGGCGGACTCCGCCGGCTACTTCGGCGCCATCGAGGCCTTCCTCCGTTGACCGCGGTAAGGGCGCGAGGTGGCACCCGCCGGATCGGTCCCGCGTAAGGGAAGAATCCCTCAACGCAGGAGTGACCCGTGTGGGTGAGCCGCAGGGCTTATGGGCGGAAGCGGGCAGGATATGATGGGAGATGGGGCCGCCCTGGCCGAACGGCCCCGGCACGAGCCGCCGGTTCCGCGGCACGAGCGGCATCATTCGGGGAACGACCGAGCCCCCCTTCTCTGCACGACGGCGCCCCCAACGCCCTGGTTTCGCGGCTCCATAGGTCACCCTCGTAACCGCGCGGTGACGCCCGTGTCACTCCCCCGGAGGGCTCGTGGACCTCCGAAGGTGTTGCGGATTGTGACTAAACGGTCGCCCGACCGGAATTGATCCCGGAAAATCCGCCGCTCATACCCACAAAACGACCGTCTGTTCCGCCGCACGACCGCTTGTTCCAGAATCATTCGCTTCCAAACGCCCTTCACATATGGTTTCTCGCGGCGCGGACCGGCAAGAGGTATGTCGGAACCGTCACCTGCCGCGCTGCCCAGACACAGAAGATCGGTGAGACGCATCAACCGCTGCGCGCGGAGCACGCCGTGGCGGGCGGCAAGGAGTCCGTACGCGAATCCTCATCATCGATGACGACCGGCGGTCACCCGTTCGACTCCACCGACTGGAGCCGGACGGAGGATCGCCTGCTGCGCGCGGCAGCAAGGCCAAGCAGAACGGGCACGCGCAGCTTTCCAGCGTGAACGGCTCGCTCGACGACGTGAGCCTCGCGCTGCCGGACGGCGAGGTCGGCCAGCGCGCCGACCTGACCGGGCGCGGTGTAGTGCTCGACATGGACGCCGCGCTGGTCCGCGACGTCCTGGCGCGGGTGCAGGAGTTGCTCGCGCAGGCCGACCCGGACGCCGACGACGGCGAGCCGGAGGAGCCGGCGAACGGGCGGACCGGCATCGTGATCGATCTGCCCACCCAGACGGTGTGGCGGTCCGGGCGGGCGGTGCGGGTCACGCCGACCGAATTCCGGCTGCTGGTCGCGCTGGTCCGCCGGCGAGGCGCAGTCGTCTCGCGGGAGGATCTGCGCCGAGAGGTCTGGCCCGACGGAACCGAAGTGCAGTCGCGGGTGATCGATTCCCACATCGCGCGCCTTCGGCGGAAGCTCGAGAACGATCCGAAACAGCCGCGTCACATCCTCACAGCGTTGGCAGCGGGCTACCGCTTCCTGGCCTGACCGGCCGGGACGGTCGTTCGCGGGTACCGGGAGCCCTCAATCCCCGGAAGCAGTGCGTTTCATCCCTCGTGGTAGCACCACGCTCGTTCTTCTATCCCATGCGGAGGTGCCTATGGGCATCGTAGGGTTCGCAACAATCGCTGGGGCGGGGCGACAGTGGGCGCGGTTCCGACTTGGGATGGCTGCGATCTTGCTCGCAGTCCTCCCGGTCAGCCTCGCCGCACAGCAACCTGCCGTCATCACAGGACACGTCACGAACGCTTCGGGCGCACCGCTCGCGGGCGCCCAGGTGACGGTCCAGCAGTTGGGGATCGGCGCGACGTCGCGCGGAGACGGGTCGTATACCGTCCTCGTGCCGGCGGCGCGGATTCCGACCGGACCGGTGACGGTCACGGCCCGACTGATCGGCTACAAGCTCGGCTCGACCGAGGTGACCCTGACGGGAGGCGCGGCCACGGCCGACTTCGCGCTGGCGGACAACCCGCTCCAGCTGGGTGAGGTGGTCGTGACGGGCGCCGGTACGGAAGCAACGACCGACGCGCTCGGCACGGTGCGGAACTACATCGACTCCACGGCGGTCCAGCACGCCAACGAGCAGAACCTGGTGAACGCGCTGGCGGCGAAGGCCCCGAACGTCAACATCTATTCGTCGTCGGGTGATCCGGGCGCCTCGTCGTACATCCAGATCCGCGGCATCACCAGCATCGAGTCGTCCGACGGGCAGCCGCTGTTCGTCGTCGACGGCGTGCCGGTGGACAATTCGACCAACTTCGGCGACAACAAGCAGGGTGTTAACGGCGGCAACATCTTCCCTCCCAACGCGCTCCTCGACCTCAACCCCGACGACATCGAGAACATCGAGATCCTGAAGGGCGCGTCCTCGGGCGCGATCTACGGGTCGCGGGCGGGGCAGGGCGTCGTGCTGATCACGACGAAGAAGGGCCGGCCGGGGCAGACGAAGTACTCACTCCGGAGCTCCTGGTCGCTGGATCAACACACCCAGCTGCCGGCGCTGCAGAGCGAGTATGGTCTGGGCACCGGGGGCGTACCCGAGACATGCGTGCCGAGCAGTGACCCTGCGCTCCTCAACTGCGGCACGCAGGTCTCGAGCCGCAGCTACGGACCCCTGCTGGCCCCGGGAACCCCGGTGTACGACCATGTCGATGAGGTCTTCCAGAACGGGTACACCACCGACAACAACCTGACGGTGGCCGGTGGGAGCGACCGTACCCAATTCTTCCTCTCGGGTGGTTACAACTACAACCGCGGCATCGTCGTCGGCAGCGACAACCACTACCGCCGCATTTCGCTCCGGTTCAACGGGTCGCAGCAGATCACGGACCACCTGAAGGTGGGCGTGAACGCGGCTTACAGCAGCGACTTCGGCGGCTTCGTGCAGAACCGGAACAGCACCGGCGGCCTGCTGCTGGGCGCCTGGCGGACCCCGCCCGAGTTCAACAACCTGCCCTACTTGGATCCGGTATTCGGATTGCAGCGGAGCTTCCGCTTCCCCAACCCGGGCCCGGGTTCCGAGCAGCTGGGGCGGGGGTATGGCAACCCCTTCTTCACCGCGAATGAGCAGCCGGCCACCTCGAACGTCGCCCGGCCCTTCGGCGGTGTGAATGGAGAATGGGCGCCGACCTCGTGGCTCAAGTTCAACGAGACGCTGGGTTTCGACTACTCCAACGACGAGCGGTTCCAGGCGTGGCCGTGGTCGACGTCGGAGAGCAACATCGGCGGTGTGAACGGGGTAGGCGGCGTCTCCGCCGGCTACATCCGGAACCAGCAGGTAGATCACAACCTGACCGCGACGCTCAGCTACAGTGCGTCCAAGTCGGTCAAGGGCAGCATTACGGTGGGCCAGAACCTCAACTCACAAACGCTCGAATCCCGGATCACCCTGGGAACCGGACTGGTCGCGGCGCAGCCGTTCAACCTGGCCAACACCTCCCAGATCACGACCCCGGTCTTCGATTTCAAGACGACCGTGCACCTGGAGTCGTACTTCGCGCAGGCGACGGCGGACATCGGCGATCAGCTCCATCTGACCGCGGCGGTCCGGAACGACGGCGTCTCGACGTTCGGCGCGGAGAGCCAGCGGAACTGGTTCCCGAAGGGGAGCGCGGCCTGGGTGTTCTACCGTGGGCAGGGTGAGAACAAGGGCCTAATCACCTACGGCAAGCTCCGGGCGGCGTACGGGCAGAGCGGCACGCAGCCGACACCGTACCTGCTGTCGAGCATTTTCGCGTCCTCACTGATCGAGGATGGCGGCTGGGGCCCGGCGAGCTCCACCCAGGTCAACGGGGTGGGCGGCGTCATTTCCGGCTTCAACCTGCCGGCCAGCACCCTTGGGCCGGAGCGGGTGAAGGAGCTTGAGGCCGGCATCGATCTCGGCCTCTTCGGTGATAAGGCCGACCTGAGCGTCACGCATTACCGCCAGAACTCGAGCGACGTGATCCTGAACGTGCCGGTGCCGACCAGCACCGGGTACTTCCTGGTGCCGGCGAACGCCGCCGATCTCCAGAATCGGGGCTGGGAAGTGTCGCTCAACCTGCGGCCGGTGACCACGAAGAGCTTCGCGTGGGACGTCGGTCTCCAGTGGGCCCGGAACCGCGGCATTACCACCTCGCTCCCGGCGGGACTGCAGTTCGCGCCGTTCCCGCTCAGTGGCGGGGGTA
>JBGPPG010000033.1:0-27266 GCA_041488455.1 Gemmatimonadota bacterium
CGCGATCGTCTGATGGATGGGATCATGCACCTCGGGGGGCGGGGCGTTCCGATCACGGCTGAAGCGGGACGGCCCGGTACCCGCGCCCTCGCGGCGGCAAGGGCGCGCACCGACTCCGTCGCCCGGCACACGGCGGACTCGGTGGTGCTGAGCGCGTCGGAGATGGCGTCGCTGATCGGCGACGGGCTCTCGCCCGTGGTGCGCGGCCAGCTCGATTCGCTTACGGTGCGGCTGCTCCAGGGGCAGATCGAGGTCGGGGCTCGCCTCGCGACCGGGCAAATTCCGCGGGCGCTGCTCGGGCCGCTGGCGCTGGTCGTCCCGGATCACGCCGCAATCCGCGCCGCGGGCCCGGTGGATGTCGTGAGTCCCGGGCGCGGGCAGTGGGAGATCGAGCGGCTGAGCGTGGCTGGTTTGCCGGTCCCGGTGGACGCGGTCCGCTCCCGGCTCAGCCAGGCGCTGGGCGCGGGGGGCCACGGCGGGTTGCCGGTGACGATACCGCCCGGCGTGCGCGAGATCCGCATCCGTCCCACGGGCGCGGTGCTTTTCGGAGCTCGGAGACCATGACCCACCGCGTGCTGATCATCGACGACGAGGCGGGCATCCGGCAGGCGCTCAAGCAGGTCCTCGACTACGAGGGGATGGACGTCCGCGCCGCGGCCTCGGGGGGCGAAGGGATCACCGTCTATCAGGAGTATCGCCCCCACCTCGTTTTCCTCGACGTGAAGATGGCAGGCCTCGACGGCCTGGAGACGCTGACCCGGCTCCGGGACCTCGACGCGCACGCGACCGTCGTGATGATCTCGGGCCACGGCACGATCGCGACGGCGGTCGAGGCGACCCAGCGCGGCGCGTTCGACTTCCTGGAGAAGCCGCTCGACACCGATCGTCTGCTCGTGACCGTGCGCAACGCGCTGAGCCACGCGACGCTGGTGGGCGAGAACGAGCGCCTGCGCGATGTCCATGCCAGCCGCTACGCCATGGTGGGGGAGAGCGCGGCCCTCAAGCGGGTGCGCGAGCTCGTTGCCCGCGTCGGCCCCACCGGCGCGCGGGTGCTCATCACCGGCGACAACGGCACCGGAAAGGAGCTGGTGGCGCGGGCCCTCCACGAGGCCTCGCCACGCCGGGCGCGCGCGTTCGTCGAGGTCAATTGCGCGGCGATCCCGTCCGAGCTCATCGAGAGCGAGCTGTTCGGCCACATGAAGGGGTCGTTCACCGGCGCGTTCGCCGACCGGGCGGGCAAGTTCGAGCAGGCGGACGGCGGCACGCTCTTTCTGGACGAGGTGGGCGACATGTCGCTCGCCGCGCAGGCCAAGCTGCTCCGCGTGCTGCAGGAGGGGGTCGTGACGCGGATCGGCGGGGCCAAGGCGATCCAGGTGGACGTGCGCGTCCTCGCGGCGACCAACAAGGACCTCGGCCTCGAGATCGCGGAGGGACGGTTCCGGGAGGACCTGCTCTACCGGCTCAACGTCGTCGAGATCGAAGTCCCCGCGCTGCGCGACCGGCTCGACGACGTGCCGGCCCTCGTGGCGCACTTCGCGCAGCAGCTGGTGCAGAGCGCGGGCGTGCCGGGCAAGCAGTTCGGCGACGATGCGGTGGCGCGGCTCCAGGCCAGGCCCTGGCCGGGCAACATCCGCGAGCTCCGGAACGCGGTCGAGCGGGCGCTCATTCTGGCGCCGGGGAAGGCGGTCACGGCCGCCGACATCGACCGCCTCTTTCCCGGAGCGGAAGGGGCGCTGCCGCCGCCGGAGGCCAGCCGGGCCCAGACGTTCGAGACCTTCAAGCAGGAAGCGGAGCGGTCGTTCCTCCAGGCCAAGCTCCGCGAGCACGACTGGAACGTTTCCGAGACCGCGCGCTCGCTCAAGATGCCGCGGTCCAATCTGTACAAGAAGATCGAGCGGTACGGGCTGAGCCGGGAGTCGCCATGAGCGATCCACCGAAGGACTGGGACAAGGAGCTCGCCAAGATCGACCGCGCGATGGCGCGGCTTCCGGAGCCGGCCGCAGATCCGGCACCCCCGCGAAAGTCGGCCGCGCCAGCGGCGGGAGCGGCGCCGGCCGGCGTGGCACCACAGCACGCCGGCTCGCGCGCGACGACGACGACCTGGCTCCGCGTGCTGCTGGTGCTCACGCTCGCGCTGGCGATGCCGCTCTGGCCCTACCCGAAGGGCTGTGGCCCCGGGCTCTACGGCTATCTTGCGGCCGCCGGGATCGTGGTGCTGGCCGGCGTGTGGGCCGGCATTTCAACGTGGCATCGGCGCCGGCCCATCGGCCACATCCTCGCGCTCGTGGTGCTGCTCTGGGGCCTCGCGCTCGTGGCCGCGGAGGTGCTGCCCCGGGTCGGCTACGCCAAGACCACCATCCGGTGGACCTGCGGATAGGGTTTCGCTGAGACTCATGCCCAAGACCTTCGCCAACTTCATCGCCGGCCGATGGGTGCCCCCCTCCACCGGGCGGTACTTCGAGAACCGGAATCCGGCCGACACCGACGACATCATCGGCCGCTTTCCCGATTCCGGTCCCGAGGACGTGGCCCGGGCGGTGGAGGCGGCCAAGCGGGGGTTCGCGCTGTGGTCTCGCACTCCGGCGCCGGCGCGGGGCGACGTCCTGCGCCGCGTAGGCGATCTGCTCACCCAGCGCAAGCGTGCGATCTCCGAGGCGATGACCCGCGAGATGGGCAAGGTGCTCACGGAGACCGGCGGCGACGTGCAGGAAGGGATCGACACGGCGTACTACGCCGCGACCGAGGGGCGCCGGCTCTTCGGGCATGTGGTGCCTTCGGAGCTGGCGAACAAGTGGGCCATGAGTTACCGGCGGCCGATCGGCGTAGCCGGACTCATCACCCCGTTCAATTTTCCGCTCGCCATCCCGACCTGGAAGTCGTTTCCGGCACTGCTCTGTGGCAACGCGGTGATCTTGAAGCCGTCCGAGGACGTGCCCCACACGGCCCATCTGCTGGTGGAAGTCCTGCTCGAGGCGGGGCTCCCGCCCGACGTGATCCAGCTGGTGCACGGCCGGGGCGAGGTAGCGGGCGCGGCGCTGGTGGATCATCCGGAGGTGCCGGTGATCTCGTTCACCGGATCCACCGCGACCGGAGCCAAGATCGGCGAGACCTGTGGCCGCATGCACAAGCGGCTCTCGCTGGAGATGGGCGGCAAGAACGCGCAGATCGTGATGGACGACGCCGATCTCGAGCTGGCGCTCGAGGGTGTGCTCTGGGGCGCGTTCGGCACGACCGGGCAGCGCTGTACGGCGACCAGCCGGCTGATCCTCCACCGCCGCATTCACGATCGCTTTCTCGCGGACCTCACGGCCCGGGCGGACAAGCTCCGCCTCGGTGACGGCCGCCGGCCGGGCACCGACGTCGGACCGCTCATCCACGAGGATGCCCGCAAGAAGGTCGAGTACTACGTAGAGGTCGGCCGGGAGGAGAAGGCCGAGCTGGTGACGGGCGGCAAGGCGCCGGGTGGCCGGCTCGCCAAGGGCTGGTTCTACCGGCCCACGATCTTCACGGGCGTGAAGCCGGGGAGCCGGCTCGAGCAGGAGGAGATCTTCGGCCCGGTCCTGAGCGTGATCCGCGTGGATTCGTTCACCGACGCGGTGACGGTCAACAACGACGTGCGCTACGGGCTCTCCAGCTCGATCTACACCGCGAGCGTGGACCTCGCGTTCCGCGCGATGCAGCTCCTGGACAACGGCATCACCTACGTCAACGCACCGACGATCGGAGCCGAGGCGCATCTGCCGTTCGGGGGCGTCAAGCAGACCGGCAACGGGCATCGCGAGGGCGGCTGGGCGGTCTACGAATTCTATTCCGAGACCAAAGTCTGCTATGCGGACTACTCGGGGCGTCTGCAGCGTGCGCAAATCGACACCCAGGATGTGTGATGGCGGTTGCGCGGAGGTGCGGGGCAGGATAAGGTACGCGAGGTAGCTTCCCCGGTTGTGCGAGGTCGTATGCGCCCTATGCAGGTCGGGTCCGGCAAGCGCAGTCCGTCGTTCGACGAAGGCTCGCTGGATCAGTACCTGCGGGAAATCAGCCGTTACCCGCTGATTCCGCAGGAAGAAGAGGTCACACTCGCGCAGCGCATCCGCCTCGGTGAGGCGGAGGCGCTCGACAAGCTGGTGCGCAGCAACCTCCGCTTCGTCGTGTCGGTCGCCAAGAAATACCAGAATCAGGGTGTGTCGCTCGCCGATCTCATCAACGAGGGCAACCTCGGCCTCATCCGCGCGGCCCACAAATTCGACGAGACCAAGGGCATCAAGTTCATCTCCTACGCCGTCTGGTGGATCCGGCAGGCGATCCTCCAGGCGCTGGCGGAGCAGAGCCGGATCGTGCGGGTGCCGCTCAATCGCGCCGGCACGCTCCACCGCATCGGCAAGCGGTCGTCGGCGCTGCTCCAGGAGCTCGGCCGCGAGCCGACGCCGTCCGAGATCGCCGAGGGCATGGACATCTCCATGGAGGAGGTGCAGAAGACCCTCTCCATATCCCAGAACCACCTCTCGCTCGACGCCCCGCTCACGCCGGGCGAAGACAACAAGCTGCTGGACTACCTGCCCGACACGCAGAACCCCGGCCCCGATTCCGAGACGTTCGAGCACGCCCTCACCGAGTCCATCGAGGAGGTGCTCTCCACCCTCAAGGAGCGCGAGGCCAAGATCCTGCGGCTCTATTTCGGGCTGGACGGCCCGGAGCCGATGACGCTGGAGGAGATCGGGAGCCTGCTGGGGATCACGCGGGAACGGGTACGACAGATCAAGGAGAAAGCGCTGAGCCGGCTGCGCCACGTAAGCCGGGCCCGCGCCCTCGAAAGCTTCCTCGCTTAGCGCGGCTTCGGCTCGCGCACCCTCACGTCAACGCCGCCCATCAGGGCAAATCCGCGAACCCGCAGCACCGGCGCATCCGGGGCCGGCCCTTGGCCCTTCTGAGCCAGCCGCTCCTCGAAGCCGCCCATGAACGCCGATCCGTGCACGTCCACGCGAATCCAGGGCGGCACCCGGATCTGGACGCCGCCCATGAAGGCGTACGCCTCGATCTCGCTCACGCCGGGTGCGAGCTCCGCCTCGGTGAGATCCAGATCCACGCCGCCCATGCAGGCGATGATCTTGAACTGCCGCGGCACCAGCCAGGATCCGCGGCGTTTGGCGCCGCTCATGATCGCGAAGATGAAGTCCCGCTCGGGGACGTCCACCTCCGACACGGGCGGCCCCGCGTCCTCCATCCTCAGATCGGCGATCAGGGACTGAAGCTCGACGACCGAAGTCGCGTGCTGGGCCAGGTCGAGCCGATAATCAAGCTCGTCCATGGTCAGCTGGTCGGCGGCGAAGCAGCGGGAGAGCACGTCCCGCACGTGCATGCGGGTGAGGTCGAGCAGGGGTGTCGGGCTCTGGGCCGGGCTCGGCACGGTGGGCGGCGGACGGTCGTCGGGCATGGCGCGGCGGCGTGGATCAGGGGCGGAGGATCGCCGCCACCTGATCCCATTCGATCAGGAACGCGTCGTGCCCGTAGAGCGAGGCCATCTCGACGTAGCGTGCGTTGGCGCCGGCCTCGCGGTAGGCGGCCACCCAGGCGCGCACCTCCGCCGGATAGTACAGGATATCGGAGTCCACACCCACGCCGATGATCTCTCCCACCCGCTCGGCCGTGGCGCGCGCGGCGGCGGCCTGGTCTCCTACATCGTGGAGGTCCATCGCGTCCATCAGCGCCACGTAGCTGGCGGCGTCGAACCGCGCGACCAGCTTGTCGCCCTGGCGCCGGAGATAGTGGTCCGCGTCGAACCGGCCCGGTGCACGGGTGGATGACCGGGCGAAGCGCTCCGCGAACTCGGCCGCGGACCGGTAGGTGATCATGGCGATGGCCCGGGCCGCCGCGAGGCCGGCGGTCGGTCCGTCGCCTTCCGGATACGCGCCGCCGCGCCAGGCCGGGTCGGCCTCGATTGCCATGCGCTGAGCAGCGTTCCAGGCGATCGCCTGCGCCGAGGTGGCCGCGGGCGCCGCGAAGACCACCAGCCGGTCCACCGGCACCGGAGAGATCCGCCCCCACTGGAGCGTGACCATCCCGCCGAGCGAGCCGCCCGTCGCCAGCGCGAGCCGGCGCACGCCGAGGTCGGCGAGCAGCGGCACATGCGCCCGCGCGAGATCGAGCGCGCTGAGGCGGGGGAACGCCCGTCCGTGCGCGGCCTGCCACGGGATGGGGCCGGTCGAGCCGTAGCAGCTCCCCAGCAGGTTGGTCGAGAGAATCGCGTGGCGGGAGGTATCCAGCGCCCGGCCGGGCCCTACCAGCGGGCCCCACCAGGCCTCGACGTCGGCGCTGCCGGTGAGCGCGTGGAACACCAGGATCCAGCCGTTCTCCCGCGCCGCATCCACGTCCCCCAGGATGCGGTAGCGCAGGCGGGCGTCGGTCAGGATCTCGCCACGCTCGGTGCGGAGGTCACCGAGCTCGAAATCGCGCATGGTAGCCGTCGGCGCGAGGGCCAGGCTCATGGGCGGCTCCTCGACTTCGGGGTGAACGGGGCGGGGGCAACAAAAAGCCCCCGGCCATAGCAAGCGCGGAGGATACCGTCCGGCGCTTTAGCTCTTTGGTTCGGGCTCGGGCCCTGGCGGGAGCAAGTGGCCATAAATCACCGCCGTGATCGAGAGTGTACCGGACCCGGGCCCCTCCGTCAAGTGAGGGCGGCTTGAAGCAGGCCGCCGACCCGGCTAATCTCCGCCTCGACGCCTACCTCTGATCTCCGCCATGGCCAGCACCGCTTCATTCGACGTTTCCACCGGCGCCGATCTCCAGGAAGTGGACAACGCCGTCAATCAGGCGCTCAAGGAGATCGGGCAGCGGTACGACTTCAAGAGCACCCACTGCACGATCGAGTTCGATCGCGCCAAGGCCGAGATCCGCCTTGTCGCCGACGACAGCTTCCGCATGGATGCCCTTCTCGATGTCCTTCGCGGCCGCCTGATCAAGCGGGGCGTGCCGGTCAAGAACCTGACCATCGGCGACCCGGTCGAGGGCACCGGAAGCTCGGTGCGCCGCACCGTCACCCTGACGCAGGGCATCGCCGGCGATACGGCCAAGAAGATCGTGAAGGCGATCAAGGACGGTGGATTCCGCAAGGCCACCGCGAGCATCCAGGGCGACGAGGTCCGCGTCTCCAGCCCGTCCAAGGACGAGCTCCAGGGGGTCATCACGCTGCTCCGGGGCCAGGATTTCGGGATCGAGCTCAAGTTTGGCAATTACCGCGGTTGAGCGCCGGAGGCTCGCGTGGGCCGCGGTCGCCGCGGTGGCCTTCGGCTGCGCCAACCCGCCGGCCCAGGTCGCACCGCCGGGGCCGGCCACCGGCGAGCCGTCGGTGCAGATCGGCCTCCTCGTTGGCGCCGGCTCCGTGGCCCTCGGCGGCGACGGGACGCTTACCGTCACCCAGCCCGACGGCGCGCGCGTGCTCGACATCCCGGCAGGCGAGGTCTGGCGCGCCACGAGTGTCGCCGGCGGGATCGCGCTCGCGACCGGGGCCGGCATCGCTGCGGGGACGGTCGCCGAGGCGCGGGTGGTGCCGGCCGACTCGACCGCGCCGGTCCGGGTGAACGGGCGGCTCTACCGCGGCACGCTCGCCCTGCTCAGGGACCGCACCGGGCTCACGGTGGTGAACCAGGTGGGCCTCGACGCATACCTCCTGGGCGTGATCTCCGGGGAGATGGGCCGCCGGGATCCCGGCGAGCAGGAGGCGCTGCGCGCGCAGGCCGTCGTCTCGCGCACCTATGCGCTGCGCAACCTGGGCCGTTGGCGTGCGGACGGCTTCGACCTCCAGCCCACGGTCGCGGACCAGGTGTACGGCGGCATGGGGGCGGAGACGCCAGAGGCGCGCGAGGCGGTCGAGGCGACGCAGGGGCAGGTGCTGACCTGGGGGGGGCAGCCGATCGATGCGTTCTTCTTCTCCACGTGCGGCGGCCGGACGGCGGACGGGACGGAGGTGTTCCGCGGCGCCGACCGGCCGTACCTCAGATCGGTGCCGGATCTCGACGGCAACGGTGCCGCCTACTGCAGCATCTCGCCGCGGTTCCGCTGGCGCGAGGAATGGACGGGCGACGCGCTGCTCGCGGTGCTCCGCCGGTCGCTCCCCGCGGTGCTGGCGGTCCCGGCGGCACGAGTGGACGTCGTGCGCGAGGTCCGGGTCGTCTCCCGCACCAGATCCGGCCGGGTGGGCCAGCTTGCGATCGCGCTCGGCAGCGGCGACGTGCAGGTAGACGGTCCCCTGGTCCGGCAGGTGCTCCGGCCCGGCACCGGCGACATCCTTCGCAGCAACGCGTTCGATCTCAACGCCTCCCGGTCGGGACGGCGGATCACCCGGCTGGTCGCGGAGGGCACCGGGAACGGCCACGGCGTGGGGTTCTGCCAGTGGGGCGCCGTGGGCCGGGCCCGCGCGGGCCAGGATTACCGGCGGATTCTTGCGGCGTATTATCCGGGGACGGACTTGCAGCGCCTCTACTGACGCGGGGAGGGATGTGTGGGAGCGAGAGCGATGACTGAGCCCCTGCGGATCGGCGTCGTCGGAGCGGGCGCCGTCGTCCAGGTGGCGCATCTGCCGGTCCTCAAGAAAACCAAGAACGTAGAGGTCCGGGCCCTCTGCGACAACGACCTTCCGAAGGCCCGGGCCCTGGCCGATCGCTTCGGAATCAAGGACGCCTTCGACGACATCGAAGAGCTGCTGCGGTACGAGGAGCTCGATGCCGTCGTCGTCTCCACGCCGACCCACCTCCATGAGGCGCACGTCGCCGCCGCGCTCGCGGCCAACCTGCACGTGCTGGTCGAGAAGCCGCTCACGATCTCGGCCGCGAGCGCGCAACGCATCGTCCGGGCGATGGAGAAGCGCGACCGGGTCGTGATGGTCGGGATGAACCATCGCTACCGGCCGGACGTTCAGATCGTTCGCGGGTTCGTTCAGAGCGGCGAGCTGGGGACGATCGAGAGCGTCCGCGGGAGCTGGCACGTCCACCGGCCGACCCGCACCCAGCTCGGCTGGCGCCAGCGCCGCGACCAGGCCGGCGGCGGCGCGATGATTGATCTGGGGCTCACTATCCTTGACCTCGGCCTCTGGCTCGCGGGGTGGCCCGCGCCCCAGCGGGTGAGCGCCGCACTCGACCGATCGGGGAAGGAGCGGGGCGTCGAGGAGTCGGGAAGCGGGTTCGTCGTCTGCGAGGACGGCATGTCGGTCTTTCTCGACGTCACCTGGCGGCACATCGGAGAGGGGGAGCGGTTCGGCGTCGGCCTCCGGGGCAGCAAGGGAACGGCCGCAGTGAACCCGCTCAAGGTGTGGAAGGAGTTCCACGGGGTTCCTACCGACGTCTCACCCACGGCGTCCGTGAGCCGGGAGAACGCCTTCAACGCATCCTTCCGTGCCCAATGGGCCCACTTTCAGGCGGCGATCGCGGGCGAAGCCAAGATCCCGTCGCTCAACGAGCACGTCACCCTGCATCGGGTCATCGACGCCATCTACCGGTCGGCGCAGGACGGGCGCGACGTCGCTCTTTAGCCCGGACGGGGCGGGGCGGCGGCGAAGCGGCGGCCTCAGGGCCGCGACGCTGGCCGCCGCGTTCGTGCTCGGAGCCGCCCGGCTCCAGGCGCAGACGCCGGAGACCCCGCTGCCTCCGGGCGCCGAGCTCACAGTGTCCCTCATGACGATGGGCGTGGGCGAGCGTGTCTGGGAGCGGTTCGGCCACAACGCGATCCTGGTCGAAGACCACGCCCGCGGCACGGCCAAGGCCTACAACTACGGGCTCTTCGATTTCCGCCAGCAGAACTTCATCCTGCGCTTCGTCCAGGGGCGCATGCTCTACTGGATGCAGGGCTTCGACCTCGAGCCCACGCTCCAGGTCTACGTGGGAACCAATCGGACCGTCTGGGTGCAGGAGCTGGAGCTCACTCCTGCCGAGCGGGTGGCGCTTCGCGATTTTCTGGAGTGGAACGAGCGGCCGGAGCACCGGTTCTACCGCTACGACTACTACCGGGACAACTGCTCGACCCGCGTCCGCGACGCCCTCGACCGCGTCCTCGGAGGCCGGATACGCGCCGCCACGGATACGATCGTGACCGGACGGAGTTACCGGTTCCACACGTCCCGGCTGATCGCGTCCGACCTTCCGCTCTACACGACGTTGCTCCTTGCCCTGGGGCAGCCCGTTGACGACCCGCTCACGGCCTGGGAGGAGATGTTCCTCCCGCTCGAGCTACGGGAGTGGATGCGGCACGTGACCGTCGTGGACGATTCGGGCAGGACGGTACCGCTGGTCAAGAGCGAGCGCACGCTGTTTCAGGGAACCGAGCCGGCCCCGCGCGCGGCCCCGCCCGACCGGGTTCCCGGTTATCTCGCGGTCGGCCTCGTGCTGGGGTTCGTGATGTGGGGGCTGGGCCGCCGGGGGACGGCGTCGGCCCGCGCGCGGCGCTGGTTCGCCTGGCTTGCCGGCGGGTGGGCGCTGCTCGGCGGTGTGGTGGGAGGGCTGCTCGCGTTCCTCTGGGCGTTCACCGACCATGCGGTGGCGTACCGCAACGAGAACCTGTTCCAGGTGAACCTGCTGCTCTTGCCGCTCGCGGTCGTCGCCCCGGCCCTCGCGCGCGGGTCGGGAAACGCCCGCAGTCCCGCACTGCTGTTTTCCGCGCTCGTGGCCGCCGGCTCGCTCGCCGGGCTGGTGCTCAAAGTCTCGCCCGCATTCGACCAGCACAACGCCGAGATTCTCGCGCTCCTCGTGCCGGCGAACCTGGGGCTCGCGCTCGGCATCACCGCCCTGGCGAGCGACGTCAGAGCGTGAGCCGCCGGCCCTCCGACGCGGCCTCGACCTCGAGCTTCGGCCATTTGACCGACGCGTAGGTCCGGGCGTCCCGCACCAGGCGATCCACGGCCTCGTCGTCATTCTCCGGGTCGTGGTGGAACAGCACCACCCGGCGACAGCCGGCTTCCCCCGCCAGATCGATGGCCTCGCTGGGCGTGGAGTGGCCCCATCCCGCCCGCGCGCCGATGATCGATTCCGCGTACATCGCGTCGTGGATGAGCGTATCGACCCCGCGCAGGAAGTCCACCAGGCGTGCGCGCCAATCATCGGACACGGGATAACTGCCACCGGGACCGAGCTCGTTGTCGGTCAGGTAAGCGACCTCTCGGCCGCCGTCGCCGGGCGCGAGCCGATAGCCCAGCGTCGTCCCCGGATGGCGGAGCCGGAGCGCGCGCACGCGGAAGCCGTCAACTTCGAAGCTGCCTTCCGCGACCGGCGTCACGCTGAGGGTCGCGGCCAACGCCGCGAGCGGGACGGGGAAGACCGTGGGCTCCATCTGCCGGTGGAGGATCTCCTCCAGCGGGACGCCGCCCTGGGCCGAACCGTAGATGTGGAGCGCGTTGCCGCGGACGCCCAACGGCTTGAAGAAGGGGAACCCCTGGATGTGATCCCAGTGGGTGTGGGACAGGAGCAGGTTGACGCTGACCGGACGGCGGTGCGCGGTGAGCGCGGCACCGAGAGGGCGAAGCCCGCTCCCCGCGTCGAGGACGACGAGCTTCCCGCCTCCGTCCGTGATCCCGACGCAGGGTGTATTGCCTCCGTAGCGGGCGGTGCGGGGACCCGGGGTCGGAATCGAGCCCCGGGTGCCCCAGAAAGTCAGGGTATAGCCCACGTCCCTCCGGAGCGGGCGGTCATGCCAGCCGGGAGACGGGTGTCTCTCGCTCGCGACGCGCCGCCGACCGGAGCGCGGCCCGGTCCCGGAGCAGGATGTCGCTCCGGGTCACCTCGATCACGCTCCGCTCCACCAGCACCCGCATCGCCCGTGAGACGGTCTCCCGGCTGGAGCCGATCATCTGCGCGATCGTGTGGTGGGTCAGCCGGCGCGTGATCCGGTCGCCCTGCTCCTCGTCCGCGAGTCGGAGGAGCAAGTGCGCGAGCCGCCCGTTCACGTCGAGGAGGACAAGGCTGCCGATCTTCTCGTCGGCTCGCCGCAGGCGCCGCGAGATCTCCTTGAGGAGCGAGATCGCCACCTCCGGCATCGCCCGGAGGCGGGCGTAGAAGTCGTCGCGCCGGAGGATGAGCAGATTCGACTCCTCCATCGCGATGACGTGCGCCGAGCGAGGGCCGTCGTCGAGAATCGCCATCTCGCCGAAGAAGCTTCCCGGGCCCAGCACGGAGAGAATCACCTCCCGCCCGTCCTCCGCGACCAGCACCACCTTGACCTGTCCCGCCGCGACGACGTACAGGGCGTCGCCGGGATCGTCCTCGAACACGATTACGCTGCCCTTCGGATAGCTCCGCTCGCGGACCGGGTCCGCGAACGCTTGCAGATCTGCCTCCGAGAGACTCTCGAAGAGGGGGACCCGCCGCAGGATGTCTATGGCTGCATGGGGCACAAGCGCCTCACGATAAGCGAAGATGTACACGAGCACCCCATCGGCGGGGTGAGGAAAGGCCTACATGGTAGGTAATAGCCATCACGCAGGGGGGCCCACAACCCCCCTGGGGAGTTGTGACAAACCCGGTGCTTGCGCTGAAGTCGTTTGGCCGATTATACTTGGCGGCTGTGGCATTTGAGGAGCCCATTGTGAAGGCAGATTTGCATCCGGTCTACCGGAAAATCATGGCGGTGTGCGCCTGCGGGAATCAGTTCGAGACCCGCTCCACCGCCGCGTCCATCCACGTCGAGGTGTGCGCCCAGTGCCACCCGTACTTCACGGGTAAGCAGCGCCTGGTGGACACCGCGGGCCGGGTGGATCGGTTCCGCCGCAAGTACAAGAGCGAGACGGCGGCGGCCAAGGCGTAAGCGGTGGAAAGCCGACTCCGCCAGGCGCTCGCCCGCGCGGAGGAGGTCGCCCACTCGCTGGCCGACCCGGACGTCGCGCGGGACCCGTCCAAGCTCCAGTCGCTGGGCCGTGAGCACGCGCGGCTCGCCCCCATCGTTCGGGCGGCGGAGCGGCTGGCCCGGATGAAGGATGATCTCGAACAAGCTCGGGAGATGGCCCAGGAGGCCGATCCCGAGCTTGTCGCGTTGGCGAAGGCGGACCTCGCCCGTCTGCCGCCCGAGATCGCTGCACTCGAGGCCGAGCTGTACGAGCTCCTCGTCCCCCGCGACCCGCATGATGACCGCGACGCGATCGTCGAGATCCGAGCCGGCACGGGTGGTGACGAGGCCGGGCTCTTCGCCGCCGAGCTGGCGCGGATGTATACCCGGTACGCGGAGCGGCACGGGCTCACGGTGGAGCCGATCTCGATCAGCGAGGGGAATCTCGGCGGCGTGAAGGAAGCGATCTTCGCGGTGCGCGGGCCGGACGCCTTCGGTCACCTGCGCCGCGAATCCGGCGTACACCGGGTGCAGCGCGTGCCCCAGACCGAGACCCAGGGCCGGATCCATACCTCGGCCGCCACTGTGGCGGTCCTCCCCGAGGCGGAGGAAGTGGACATCAAGATCGAGCCGCAGGAGCTCAAGATCGACGTGTTCCGCTCCAGCGGCCCCGGCGGGCAGAGCGTGAACACCACGGACAGCGCGGTGCGGGTCACCCACCTTCCCACGGGGCTCGTGGTCCAGCAGCAGGACCAGAAGTCGCAGCTGCAGAACAAGCTCAAGGCGCTGGAGGTGCTCCGGGCCCGGCTGCTCGACCGCATCATCGCTGAGCAGGAGGCGGCCCGGGCGCGCGATCGTCGGGCGATGGTGGGCACCGGCGACCGGTCGGCGAAGATCCGGACCTACAACTTCGCCCAGAGCCGGGTCACCGACCACCGCATCAACATGTCGGTCCACAATCTCGACGACGTGCTGAACGGCCATCTGGAGCCGCTGGTGGACGCGCTCCGCATGGCGAGCCGGCAGGAGCAGTCCGGTGCCTGAGGTCGCAGTCACGCTCGCGGCGCTGCTCGCCGAGGCGGGGTCCAGGCTGGACGCGGCGGGCGTGGCGGCGCCGGCGCGGGAGGCGCTCCGCATCTGGGCCGATCGCCACGGAAGCCAGCTGGGCCGCGCGTATCTCGAGCGGACTCGGTCCGTCGCTCTCGACGACGCGATGGCATACCTCGCGCTGGTCGAGCGACGGGCGGCAGGCGAGCCGTTGGCGTATGTTACCGGCTGGGCCGGCTTTCGCCGTCTCGAGCTTCGCAGCGACCAGCGGGCGCTGATTCCCCGGCCCGAAACCGAAGGCCTGGTCGAGCGGCTTCTGGCCAGGGCGCCGACCGGCCGGGTGGCGGACGTGGGCACTGGTGGCGGCTGCATCGCGCTCAGCCTGGTCCGCGAAGGACGCTACGAAGCCGTCGTGGCGATCGACCGTTCGGCCGAGGCGCTCGCGCTCGCCCGGGTCAACCGTGATCTCATTGGGGCAGCGATCCGGCTAGTGCAGGGAGATCTCACGTCGGGGCTCGCCTCGGCCAGCCTGGACGCTCTGGTCTCGAATCCCCCGTATCTCACCGACGGCGAGTATGCGGCGCTGGATCCGTCGGTAGCGCGGTGGGAGCCCCGGGCCGCGCTGGCGAGCGGGGCCGACGGGCTGGATGCCACGACCCGGCTGCTCGACGACGGGCGCCGGGTGCTTCGGGCGGGTGGATGGATCGCTCTGGAGGTTGACGCCGGTCGGGCGCAGGCGGTTGCCGCGCTCGCGGGGCGGCTCGGCTGGGAGCGTGTGGAGGTCGGCGAGGACCTATTCGGGCGTGAGCGCTACGTGCTCGCGCGGAGGAATGAGACACCGTGATCTGGGACAAGGCGCAGGAGCTGGGCCGCCTCATCGGGCAGACACCGGAATACCAGGCGCTGAAGCGAGCGGAGGCCAACCTCCGCGAGGACAAGGACACACAGGCCAAGCTCGACCAGATCCAGCGTCTGGCGCGTCAGGTGGACCAGGTGGTGGCGCAGGGTCAGATGCCTGACCAGCCGACGGCGGAGGCGTACGAGACCGCCGTGCGGGACCTCGAGGCGAGCGGGTCCGGGCAGGCCTACGTGGTCGCGCGGGCCAACTTCGAAAAGCTGATGGCCAAGGTCAACCAGCAGATCGGTGAAGGGATGGAAAAAGGCGCGGCGAGCAGCATCATCACCCTGTCGTGAGCGGATTCTTCCTCGTCGTCGAGGGACCCGAAGGCGCCGGCAAGTCCACGCTGGCGGCCGGGCTCGCGGCCCGGATGCGCGCGAAGGGGATCGATCCGGTCAGCGTGAGGGAGCCGGGCGGCACCGGGGCAGCCGAAGCGATCCGGGCGGCGTTCCTCGACCCCGCCAACCGGTTCGGCCCCAATACCGAGCTCCTGTACATCTCTGCGGCCCGGGCCCATTTGGTGCAGGAGGTCATCAGGCCGGCGCTGGCTGCCGGGCGGGTCGTGGTCTGCGACCGGTACGACCTGTCCACCCAGGCCTATCAGGCGGCCGGACGGGGGCTCGATCCGGGCACAGTGACCCTGGTGAATGAGGTGGCTACTGGAGGTCTGCGGCCACACCTGACGCTTGTGCTCGACATCCCGCCGGACGCGGGGGTCGCCCGCCAGCGGGCGGGTGGGAAAGCCCGTGACAGGCTGGAACAGGAAGACGCGCAGTTTCACCGCCGGGTCGCGGAGGCATATCTAGCGGCGACCGGCGATGGGGTGCGACATTTGGACGGAATGGCGCCGCCCGCAGGCGTACTGGACGCTGCGTGGGCCGAGCTGGTCACAGCGGCGCCGGCAACCTTTCGGACGGGCGGCTGATGGCCTCCCCGAGGGCTTCGGAGGACGTGAGTATGAAGCAGCGCTGGGGCGTGATTGGGCTGGTGGCGGTGATCTCCTTCTTCAGCGGCGGCTGGCTCCTGCAACGCGGGGTCGCGGCCGGCGGGAACGTCTACCAGCAGGCGCGGCTGTTCGACGACGTGCTTTCTCACGTCCACAACTATTACGTCGACTCGATCGGTGAGACCGATCTCTACGACAAGGCCACCAACGGGATGCTGGAGCAGCTCAAGGATCCCTACTCGGTGCTGCTCACCGGAGACGACTACCGGGCGCTCACCGAGCAGACCTCGGGCAACTACGCCGGACTGGGGATCCAGATCGACGTCCGCGACGGCTGGATCACGGTCGTAGCGCCGCTGCCCGACACACCCGCGGAGCGAGCCGGCATCCAGACCGGCGACCAGATCATCGAAGTGGACGGCAAGTCCACCGAGGGCTGGAAGAACGACCAGGCGGTGAAGGCGCTCCGGGGCGATGCCGGCAGCAAGATCTCCGTGAAGATCCGCCGGGCCGGCCTGGCCGATCCGATTCCCTACGACCTGACCCGCGCGACGATCCACATCCGGTCGGTGCCGCCGGGGACGACGTTCGACGGCGGGGTGGGCTACATCTCCCTCAACCCCGTGGCCGAGACCTCGGCGCAGGAGCTGCGCGACGAGATCACCGCCATGAAGGCGAAGGGAATGAAGTCCATGGTGCTCGATCTCCGCCTCAACCCCGGCGGCCTGCTGGACCAGGGCGTCAAGGTGGCGGAGCTGTTCCTGGACAAGGGACAGGAGATCGTCTCGACCCGCGGGCGCGCCCGGGGCTCCAGCAAGGAATTCTACGACGACATCCGCCAGCCTTGGCCGGACCTGCCCATCGTCGTGCTGGTGAACGAGGGCACTGCGAGCGCGGCCGAGATCATCGCCGGCGCGCTGCAGGATCATGACCGGGCGGTCGTGGTCGGCGCGCCCACGTTCGGCAAGGGGCTGGTCCAAACGTTGTTCCCGCTGGGCGACGGCGTCGCACTCAAGCTCACGACCGCCCGCTGGTACACGCCGAGCGGCCGCACGATCCAGCGCATCGCCAAGAACGAAGAGGACCAGCTGGAGCAGGCCGAAGCCGCGGCCAGCGGCGTGAACCCGGCCATCTCCGACTCGGCCCTCCGGCAGCGGCCGGCCTATCACACCGACGGCGGGCGGATGGTACGCGGCGGCGGCGGAATCGTGCCCGACATCGTCATCCGCCCCGACACGCTCAGCACGGCCGAGCGCGAGTTTGCCAAGGCGCTCGGCGCGAAGCTGCCGGTCTACCGCGACGTGCTGACCACCTACGCGCTCGAAATGAAGCGCACCAAGGCGCTCCAGAACGAGACCTTCAAGGTGACTTCGGAGATGCGCCAGGAGATCTACCAGCGCCTCAAGGCGAAGGGCGTGGACGTGACGCTCACGCAGTTGAACGGAGCGGGCAGCCTGGTGGACGAGCAGCTCGGGTACGAGGTGGCGCGCTACCTCTTCGGGCGCCCCGCCGAGTTCCGGCGGCGCTCGCTCGACGACCGCCAGCTCCAGACCGCCATCGCGCTGCTCCGCAAGGCGCAGACGCCCAAGGACCTCATGGGACTGGCGATGGCGAGCGCGGCGGCCTCGGGGACCAACTGATCGGCTCAACCCCCGCGAGGGTCAGGACGATCGAGCCCGGCCGGTTCCCAGTGGGAGCCGGCCGGGCTGCTCATTTGGGGGCGGGCGGCGGAGGCAAGCGATGAGCGGCTTCAGGACCGCGATCATCGGTGCGGGCCGGATGGGGCAGGGGATCGGCCTCGGCCTGGCCGCGGCGGGATGGGACGTGATCCTGCTGGCGCGTACGGCTCGCCCGGTGCCGCCGCCGCTCAGGCTGCTGGCCGGCGCCGTCACCGGCGATGCGATACGTGACCGGCTGCTCATCCTGGTCGCCACCCCCGACGACGCCATCCCCATGGCTGCCGCAGCGCTCGCCTCGAGCGGCGGCGTGGGCCGCGGGCACGTCGTGCTGCACCTGTCCGGGTTGCTCGATCGAACGGCGCTGCGAGCGCTTGCCGGCACCGGAGCCGCCCTGGGCTCGTTCCATCCGCTGCAGAGTGTCGCGGAGCCCAGCGCGGCTCCGGGCCGGCTTCGCGGGGCCTTCGCGGGCATCGAAGGCGACCCGCGCGCACTGGCGGCCGGGCAGCGCATTGCCACGGCTCTGGGCATGACCGCCGTCCCGATCGATGCCGCGGCCAAGCCGGCCTATCATGCCGGCGCCGTTCTCGCGGCGAACTACACGATGGCACTGGTCGGTGTGGCTGCGCGGCTCGCGGAGGAGGCCGGCGTTGCACCGGAGACCGCGGCACGCATGTACCTGCCGCTCGTCACGGGTGCCGCTGCCAATCTGGTGGAGCTCGGGGCCGCCCAGGCGCTCACGGGACCGATCCGGCGGGGAGACGCCGGGACGATCCGCGCCCACCTGGCCGCGCTCCCCGCCGATCTGCGTCCGCTGTACCGGCTGCTGGGTCGCGCGGCGCTGGTGCTTGCGCGGGAGGCGGGCCTGCCGGACGCGTCGGCCCGGGCGGTCATGGACGTGCTGGAGGGGGATGAGCCGGCGGAGCAGGCTGGAGGCTGACGGGTCAGCCCTGGTCGACGACTCTCACGCCGTCGGGCACCACGAAGGTGAACACGTTCGCGGCTACCGGCTGATTCACCCGCAGGTTGTGCAGCGTGAGCGTCCGTCGCTGCCCCGACAGCTCCTCGATCTCCATCCGTCGCGGCAGGCCGTCGGCCCGATCGACCCACACCGTCGCCCGGCTGAACGGCATGTCGGGGACTGTCGGGACCATCTCCACGACGTCCATGGCCCGGTTATCCACCTGGTCGGCGCGCACGTACGTGGAGGT
The DNA here is from genome assembly GCA_041488455.1 of Gemmatimonadota bacterium. Classification (GTDB taxonomy): domain Bacteria; phylum Gemmatimonadota; class Gemmatimonadetes; order Gemmatimonadales; family GWC2-71-9; genus DASQPE01. The sequence continues at coordinate 18,574 of JBGPPG010000033.1, forward strand.
GTAGCGCTCGGTGGGACGGTCGAGCAGCCAGGCGAGCAGATTGTACCCGTAGACCGGTCCGCCGCTCGGAACCGGGAGCCGGAGCACCTGTCCCGGAGTCGTGCTGGGCGTGTAGATCCACACGTAGCGGCCGTCGATCACGACCGCTTCGCCGGGTGGATCGTTGAACCGCATCGACAGCTTCGCCGCGCCCGACTGAACCAGCACGCCCTTGCTCTCCGAGTTGCCGAGCATCTGGTTCTCGATCAGCTGATCGAAATCGGCCCGGAGCGCGCTGAGGGAGCGGTATGCCAGCGCCGCCCGGCCGACGACCGCTTTCGCGTCCTGCTGTGCGGAAAGCCCGGCCGGGCTCGACAGGACGAGCAGCCCGGCCAGCAAGCGGGGGCCGAGGCGCAGACAACGGCCTGACGCGGGACCACCCACCGTCATGCCCTGGTCCCGGCCGGCTCCGCCACTCGCCGCCCGATCGCCTCGGCGATCAGACGCGCCTCCCGCATCATCTGAACGAACTGCGCGGGGTACAGGCTCTGCGCTCCGTCGGACAGGGCCTGCTCGGGGTTGGGATGCACCTCGACGAGCAGCCCGTCGGCCCCCGCGGCCACCGCGGCCCGGGCCATGGGAATGACCATGTCGCGGTGCCCGGTGCCATGGCTCGGGTCCGCCACGATGGGCAGGTGGGACAGCCCGTGCACCACCGCCACCGCCGCGAGGTCGAAGAGGTTGCGCGTCGCCGAGTCGAAGGTGCGCACCCCGCGCTCGCAGAGGATGACGTTGGGGTTGCCCTCCGCCAGGATGTACTCGGCTGAGAGCAGCAGCTCCTGGATGGTGGCGGCGAGACCGCGCTTCAGCAGGACCGGCTTTCCGGCGCGGCCGGCGCGCTTGAGCAGGGAGTAGTTCTGCATGTTGCGCGCGCCGATCTGCACGACGTCGGCGACCTCGGCCACCGCGTCGAGCCCTTCCGGGTCCATCGCCTCGGTGACGATGAGGAGTCCGGTCTCCTCGCGCGCGCGGGCCAGGAGCGCCAGCCCCTTCCGGCCGAGACCCTGGAATGAGTAGGGCGAGCTGCGCGGCTTGAACGCGCCTCCGCGGAGCATGGTGGCGCCCGCGTCCCGCACGGCGTGCGCCGCCTCCAGGATCTGTTTCTCACTCTCGACCGAGCAGGGGCCCGCCATCACCACGACCTCGTCACCGCCGATGCTGACGCCGCCGGGGAACTGGATGATCGTCGGCTGCGGACGCCACTCGCGCGACACCTGCTTATAGGGCTTGGTGACCGGGATGCACTCCTGCACCCCGGCCAGTCCGGCGAGCCGGGCTGGATCGACCCGCCCATCGTTGCCCACGACGCCGACCGTGGTCCGCTGGCGTCCGGGCATGACGCGGGCCTCATAGCCCATTTCGGCGATCGTGGCCGCGACCTGGGCGATCTCCGCCTCGGTCGCGCCGTGGCGCATGACGATTAGCATCTAGCCTTTAGCCGTTAGCCGTTAGCCGTTAGCTACACCTGCTGGCTCACCCAGCCTGACGCCGACGACGGTCGAGACCCCCGGCTCCTGCATGGTGACGCCGTACACGGCCTCGGCTGAGTGCATCGTGCGCGGGTTGTGCGTGATCACGATGAACTGCGTCTGGGCCTTGAACTCGTCGAGCAGCTGGGTGAAGCGCCCGACATTGGCGTCGTCCAGCGGCGCATCCACCTCGTCCAGGAGGCAGAACGGGCTGGGCTTCGTAAGATAGAGCCCGAACAGCAGCGACGTGGCGACGAGCGTCCGCTCCCCCAGCGACAGCAGGCGCACGTGCTGGATCCGCTTGCCCCGGGGCGCGGCCAGGATCTCGATCTCGCTTTCCAGCGGCTCCTCGGCGTTCGCCAGGCGGAGGTCGCACTCGCCGCCGCCGAACAGGGTCTGAAACACCGTGTGGAAGTTGGCCTTCACCGCCTCGAAGGTCTCGAGGAACATGGCGCGGGCGGTGCCGTCGATCTCGCGGATTGCCTGGATCAGCGACTGCCGCGCGCTCACCAGGTCGTCCCGCTGGCCGGAGAGGAACTCGTAGCGCTTCACCTCGTCGGCGTGCTCTTCGACCGCCAGCGGGTTGACCGGTCCGATCGCGTCCAGGGACGACATGATCCGGCCGGCCTCCGCCTCGAGCGTCTCGAGGTCGAGATCCAGCAGCGGCGCGGTCTCGAGCAGGTCGCTCAGCGGCTTGCGCCACTCGGTCTCCACCCGCTCGATCAGACTCCGGCGGAGGCCCGCGGCCTCCGTCAGCTCCAGCTGGAGCCGGTGGCTTTCCTCGCCATGCGACTCGAGCCGGGCCCGCCCGGCGGCTACCTCGCGGGCCGCCGCGTCCAGCGCCTCGTCCGCCTCGCGCAGCGTATTGCCGGCGTCGGTGTCCGCCGCCTCCAGCTCGAGCAGCGCCACTTGCCGCTCGGTTCGAGCCTCCTGCCACTGTGCCTGCCTGGTGGAGAGCATCTCGATGTCCTGCTCGAGCTGAGCCAGCTCGCCGGTGAGCGTGCGGGCGCCCTCTTCCGCATCGGTCCGGGTAAAGGCGGCACGATCGAGCCGCTCCGTGGCCGCCTGGAGACGGGCGGCGACCTGCGCCTCCCGCACTTGCCACTGGGCCCGTTTCTCGCGCGCACTCTCCTGCGCGCCTTCCAGGTCCGCCAGGGCGGCGCGGGCCGCGCCCAGCTCCTCCTCCAGCCGCGCTCGTCCGACGTCGCCCTCCACCAGTGAGGCATCCACTTCGATCATCCGCTGCTCGGCTCGCGCCAGGCGGTCCGACAGCCTGGCCACCTCGGCATCGGCGGCCCCCAGCTCACGGCTCAGGTTGTTGACGAACCGGGCAGCGTCCTCCGCCGCGGCCGCGGCCTGGCGCTCGGCCTCGCGCGCCCGCTCGACATCCCCCGCAGCCTTGGTGAGCGCGCCCTCGAGCTGATTGAGGCGCGCGAGCGCGGCGCTGAGGCTGGCCTCGGCGGCGCCCATCGCGATGCTCGCGAGCTCCGCTTCCTGGCCCAGCGTCTCCAGCTCCGCGCGCCGGCGGAGCGGACCGGAGGGCGCGGCGGCGCCACCCAGGAAGATCGCCCCGCTGGCGCGGCGGAGGACGTGACCGGCCTCGTCGAGCACCTGCAAGCCCGCGAGCGCCGCCCGGACCCAGGGCGCGGCCGGCCCCTCGGCGCGAAGCCGCTCGTCCAGCGGCGGGGCGCCGGCCAGGAGGACGGGGCCGGGGTCGGCCGGCAGGAGGACGAGCGCACCCGGTTGCTGCTCGGCGTGCCAGGCCCGGATCTCGTCCACCGCGGCGAGATCACGCACGAGCACCGCGTGGGTCCATTCGCCGAGCAGCCGCTCGGCGAGCTCGGCATGCTGCCGGCCGGTACGGATGAAGTCGCTCAGCGGACCGAGCACGCGGTCCCCGAAGCGCTTCCGCGCGGCCAGCAGCGCCGCGGCGCCGGGCGCGAGGCCCACACGCTCGCGGTCGAGCTGCTCGAGCGCTTCACGCCGAGCCGTGATCTGGGCCAGGGACTCCTCCGCCTGGCGCCGCTCGGAGCGGACGAGGGCCTCCCGCTCGCGGGCCTCGGCGATGAGGTGCCGCGCATGCTCGGCGTCGCCCGCGGCGCGCCGGGCCTCGTGGCCCTTGAACGCGGCCTGCTCGATCGCGTGGTCGCGGCGCCGCTCGGCGACGCCCAGCTCCGACTTGAGGCCGCCGCTGTGGGCCGTGGCCTGCGCCGCGCGCTCCCGGAGTGACGCGAGCTCGCCCTCGAGCGCCGTCCGCTCCCCCTCGAGCGACCGGAGCGCCTGGGCGCGCGTCTGGAGCTCCTCCTCCCGTTGCCGGACCCTGCTGCGCTGCTCGACCAGCCGTGCGCGTCCGGTCTCCTCCTCGGCCGTGCGGCTCGCCACCTCCGCCTCGATGCGGGAGTGCTCCGCCTCCGCCGCCGCCCGATCGGCCGCCGAAGCGTCGCGCTCGCCCGCGGCCAGCTGGCCGCGGAGCTCCATCTGGGTGCGCTCTTCCTGGGCCTTGAGCCGCCGCGCGGTGGCATTGGCCAGCCGCTCTCCGGCGAGGGCGAGGTCACCGTCGAGCTTCTCGAGCTCGACCCGCACCGAGCCGAGCCGGCGCGCGATCTCGGTGCGCTGGAGCTCCGCCGCCGCTCTCGCCCGGGCGGTCACGTCCCGGCCGGTCTCCGCGGTCGCGAGGTCCTCCCGCTCCGCGGGCAGCACCCGATTGAGCTCCGCGAACCTGGCCTCGATCCCGGCCGTGCGCTCCGCCAGGGCGTCGAGGTGCCGCCGAGCGAGCGTCAGTTGCACCGAGAACTTCTCCTCGGTCAGCTTGGCGTGCCGCTCGGCCTTGCCCTTTTGGCGCGCGAGGCTTCGGACCTGCGACTGGACCTCGGCAATGAGATCCTCGACTCGCTGGAGGTCCGCCGCCGTCTCCTCCAGCCGGCGCTCCGTCGAATGCTTCCGGTCGCGGTAAAGACCAATCCCCGCGGCTTCCTCGAACAGCAAGCGCCGCTCATCCGCCCGATCCGACAGGAGCAGCTTGATCATCTCGGCCTCGATCACGACGCCCGCATCGCTCCCGAGTCCCGTGCCGCGCAGGAGGTCCTGGATGTCCCGGAGCCGGACGGGGGTTCCGTTCAGCAGGTAGTCGCTCTGACCGGACCGCGAGAGGCGCCGCGCGATGACCACCTCCTGGTAGGCGATCGGGAGGTCCCCGTCGGTGTTGTCGAGGTACAGGGCCACCTCGGTCACGTTCACCGGCTTGCGGCTCGCCGAGCCCTGGAAGATCACGTCCTCCATCTTGCCGCCGCGGAGGAGCCGGGCCGACTGCTCGCCGAGCACCCAGCGCACCGCATCCGAGACGTTCGATTTACCGCAGCCGTTGGGTCCCACGATGGCGGTGACGCCGTCGTCGAAGTTCAACGTCACCGTGTCCGCGAACGACTTGAATCCGGTGAGCTCGAGCTTGATGAGCTTCATGCGGCGCGTCCTCCGGTCGGGAATGCCCGCCTCATTGCGGGGGCTGGTCCTGGGGAGTGATGACGAACGACGGCATCCCGAGACTCTTGCCGGTCGCCTCGGCCTGCTCGCGGGTGGCGTAGGGGCCGAGCACGACGCGATACGCTTCCTCGCCGGTCTTGGGCGGCAGCACCGAGGCGGGCAGCCCCGCTGCCTTGAGCTTGCCTGCCAGCTCGTCGGCCCAAGCCGGGTTCTGCGAGCTGCTCACCTGGAGATAGATCGCCGGCGGCGCAGCCGACGTGTCCACCGCCGTGGCGCCCGAGTCTGCCACGCCGGCGGAGGCGAGCTCCTGACGCTGCTCCTCGGCCGGGAGCCACGCGAGCGGCAGCCACAGATCCGCGCCTCCGCCCGCGACCGTCCCGGCGACCGGGAACCCGTTGGCGCTGAGGTCGAGTGCGCGCACGTCGGCGCCGGAGCGGACGAGGAGCGTGCGGGCGCCGGCGACGGCTGGGAGGTCGATTCCCCACTTGGCCGGGACGACCCCGGCGAGCCGGTTGGTCGTGGCATCCACGACCCACACGGAATCCCCTTTCTCCGGCCGCGCGAGCAGCCAGGCCCCGTAGAGGTCGCCGCGAAGCTCCCGCGCGGGGCCGGGAAGGTCGATGGACTCGAGTGCGTCGTTGCTGAACCGGTCGAACACCTGGATGTCGCCCTTGCCGCGGGCCACGTACACTCGGTGGCCCGAGGGGGAAAACGCGACCGCCCGCGCCCGCCCGGAGACCGGAAGCACGCGGACCGGCTGCTTCCCCTGCGGCTCGTAGAGGATTACCGCGGAGTCCGCGGCCACCGCGACCAGATCCCCAAGGTAGGTCGCCGCCGCGGCGCCGCCCGGCAGCGCAGCACGGCCCAGGGCCTGATCCGAGGTCAGCGCCATCGCCTCGGCGCGGTCCGCAACGGGGACGGCAACGAGCGCGCCGTTCATGGTTCCGTACAGACCGCGCGTGGCGCCCGTGAGCTTGGTCCGAAACCGCACCGGTGTCCGGCGCACGATCTGGGTCACCACCGCGCCGGAATCCACGGCGTACACCGCGCCGTCGGGTCCGACGGTCGCCTCGCGCACCTGGCTCAGCACGCTGCGGGTGCGGCGGGAGTCGAGGTCGAGGCCGATCAGATTGTTCTTAGCGTCGAGCGCGTAGACGGCTCCCTGCTCGAGGTCGGTGCCGACCAGCCGCTTCACCGCCGGGAGCTTGTCGGCTTCCCTCCAGGCGGACTCGGCTAGGCTGGGGACGCGGTACAGCCGCGCCTGGCCGCCCCCGGCCGGGAGACGGAGCACGCTTGCGAGGGGCGTCGCGCGCGGCGCGTCCGGCAGCCGGCTAGCCGGGCGCTCGGGGCCTCCGCAGGCGGCCAGAGCCAGGGCGGCGCCGGCAATGAATCGGGGATCCACGGCAGAAAGGTAGGCGAACGACGGCTGGGGGTAAACCCGGAAACAGTGAACAGTTAACAGTGAACAGTGAGCAGTGAACAGGGGGTCCCCGGCATCGGAACCCCCCGTTCACTGTTTACCGTTCACCGTTCACTCTAGAACGTCGGCCCGAGGCTCAGGGTCCAGAGGCTCTTGATCGGCCGGTTCAATGGCCGGGCGTAGTCCACTCGCAGGATCACGAACCCGAACAGGTTGGTCCGGATCGAGGCGCCGTAGGCCTGAAGCGGGGTCCTTGTGGTCTCGGGGTCATCGGTCGGGCCGAGGCTCCACTTCAGCGTGCTGCCGTCGTTCCAGGCGATGCCGACGTCGTAGAAGAACGCGCCCTCGATGGGCGGCACCGCGCCCGGCAGCTTATGGAAGATCTGCCGGGTAAGAATCGGGAAGCGGAGCTCAGCCGAGCCCACGGCAAAGCGCGACCCGATCAGGCGGTCCAGGTCGACGCAGCCGGTTTGGGAGTTGGCGGGCGTGGCCTGAATCACCGCGCACTCGTTGCGATCGTACGAGCCGGAGGTGTGCCCCCTGAGGAAATCCGTGACGCCAATGAAGTTCTGGAACTGATCGGCGTCTCGTCCGAAGCGGCCGAGGAAGAGCCCGCGAGTCGCGAGCACGATCGGGCCGGCGATCTTGTCGTAGCGGCGGTAGTCGGCCAGGCCCTGGAAGAAGCGCCAGCCGCCGATCGTCTGGGAAACCTCGAACCGCGAGCGCCGGCCGGCGAACGGCCCGGTGTAGCCGGCGAGCGAGTTGTCGTGCACCAGCGCCAGGCGCGGTTGCAGATAGTTGTGCGAGCCCAGCCCGATCTTCTGGATCGACGGCTGAGAGACGAGTGGCTCGATGATCTCGTAGACGGCGTCGTCCACGTTCGTCGCCTGGAGCCCGAGCTCCACCCGGGAGAACCGGCTGAACGGATACTGGGCCGCCACGAACGCCGAGCGGAATACGAGCCGTCGGATCTGCTGGATGTAGAGCGGCTCGCCGGTAGTGGCATCCACGGCGTACCCGGCGGCGTTGAAGTAGAAGTACGGATCCTGGGACAGGCCCACGGTCCAGTTGAGGCGGTGGGTCAGGTTGGTGTAGGCGGCGATCGCCTGAGCCTCGTCGATCCGGCCGTTTATCGCGAGCCCGAAGGCCAGATTGTGGTTGCCGAGCATGTCGCTCAGCGTGATCGCGCTGCCGCCGTAGAAACCCTGCCCGAAGTTGTCGCGCACGTACCCCACCGACGGCCGGGCGATGTAGTCGGCGGAGAACCCGACCTTGTAGGGCTTGATCGAGAACTCGGCGGTGTCGGGGAGCGCGTAGTTGGCGGAGTCGAGCATGCGCGCGACGGTGACGGGTGCGACGAACTTGGTCGTGTCGGACGCGCGGCCCAGGTCGGCCGAGGGGCGGAAGCCCTTCGAGCTCCGGTAGATCGAGCCGCCCTCGCCGACCAGCGGGCTCTTGTCGATCTGGGCGATGCCCGTGTCCCGTGCGGGCTGGATCTGCGCAACGGCCGGGGCGGCGAGGGTCGTGGGCGTGTACGGCTGCCGCTTGAGGGCGCGCGGGTTATCCAGCGCGTAGATGTCGTACTTGCCGTTCTCGTAGTAGTTGAACGCCAGCCGGTCCGCGCCGTGCGACCAGGAGAGCACGGGCGAGAGCGGGGTGATGCCCTGGGCGCCGGTGTAGAAGTCGGTGAGCTGGTAGACGTCCTTCGTGTCGAAGTCGTACAGGAAGATGTTGCTCACGCCGTTGCGGTCGGACACGAACGCGATGGAGCGGCCGTCCGGCGCCCACTGCGGGCTCACGTTCTTGCCCTGCTCCATGTGCGGCAGCACCTCGATCGTGCCGGTGTCGAGGTGATAGAGGGCGATCCGGAAGTTCCCGTACTTGAGCGTGCGGAAGTCGGTCTCGGGGCCGCGGTCGGTGGCGAAGGCGATGGTCGTGCCGTCCGGCGACCAGACCGGGTGCAGATCGGCGTACTTGTCCTCGGTGAGCCGCTTGAAGCCGGTGCCGTCCCGATTGACGATGAAGAGGTCGGACAGCCCCCCGTCGTATCCGGTGAAGACCAGCCGCTGTCCGTCCGGGCTCCAGCTCGGCGTGGTGACGCCGTTGAGCTTGATCGCCATGGACTTGACTTCGCTGTTCCGCGGCACGTCCACGATGACGATGTTGTCCCGCGGCCCGCGCTTGGCGGCGAACGCGAGGTATCGCCCGTCCGGCGACCAGTTCGCCTGCGAGTTGATGAAGCGATAGGTCTCGTAGTTGCTCGACTGGGTGGACTTGAGGATCCG
>JBGPPG010000034.1:0-26912 GCA_041488455.1 Gemmatimonadota bacterium
GCTTGCGCTCGGGGCGGTTTGTTTTCTGTGGCCCTGTCCGTCGCCTTGCGGCGCCCAGGCGTTACCTGGCAGTCTACCCGATGGAGCTCGGACTTTCCTCGGGACACCCGAAGGTGCCCGCGACCACCGCGCTCGACCCGCCCTGAAGGATAACAGCCCTGTCCGGCTAGGGCCTACGACCCCCCGGGGGCGGGGTCCCGCACTGCCCGGGTCCGGCGTGTTCCGAGGATAGATCATGAGTCCCGCCCGGCCGAGCCGCCAGCACGCGCCGGACCCGCACCAACGCCAGCGACGCCTGGTCCACGAAGGGATGGAGCGAAGCGTCGCCCGTCCGCCACTGGGACGCCGCCAGCCGATATTCGTGCTCCGCCTCCGCGCTCCTTCCCATGCGCTCGTAGATCGCACCGCGGAGCAGCCGGGCCCGCGGCAGCACTCCCCAGCGCATGTCGAACTCGGTGCGCTCGAACTCCTTCGGACCAAATTCGCCAAGCGCGCGCAGTGCCGCCGGATAGTCTCCGAGAGTGTAGTAGGCCTGCGCGGCCAGCGGTCTGAGGAAGACGATGTAGCGAAGGTTGGCGCCGGGCCCCCTGTCGTTGCCGGTGAGGGCTCGTCTCGCGCCGGCGGAATCGTTGCGCCTCAAGGCCAGGTTGGCTTGCACCTCGCGGGCCGGCTCCGCGCCCGACAGCACCGTGAGCTCCCTGAGGGCGGTCGTGTCTCCGCCGGCGCTGGCGAGCAGGCCCACGGCGGCGGTCCCGGCGCTGGCGAGAATCGAGGGGCGGCGCCCTGGCGCCGCCCGCCGCGCCGTCTCCGCCGCGCTCTCCCAGATCTGCCGCATGGCGGCAACGGGGGCGCCCACCGCCGCATACAGCTGCCCCCGCCGGCGCCAGTCCTGCATGGCGCTCGCGAGCTCGGCATCGGGCGCGCCGGAGAGCTGCTCCGTGCGGAGCGAGACCTGGCGCGCGAGCTCGAGCACCCTCCCGGCGAGCTCGAGCTCACCGCGGTAGGCGAACACGTTCGCGGCCGCCGCGACGCTGCTGGCGACCATCGGGTCGGTGTCCTCGGAGACCAGGTCCTGCGCCGAGAGCGTATCGAGCGCGCGCTGCAGATCGGCGGCCGCGCGATCGTCCTCTCCGGCGGCAAAGCGGACCGCCGCCTCGACGAAGGGACGATCGGGGTAGCGGCCGATCGTGCCCGCGTAGCGATCCACCTCGGCCAGGGCCGCCGCATGCTGGCCCGATTCGACGTAGGCGTCCACCAATGCCGCGTGCGCACTCCGGGTCGTCGGCTGGAGCGCCACCCAGCCGCGGGCCTCTGCGATGTACCCTGTCCGGGCTCGCTCCACGGCGGCACCGAGCGTCGCGCTGTCGAGTGAGGAGGCGACGTCCGTGTCTCGGGCAGGGGCGAGCGAATCCCCCGGGAGCAGCGCCATCCAGGGCCGCTCCTTGGCCGCAAGCGCGAGCAGGTAGATCACGTGGCTGTACGCCATGGCATAGCCATGGTCGAGCGCCAGCGTGCGGCGGAAGGCGCGGAGTGCCTGGGTCCACTGCGTCGGGCTGCCGCCGCCGCCGGCCGTGTCGTGGAACCAGGCCTCGCCCAGGCCGTACCATGCGTCGGCGTCGGTGCTGTCCCGCGCGAGCAGCTGCTGGTACAACACGCGTGAGGCGGAGTAGCTGTCGTCGTAGAACGCCTGATACGCGCTGATCAGCGCCCGCTCGTGCGGGGGCAGGCGATCCATGAAGAGCGTGGCCCGCCGCAGCGCCAGGCGGGCGGTCGAGTCCTCGGCGCCGACGATCCACCCTCGGGCGAGGGCCAGGCGGTAGTACGCCAGGCTGAAGGTCGTGTCCAGGGCGGTGGCCCGCTCGAGCTCGCGCACTGCTGCCGGCAGATTCCAGCGGTTGAGCTGCTCGACCCCGGTCAGATAGGCCCGGAACGCCTCCAGAGACGACGTGGTCACGTGCGCGAGCCCCGCGCGGATCTCGGCGGGGGCGCCGGAGAGATCGAGCAGGCGGGCCGCCAGCTCGTCGAACAGCGGACGGACGTCGGGCCCGCTCGGTTCGTCCACCCGCGCGACGTCGACCCGCTTGCCGCTTGCCACGTCGAACACCCGCACGGCCAGGTGCAGTGAGTCGCCGCCCCGACTGTATTCCCCCAGCACCAGCGTCCAGACCCCCGCTTCGCGGGCCATGCGCCGGGCGAGATCGAGCCCGATCTGGTCCCCCGGCTGCACCCCGTGCCGAGCGAGCAAGTCGTGCACCCGCTCGTGATCCACCACCGTGAGATCACTCCACTGCGACAGGTTGAGCGCGAGCATGCTCACGGCGCCTTCGCGCATCCAATCCATCGGGCGGTCGTGCTGGAGGTTTCCGAACGGGAGGATCAGCATCGAGTGCCGCGGGATCACCCCGGCGGGCGGCGCTTCGGACCGGAGCCGCGTGAGCCCCAGCGCGGTGACGACGGCGAGCACGGCGACGGCTCCCGCGGCGACGCGCCTCCGCCCCGGGAAGCGAACGGAGCTCTCAACTGTCGTCGCCACCAGCGCGTCGTGCAGCTCTTCCCCGCTCTGCCACCGATCAGCCGGATTCTTCTCCAGCGCGCGCATCACCGCTGCCGCAAGGTGCGGCGGCACTCCCTGGCGGACCCGGTCGATGGAAACCGGCCGCTCGGCGATGTGCTTTGACACGACGACCCGGTTCGGCCCGAGGAACGGCGGCTGGCCGGCGAGCGCCTCGTACGCGACGATGCCGAGGCCGTACAGATCGCTGCGTCCGTCCACCGGCTCGCCGGCCGCTTGCTCGGGGCTCATGTAGGTGGGCGTGCCGACCGCGATCCCCTGCCCCCCCGTAGTGGTGGCGTTACCGTCGCTGGACGCTCGGGCGATTCCGAAATCGGCCAGCAACGCTCGTCCCGTGGCCGCGTCCAGCAGAACGTTCTCGGGCTTCACGTCGCGATGGACGAATCCGGCCTGGTTCGCCGCGCCGAGCGCCGCGGCGAGATCGGCCACGATTCCCTGCACCTCGTCCGGCGCGAGCGGACCCTCGCGGTCGAGGCGCTGGCGCAGGCTCTCGCCAGGAACCTCATCCATCACGTAGTAGAGGATGCGATCGGCCGCGCCGGCATGATGGACAGCGACGATGTTGGGGTGCCGAATGCGGGCGAGCATCCGGGCTTCGGCGAGGAACCGCTGGGCGATCGAGGGATGAGCGGCGAGCTCGGGGTGGACGACCTTCACTGCCACGCGGCGGTCGAGCGTGAGGTCGGTGGCCTGAAAGACCACCCCCATACCCCCACGACCAAGCTCCCGCTCGAGCCGGTACTGCGACCCGAGTGTGTCCTGGAGCGCGCCGAAGAGGTCGAGGCTGGGCTCGCTCACGACACCTCACCGTTGTGGCCGGCCGGACACCTACAGCTATGGGATGCGGTTTTGCGGCAAAGGGTTGCGTCGCCTGGACCAGCGCGGCCGTTGAAGGCGCATTGAGATGATCCCCCTACCTTGCGCCCGCATCCCAGGAGGTCCGATGTCGCCGTTCGCCGCGCCCCCCGCCCCCGCCCCGCCGGCATCCCCAACCGTCGCTGCCGTGCTGCTGCCGGCGGAGCGATCCCGGGTAGATGCCGCCGGCAACGGCTGCTTCTGCGTCGTACACCGGGACTCGATCCCTGACGCCCTTCGGGTCGTACGGGAGCGGCCGGTTGACGCGGTACTCGTCTCGGTGCACCGCTGCGCGCCGGAGCAGGTCGAGGCCTTGAGCCACCTCGTGCGCGACTTCCCGGGCATTCCGACCGTGGCCTTGCTCTCGCGCCACGACCCCGGCGCCACCGAGATGCTGCTGCGGCTCGGCGCCACCGGCGTCCGCCAGGTAGTGGATGTCACCTCGCCCCTTGGCTGGACCCAGCTACGACAGCTGGTCGGCCAGCCGGCCACGCGAGCGGTGGCGCGGATCCAGGGACCGATCCTCGACACGCTCCGGGATGCGCCGCCGGACGCGCGCCTCTTCGTTGAAGCGCTGGTGCGCCTTGCCCCGGAAACGCCGACCGTGCGGCGCCTCGCGGAGCGGCTGTTCGTCCGGCCAAGCACGCTCATGTCGCGCTTCGTCCGGTCGGGACTGCCGTCTCCGAAGAACTACCTGGCCGCGGTGCGCCTGCTCCACGCCTCACTGCTGTTCGAGATCACCGGGTTGTCCGTCGCCGACGTCGCCTATCGGCTGGAGTACTCATCACCCCAGAGCTTCGGACGCCACTTACGCGCGATGCTGGGCATCACCGCGTCCGAATTCCGGAGCCGATTCCCCTTCCCGGTTGCGCTCGATCGTTTTGTCGAACGGATGGTACGACCCTACGCCACCGTCTGGCGGGAGTTTCACCCGCTCGCCAATGGAAGTTGGGAACGCAACTACCACTAAGACTTGAGACCCAGCGCTGCGGCGGTCGTGAGCGCCCGTACCGGGAACCCAGCCGCCTCGAGCTTTTCGCGACCCCCCTGCTCCCGGTCAACCACGGCGAGGACTCCCGCCACTGATCCGCCCTCAGCGGCCACGGCCTCGATAGCCCGGAGCGCCGAGCTCCCCGAGGTGATCACGTCCTCCACGACGACGACCCTGGCTCCTGCCGTAAAATTGCCCTCAATAAGCCTTTGCGTGCCGTGCTGCTTTGTCTCCTTACGCACGGTGAATGCGTCCATCGAGGGTCCATCGGCGAAGCTGGCGGCAGCGATGGCGTATGCCACCGGGTCCGCGCCCAGGGTGAGCCCCCCCACGGCGGAGGCGTTCCAGCCGGCCGTCCGGATTGCCCGGAGCCCTTCGCGGCCAATCAGGACCATGCCCTCGGCGGACATGGTAGTAAGGCGGCAATCGATGTAGAAGGACGAGTGTTGACCGGAGGCGAGCACAAAATCGCCGTAGCGGACCGACCGGGAGAGGAGGAGGCTTTCGAGCCGGGTCACCGTGGGCCCTTGCGGAAGAGATTGGCCAGGAACCCGCCTCTGGAGCCACTCTCCTCCCGCACGGCCGTGCAGAATCCCCGGGCAAATTCGTCCACCGACTTACTGCGCTTGGCGAGATCACGCTGGAGGCCGTTCATCACGGCGGCCTCCACCGCTGGCGAGAAGCGGAGGCCGCGCATGGCCTGGTTGAGTGGCACAGGGTCCTGGGAGAGTAGTTGCTGAAACAACTCCCTAGGGCTCTTGCCGGGAAACGGCAGACACTCCGTCAACAGGAAGTACGTGATCGTCGCGAGGCTGTAGACGTCCGCCTGCTCGCCCACCAGCTCGCCGCTCAGGGTCTCGGGGGCCACGTATTGGAGCGTCCCGACGAAGAAGCCAGCGCGTGTCAGCCGCTCCTCCGGGCTTCCTTCCGCATCGCGCGCAATGCCGAAGTCCAGCAGCTTCACCTGCTGCGTGGCCGGGTCGTACATGATGTTGGCGGGCTTGAGATCGCGATGGATGATCCCGGCCCTGTGTGCGACCGTGAGGGCCGCGCCGAGCTGTTCGACGATCGTGGCGACCACGGCGGGAGCCAGGTGCCCCGACCGCGTGACAAAGCTGCCGAGAGGCTCGCCCTCCGCCCACTCGAGCGCCAGGTAATGCAGCCCGTCGGCTTCCCCGTAGTCGTAGGTGCGGACGATGTTCGGATGATTGAGGCGGCCGCCGAATTCGGCCTCGCGCAGGAATCGCTTGATGGCGATCGGGTCCTTGCCGAGTCTGGGAATCAGGACTTTGACGGCCGCGACCCCGCGCTCCGGATGCTCCGCCCGGTAAACACCGGCGGTTCCCCCCTCGCCGACGTGCTTGACGAGGCGGTAGCCCGCCACGGTGCGACCGACGAGGTTCTCGGAGCTCATTGCGTGAGCCAACCTAGCGGATCACTGGAACGCCAGCAAGCGCCCTCGAACGCAGGAGATAGAGCCCGTGTCACTGCTTGACGCTCGTCGCGTGTCGCCGCTAACCTTCGCTCGCGAACCGCGGTCCTCGCGGTCGCTGGTCACCAACGGGGAGACACGCATGCGGCGCCTGATGCTGGGGCTCCTCGCCGTGGGCGCCGCGGCGGGATGCGGAGGCGGAGCAGGGCGGGGGCGTGGTCCCCGGACCCCCGCCCCCGTGCCCGACGACGTGCCGGCCCCGGCATCGACGACGACCATCTACCGTGGCATCGGCCGCCTCGCCGCCGCCGACCCGCTCCCGTTTGTCGGGACGCTCGCCTTCGCCGCGGGCACGGGCGACACCGCCCTGGTCCTTCTCGGCCTCTCCCTGAATAACCGCTCCCTCAACTTCCAGCGCGAGCCCGTCGGCTACACGGCGCGCTACCGCGTGGACATCACGCTGAGCCCTGACACCGGCACGCCGCTTCAGGTCGGGCGGGAAGAGACCGTGCGCGTCGCGACCCAGCCCGAGACCGGGCGCACCGACGAGAGCGTCCTCTTCCAGCAGAATTTCCGGCTGCTGCCCGGCAAACAGCACGTCGTGGTCAACGTCCGCGACGTGAACTCCGGCGCGGAGTCGCGCGCCGAGGGCGACTACGACGTGCCGAAGTTCGGTGCCGGGACGACGAGCGAGCCGATCCTCGCGTACCAGGCGCAGGGCAGGGGAAAGCCGAGCGATCCACTCCAGCTGGTGCTCAATCCTCGGGGAGTGGTGGGCTTCGGCGGCGACACGCTGCTCGCGTACGTCGAGGGCTACGCTTTTCCGCGGGCACAGACGGTGCCGTTCGAGGTCCGCGATGCGCAGGACAGCGTGGTCTATCGCGACTCACTGCATTTCCGGGGCGGGCGCGCGGTCGAGAGTCAGGTAATTCGGGTGGCCCCCGATAGTCTGGTGCTCGGCGAGATGCGCCTGATCGTGGGGCCCGGAGCTGGCGCACGGCGCGTGACGGCCATCGTCTCGTTCACGCCCCAGTGGCTGGTCACCAGCTACGACCAGATGCTGAGCCTGCTCCGGTATTTCCCGCCCAACCGGTACCTCGACTCGCTCCGCCACGCGGCGCCGACCGACCGCACGCGGATCTGGCGCGAGTTCTGGAAGACATCCGACCCGGATCCCAAGACGCCCCAGAACGAGCAACTGGACGAGTACTTCAGCCGACTGGCGGCGGCCAACGCGCAGATCAAGGACGAAGGCCTTCCTGGATGGCGCACCGAACGCGGCGAGGTCTTCATCACCCTTGGCGCGCCGGACGAGGCGACCGAGTCCGCGCCCAACGTCTCGGCCCGGATCATCCGGTGGAGCTACTACCGCTATCGGCTCACCCTGTTCTTCGTGGACGAATCGGGATTCAACCGCTACCGACTCACGTCGCAATCGCGGGCGGAGTTCGAGCGGGCGCTGGCACGGCTCCGGCGGGGTGGGGAGGCGCCGCAGTAAGAGACAGCGCGAGGTGAGAAGTGAGAGGTGAGAAGGGGGGCTCCGCGGGCAGGGGAGCCCCCCTTCTCACTTCTTACTTCTCACTTCTCACCTATTTTCCAAGCCATGCCCAGCCACTCGCCGCCCCAGGTGTTCCTGGTTGACGGCTACGCTTTGATCTACCGTGCCTTCTTCGCCATGATCTCGCGCCCGTTGCGCACCGCGCGCGGCGAGAACACATCGGCCGCCTGGGGCGCCGTGAATTTCCTTCTTCGCCTCCAGGAAAAGTATCGGCCCGACTATCTCGTGTGGGTGCTCGACGCCGGAACGTCGTTCCGCGAGGAGCGCTATCCCGAATACAAGTCCACCCGCGAAAAGCTGGATCAGGAGCTCCAGGCCGACTTCGACCGCTCGGTGGAACGGACACGCCAGCTGCTCGACGCCTTCCGGGTGGCCGCGGTCGAAGTGCCCGGCTACGAGGCCGACGACGTGATCGGCACGCTGGCGATGCAGGCGGCCGCCCGCGGGCTCGAGGCCGTGATCGTGTCGGGCGACAAGGACTTCTACCAGCTCATCGGCCCCCGCGTGGCCCTCTTGAATCCCGGGCGCGGCGGGCCGGCGGCGGTGGACGAGGTGTGGGTCGATGAGACCAACGCCGCCGAGCGCCTGGGCGTCCCACCCGGCCAGGTGGCGGACTTTCTGGCGCTCGTCGGCGACGCGTCGGACAACGTGCCCGGCGTGAAGGGCATTGGCGAGAAGGGAGCACAGAAGCTCCTCGCCGAGTTCGGCGACCTGGAGACGCTGCTGGCCCGCGCCGCGGAAGTCCCCGCCAAGCGCGCGCGCGAGGCGCTGCTGGAGCACGCGGACGAAGCCCGTCTCTCGCGCGAGCTGGTGACGATCCGGCGCGACGTGCCGGCCGAGCTCGATCTCGAGCGATTCGCAACCCGCGAACCGGACCGCGACAAGCTCGTCCAGGTGCTCGCCGAGCTGGAGTTCTACTCGCTCCTCAAGAAGGTGGATGGGCCGAGCGGCAGCGGTCCTGCTCTTGCTCCCGCTGCCGAAGAAGGCGCATCCCCGTCGGTCGCGGCGGCTCCGCCGGTCGCGGTTCCGGCGCCGGCCCCGGCCCCGGCGTCGGCGGTTTCGATCGTCGACGACCCCGGTCTCCTGCCCGAGGTCGTGGCGCGCCTCCGCCGCGCGCCGCTTCTCGCGTTGGACACGGAGACCAGCTCCACGGCGCCGCGCAAGGCGGAGTTGGTCGGCCTCTCGCTGGCCGCGAGCCCGACCGAGGTCTGGTACTTCCCGTTCGGACATCGGCCGCTCGGCGGCGAGCTGGCCGCGCCGGCGCCGGTGAAGAATCTCCCGCCGCTCGCGAGCCCGCTGGTGGCTCCCCTCGCGGAGCTGCTCGCTGACGCCGCAGCACCGAAGGCGGGACACAACGTGAAGTTCGACTGGCAGGTCCTGCGCGGCGCGGGCGTCGAGCTCCGGGGCGTCGGCTACGACTCGATGCTCGCCAGCTTCGTGCTCGATCCCGGCCGCCGGTCACACGCGATCGACACCCTCGCGCTCGAGCACCTGGGCCGGACCATGGAGACGTACGCGGACGTGGCCGGCCGGGGAAAGCGCGAAGTGCCCTTCGCGGAGCTGCCGGTTCCGCGCGCGGCCGCCTACTGCGGTGCCGACAGCACGACGGTGCTCGCGCTGCACGATTTCTTCGCCCCGCGCCTCAGAGAGACGGCGTTGGAGCCCCTGCTCGCCGAGATCGAACTGCCGCTGGTCGAGGTGCTGGTGGACATGGAGTGGGAGGGGATCGCGATCGATCGGGCGGTGTTCGAGCGCCTCTCCCGCGAGCTCGGCGCCGACCTCGGCCGCTTGGAGCGGGAGATCTCCCAGGCGGCGGGAACCGAGCTCAACCTCAACTCGCCGAAGCAGCTGGCCACGGTGCTGTTCGAGAAGCACCAGCTGCCCGTGCTCAAGAAGACCAAGACCGGTCCGTCCACCGACGCCGACGTACTGGAGCAGCTCGCCGCGATGGGCCACGGGCTGCCGAAGCTGATTCTCGAATACCGGGAGCTTCAGAAGCTCAAGAGCACGTATGTGGACGCGTTGCCGGCGGAGGTGAATCCGAAGACCGGGCGGATTCACACGAGCTTCAACCAGACAGGTGCCGCGACGGGACGCCTTTCATCGTCGGAGCCCAACCTCCAGAACATCCCCGTCCGGTCGGCCCGCGGCGAGGCGATCCGGCGGGGCTTCGTTCCCGCGGCGGGGTCGGTGTTTCTGGTCGCCGACTATTCGCAGATCGAGCTGCGGCTGATGGCCCATCTTTCGGGCGACGCGGGCTTCATCGAGGCCTTCCGCCAGGGCGGTGATATCCACCGCCAGACCGCGGCGCTGATCTTCGGTGTCCCGCTCGCCGAGGTGACCCCGGAAATGCGGGCCCGGGCCAAGACGATCAACTTCGCGACGATCTACGGGCAAGGCGCCTTCTCGCTCTCGCGTCAGCTTGGCATCTCACAGGAGGATGCGAAGAGCTTCATCGCCCGCTATTTCGAGCGGTTCGCCGGGGTCAGAGCGTTCCTGGACCGCCAGGTGCAGCTGGCGCGGGAGCAGGGGTACGTGGAAACGCTGTTCAAGCGGCGGCGCTACATCCCGGAGATCCGGGACCGGAACTACAACCTCCGGGCCTATGCCGAGCGAACCGCGCAGAACTCCCCCCTCCAGGGGTCCGCGGCCGACCTCATCAAGCTGGCGATGGTGCGGGCTCACCGGGAGCTGCGCGAGCGCGGGCTCGAGAGCCGGATGCTCCTGCAGGTGCACGACGAGCTGATCTTCGAGGTCCCGACGTCGGAGATCGAGGTGATGCGGGGGCTGGTCCGGACCTGCATGGAGACGGTCGTGAAGCTGGAGGTGCCGCTGGTCGTGGACATCGGGGTGGGGCCGAACTGGCTGGATGCGAAGAAGTGAAACAGTTCACTGTTTGCCGTTCACCGCCGTTCCCGGCCACCAGTTCCACCGGCCGGCCAGGTGCATGAACGCGGGCACCAGAACCATGCGGATGATCGTCGCGTCGAGCAGCACCGCGACCGCCAGCCCGAAGCCCAGAAACTGCATGACCAGCACCCGTGCGAAGGCAAAAATCCCGAAGACCAGAATCATGATGAGCGCAGCGGACGTGATCACGGACGCTGTCGCGCTCAGGCCCTCCAGCACGGCCTCGTCGTTCCGGCCGGTTCGATCGAACGCCTCCTTCATCCGGCTCAGCAGGAACACCTCGTAGTCCATGCTGAGCCCGAACACCACCGCGAAGACGAGCACGGGAACCACGACGAAGATCGCGGACGTCGGGCCGTCCAGGCCGAGGAGCTGCGAGCCGATGCCCTTCTGAAACACGAGGACGATGAGGCCGAAGGTGGCGCTCACCGACAGCGTGTTCATGATGATTGCCTTGATGGGGACCAGGAGCGAGCGGAAGGCCACGGCGAGCATGACCCCGGTCGCGGCCAGAATCAGGCCGATCAGGAGCGGAAAGCGCCGGAGCAGGTCGTCCTGGAAGTCGAGGCTCGACGCCGCGTAGCCGGTCACGAGGATGTTCAGGCCCTTTGTGCCCCGGAGCTTCTGGGTCCGGAGCTCGCGGACCTTCCGCACGACATCCATCGCCGTCGTGAGCGACGTCGTGTCCGACAGGATCACGTCCATCAGTGTGACCCGCTGGTCCTTGCTCAGATAGGCGTCGAGAAACTCCGGCGGAAGATCCTTCCGTGCCGCATCGAGGTCGCTGTAGAGGACCGAGTATGCCAGCAGCGAGGCATTCGCCTTCGCATCCACCAGACTTCGAACCTCGCGGACGCGCGGGTCCGCCCGGAGCGAATCCGAGAGTGTCCGGAGACCCCGCAACACCGCGGCTTCTACGGCCGTGTGGCCGGCCGGCGTCTCGATCAGCAGTCGCACCGGCTGGATGACGCCCGCCACCCCCATCGCCGTCAACGTCTCGATCCCCTTGCCGGCGTCGGTATCGCTGGGCCACCAATGGCGGGAGGGCAGTCCGATCCGGATCCAGAACACGGGCGCCGTCAGCAGCGCGATCGCAAGCCCGCCCAGCGTCACCGCCCGCCACGGGTGTCGGCTCAGCGTGCGGGCCCAGGTCTCCCAGATGCGCGGCGCGTGCCACCACGCCAGCCGACGGGCGAGCCAGCGGGGACGCTCGATGCTGCGTCCCATGACGGCAAGCAGGGCGGGGAGGAGCGTCGTCGACAGCAGCACGGCAACGGCCACGACGACCAGCCCGCCCAGGCCCACGCTCCGGGTCTCGACCAGCGGCGTGAAGAGCAGGGCCGCGAAGCCGACGACGACGGTAAGACCGGAGGTGACGACCGCCGCCCCCGCGGTGAGGAACGTCGTCACGGCCGCCTCGCGTCGCCGCTTCCCACGGCTCAGCTCCTCGCGGAATCGCGTGACCACAAGCAGCGAGTAGTCGATGCCGACGCCCAGGCCGATCATCGTGGTCATATTGAGGACGAACACCGACATCGGCGTGACGTGCGTGAGGTAGCCGATGATCGTGAGGGAGACCACGATGGCGAGGAATCCGACGATCAGAGGGAGCACCGCGGCGACGAGCGCGCCGAACGCGAGCACGAGGATCCCCAGGGTGAGCGGGAGCAGCCTCGCCTCCCCCCGCCGGCTGTCCTCGGCGCTGACGGCTCGCACGTCGAGGTCCAGCGGTGCCCGGCCGGTCACGTAGGCGGTGTACTGCCGCCCTCGCGGCATGCGCTCCAGCGTCTCCCGAATCGTCTGCCGCACGACGGGTACGATGCCGGCCGCACTGTCGCCGGTCGTGGTCCGAAGCGCCAGAATGAGCAACGCCGTGCGCCGGTCGTGACTCAGGAAAGACGTATCGCCGGTGGAGGCATACGACACGACGCCGCGGATGAACGGCTCCGCGGCGAGGGTATGCACCAGGCTGTCGAGCACCGGTCGGGACGCGCCTGAGTCGAGCGCCGACGGTGCGGCAAGCGTCACCGCAAAAAACTCGCTCACGGGGCTGTCGAAGCGTCGCTCCAGCTTCTGCTGCGCTTCCGACGCCTCGGTCGTCCGGATGCTTCCACCCCGAACATTGAGCAACCGCTCGGTGTGCGGCGCGCGCACGGCGGCGAAGATTCCCACCACCGTCCAGGCGATCACCACGGCCCAGCGCCAGCGGACCAGGCCACGGGCAAAGTATTCCCTCGGATTCAGGCGATCCCTCCCTGTGCCGCGCCGGCCGCTGGTTACGGGTGGCCAAATGTTAGACGGCTCCCCGGCCCCACGCCAGCGCGCTGGCGCACGGGCCGCGCGCGGCGGCATATTCCTTTCCAATGGTGCGCCTCCTGCTCCCCGTCCTGACCGGGCTGCTGCTGATCGCCGTGCTGGCTGATCGGATTACGAGACTGGCCTCGACCCCGTTGAGTGCCAGTCCGCCAGCGGCCGCAGTGGACACCAGCGGCGCGGTCGCGGCGCGCCGCCCGACGCCGGTGGCCGGAAGCTCCCTCGCGCCCCCTCCCGTCCCTGAAAGCCGGACGCCCACGGTCGATCGCCTCGCCCGTCTCGCGGTCCGCCGCCAACTCGCGGGCATGGCGGGCCAGACGTACCTCGATTCCCTCATCAGTACGACCGACTCGGTCGTCCGTCGCTGGCCTGACCGCAACGGCGAGCCGCTCAGAGTCCTGATTATCGAAGGCGGCGCGCCGGGATACGCGCCAAAAATGGCGGGTCTCGTCCGCCAGGCCCTCGACCGGTGGGCGGGCGCCGGCGTGGGCGTCACCTTCGCCGAGGTCCTCGACACCACCGGGGCCGACATAGTGGTACAATGGATCGACCGGTTCGACATCGATCGCGCCGGCCAGACCGATCTCACTTGGGATCAGTTGGGACGCGTGCGCCGAGCGACCATCTCGCTGGCGCTCCACTCGACCGCCGGCGCGCCGCTCAGCGATCCGGCGCTGCTCTCCGTCGCCGTGCATGAGACCGGGCACGCGATCGGCCTTCCCCACTCGCCCGACTCGAACGACGTCATGTTCCCGTCGACTCGGACGTCAGCGCTGTCGGAGCGAGATGTGCGAACCGCGCAGGTGCTCTATCAGCTCCCTCCCGGGTCGGTCAAGGACACCGCCGATCGATAGGTGCAGCCGGCCCAGTCCACGAGAAGTAGTAGTATCGACGACTCCTAGCCGCCCCAAGGCATTGATTTTTGGCCCCCCGCCAATGGGAAACCTTTGTAGGCCGGGCCCGGTACCCGAAGTGCGTGGGGTGACGATGGCGGTTGGAGCGCGGGGGCTGAGGGGGTGGGGAGTCATGGCCACTGTCGGGGGCCTCTTGCTGATGACTGCTCCGGTGCGCGCCCAGCAGTTCGCTGAGGTGGACGCGGCCGTGCGGGAGGGGATCCGGAAGGGACTCTACCCCGGCGCGGTGGTGGTCATCGGTCGCAGCGACACCGCGCTCTACGCCCGCGGGTACGGTCACCTCACATGGAGCCCGGCGTCGGTCGTGCCCGATCCCGATTCCACCCTCTGGGACCTCGCCTCGATCACGAAGGTGGTCGGGACCACGAGCGTGTTGCTGCGGATGGTGGATGCCGGCGTCCTGAGCCTCGACGCACCGGTCAGCCGCTACCTGCCCCGCTTCTCCGGAGGTGAGAAAGACCACGTCACGGTGCGGATGCTGTTGGATCACACCAGCGGACTCCCGCCTTGGATACCCTTCTTCCGGCGAGCCCGGTCTGCCGCCACCATGGTGGACGAGTTGTATGCGGAGCCGCTCCAGCGAACGCCGGGTGACTCCGCCGAGTACAGCGATCTGAACGCAATGCTGCTCGGACTTCTCATCGAGCAGGTGTCGGGCAAGTCCCTCGACGCGGTGGTGCATGCCGAGGTGCTGGACCCGCTCGGGCTCGAGCGGACGCTCTATCGGCCGCCGGCGGCACTCCGGAAGTGGACCGCGCCCACCGGCCGGTACCGGGGGCAGGCCGTGCGCGGTGAGGTGAACGATCAGAACGCCGCCCGGTTGGGCGGAGTCGCCGGTCACGCAGGACTGTTTTCGACGGGGCACGACCTGGCACGCTTCGCTCAGGTCTGGCTACGCCAGGGCGTCACGCCCGCTGGCCGCTGGGTGCGCGTGGAGACGATGCGGCTGTTTCTGACGGCCGGTCCGCGGAGCGGAACCCGCCTGCTCGGCTGGGACGGGCCGACCCTCGATGCACCGCGTGACGATCCGAGCGTGTTCGGGGCGCTGGCGAGCCCATCGGCGTACGGCCACACCGGCTGGACCGGCACGGAGCTCTGGATCGATCCGACTCGGGACCTGTTTCTCGTTTTCCTCACCAACCGGAGCTATGATCCGCGGGCACGACGATCGATCGAGAAGCTGAAGCAGGTCCGCGCCCGGCTTGCCGACGCCACGCTGCGGGCCGTCCCGGCCCTCTGCAACGCTGAGCACTTGACCACGTGCTGACGGGCCACGAACGGGGTGACTAACTATGACTCTTACAGCCGACACGGTTCGTCGGGCCCTCCGCGCCGTCAAGGACCCGGAGCTCAACCTCAACATCATCGACCTGGGACTGGTCTACGAAGTCGACGTCTCCGACGCCGGCGACGTGCGGGTCCAAATGACGCTCACTTCACCCGGTTGTCCGGCCGGCGCCGAGATCATTCAGGGCGTCCGGGACGTGGCGACTGATCTGGAGGGAGTGGGTTCGGTGGACGTTGAGCTGGTCTGGGAGCCTTACTGGACGCCGGAGCGGATGGACCCACGGGTACGGGCCTTCCTGGGTCACTGACCATGGCGCGGGAGGCTCGCCGCAGGCCTCCCCGCCGCCCTCTCCTTCCCTTCCCCCGCCTGCACGCCGGCGGCGGCCGCCTCGAGCAGCTCCCGTCCGAACGTCTCCACTTGCCAGCCGCGTACCCCAGGGATGGCGCCCAGCTCATCGAGCGTCTGGGGGTGCGTCCGCGCAATCGCCTCGAGGGTCCCGTTGGGGCACAGCACACCGGGCGCGAGGTCGAGAAGCGACGATAGCTCGTTGCGCTTGGCCTTGAGCTGCTCCAGACGCATCTCGAAGGCCGGATCGGGCGTGCGACGCGGCCCGCGCTCGATCCGCGGGAGGTCCCGCTCGGGCAGCTCGAGCGCCCGACGAACCGCGTCCAGGATCTCCCTCCCGCGACGCTCCGCCAGCTCGGCGCTCACGCCGCGGATTGCCCGCAGGGCGGTGACTTCGGTCGGCAGCGTCCTGGCAATCTCGAGCAGGGGTTCGGTGTTGAGGATGCGAAAGGCCGCCCGGTCGGTGCGAGCCGCTGTCTCCTCCCGCCATTGATACAGCTCCCGAAGCGCCGCGAGGTGGCGTCCCCGCAGCGTCCTCGCGCCCTTGACGCGAAGGTACCCTGGCTCGCCGTCCTCAACGGCGCCCCATTTGACGTGCTCGAGCAGCGCGAACTCTTCCTCTGCCCACGACAACCGACCCCGCTCGGCGAGCCGGCCGCGCAGGATATCCCGCAAGGCGGGCAGGTGGCGGGTGTCGTCGGCCGCGTATTGCAGCATCTCGGCTGACAGGGGCCGGATGGACCAGTCCGCCCGTTGGAAGCGCTTGTCGAGCCGGATGCCGAGGTATTTCTCCAGCAGCGCTGCGAGTCCGATCCCCGGCTCGTTCAGGAGCTGCGCGGCGACTCTGGTGTCGAAGAGCTTGGCGGCCCGGAATCCGTATTGCTGATCGAGAAGTCGGAGGTCGTAGTCCGCGTCGTGAAAGACGATCTCGATGCTCGGATCGACCAGCACCCGCCCCAGCGGCGCGAG
This sequence comes from Gemmatimonadota bacterium, assembly GCA_041488455.1. Lineage (GTDB taxonomy): Bacteria > Gemmatimonadota > Gemmatimonadetes > Gemmatimonadales > GWC2-71-9 > DASQPE01. The sequence goes on from JBGPPG010000034.1 coordinate 16,148, forward strand.
ATCACCTACGGCTAGCGGGTCGACGATCGCGGTGCGCGTCCGGGAGGAGAGTTGGACCAGATACACGCGGTCGTGATAGCGGTGGAAGCTTGCAGCCTCGGTATCCACTGCGAGGAGCGGCTCCCGGCCGAGCTCCGCCAGGAGTTCCTCGAGCGCCGCCGGCGTGTCGATCCGGACGAGAGGCGCCTCACTCACGCGGCGCCACCTGCTCCAGCCCGGCGGCGATTTCCTCGAGGGCCTTGGCCAGCGTCTTGTAGAAGTCGGCGTCCGGCTGGACGGCCGCGCCCATGGCGGCGTCCATCTGGAGCTTGCGGGCGAGCCGGGCGGCGTGTCGGATGTAGTCGGTGGGCGGTTTCATGACCGGTGGAGTCCTTGGGTTTCGGTGAAGATAGACGCCCGGGCCGACCGCGCGCATCCTCGACATCTGCCGATTCGACCGCCGGACCGTCTATACTCCCTTCGATGCCGGTCTCCGACATAGACCTGACCGTCTATCCCGACGAGTGCGACACGTTCGGGCATTTGAACCAGGCCTCGTTCCTGACGCTGTTCGAGCGCGCCCGCTGGGAGATGCTCGCGCGCGGGCCCGGGATGGACGTGTTTACCCGCCACGGCGCCTGGCCGGCGGTCCGGAAGGCGGCGATCGACTACCATCTCGCCGCGTACCCGGGCGACGTTCTCCGCTTTCACCAGGCCCTCACCCACCATGGCCGCACGAGCTTCACCCTTCGCCAGACGGCTTGGCGTACCCGGGACGGCGCGTTGATCTCGACGGCCGAGTTCGTCTTCGTCTGCATCGACCGGGAAGGCCGCCCGGTTCCCGTCCCTGGGGAATTCGGCGAGTTCCTGAATGCGCGCCCGGCACGGCCCGGAGACACCCGGCGACTCACCGTGAACGGGGTCAACCTCGCCGTGCAGTCGTGCGGCGAAGGGCCCGCGATCCTCTTCATCCACGGCTATCCGCTGGACCATACGATTTGGCGGCCACAGCTCGACGCGCTCGACGGCTGGCGGAGGATCGCGCCGGACCTCCGGGGGATGGGGCAGTCCGACGCGCCGGACCTCGGGTACAGCATGGCCACCTACGCCGCGGATCTCGCGGCACTCATCGATTCACTCGGGCTGGACCGGGTCGTTCTCTGCGGCCACTCGATGGGGGGCTATGTGGTGTTCGAGTTTCTTCGTCGCTGGCGGGACCGGGTGTCGGGGCTCGCCCTGGTCGCCACCCGGGCCGAGGCCGACGGCGTCGAGACGCGGCGCGCTCGCGACGCGGCCGCGGTGCTTGCGCGCGAGGGCGGCGGCCGGGAGATCGCGGATGCCATGCTGCCGAAGGCGCTGGCCCCCTCGGCGCCCGCGGCCCTGGTGGAGCAGGTACGGGCGGTGATGGCGGCGACGCCGGTCCCGGGCATCATCGGCGCGCTCGGTGCGATGCGGGATCGCCCGGATAGTACGCCGTTGCTTCCGACGCTGGTCGGGCTGCCAGCGCTCGTGATCGCGGGTGCGGACGACCAGCTCGTGACGGTCTCGCAGGTGAGCGCCATGGCCGCCGCCATTCCGGGCGCCCGGCTCGTCGTGGCACCCGGCGCGGGTCATCTCCCCAGTCTGGAGACGCCTGCGATCGTGACCGACTCGCTGCGGACTTTTCTCGCCGGGGTCGGTTGAAACCCTTTCGACCCCTCGTGCGTTCTTAAGTAGGCGGGCCGGTCCGGTGCTCACTGGGCCTCCGCCGTAGCACTGTAATCCTTCCTACGAACGGCCCCGGGGCCGCGCACGTCGCGGCTTCGCGGGCCGCCTCTCTTTCCGTCCCGGGCCTTCGGCCATCGGGCGCACGAGAAAGCCCCCCGGCGTCGTTCCGCCGGAGGGCCAAGAAGCCAACGCTCGATTCCTAGCGCTGCGGCGGCCCCGGGGGCGTATCGCTGTTGAACACGTCCTTATTCTTCGCGATGAAGGCCTGCATGTTCGCCGGCACGTCTTCCTCAGGAAAGATGGCGGTGACCGGACACTCCGGCTCGCACGCCCCACAGTCGATGCACTCGTCGGGGTGGATGTAGAGCTGATCCTCGCCCTCGTAGATGCAGTCCACCGGACAAACATCTACGCAGGCCCGGTCCTTGACCCCGATGCAGGTTTCCGTGATCACGTACGTCATCCGCTTGCTCCTCTGGCACGCCGTGCGAAGAAATGGAAAAAGGAGAGTACGGTGTGGTCTGGGGGCGCGCAAGGGGCTTTCAACCGTCCAGAAACCATGCAGCCATGGCCCGCGCGCCGGGTGCCCAGCGGGCCAGATGCGCCAGTCCGGAGAGCGTAACGCCGCGCACCATCGCCGACCGGAGCAGTTGGGAAAGACGGTCGTGCGCCCGCTTGGCCTTGAGCCAGCTCCGCGTCTTCGGGGATGGGTAGGTCGGGTCCAGAATTCGGCGGGCGGTCTCCTCTCCGGTCACCAGCGCGGCGTAGATGCCCTCCGCCGTGAGCGACGACGGTACGCCGGCCGCGTCGCCCGCCAAGTGCACATCGTTCGGAAAGTCGAAGCCCGCAAAGTGGACCTCCAGGGTCGCGGCCTCGAACGGGGGAAGCTCGAAGTCTGCGCCGAGAGCCCGGACTCGCGTCGTGAGATAGCGCCGGATCGTCGCCGGTCGAACCAGCTTCTTGGGCGCCACGGCGCCAACGGACGTGTAGGACTCGTGGGGGAACACCCAGAAATAGCCGTTGGCCAACGTACCCGGGTCGCATTCGACTCGAAGCGGCTCGAGCCTCAGCCCGGGCACGTTGTACTCCGCAGCGAAGCAGGCGCGGGGATGGGGCAGGCCCAGCGCTCTGCGCACCGACGAGTCGGCGCCGTCGGCGCCGATGAGACTGCGGTACCTGATGGTCCGACCCGCAACCATGATGGTGTGCGACGCGAGGTCCAGCCCGGTTGCGGCCGCACTGACCCTGACCTCCGCGCCCGCCCGCCGGGTCCAGTCCAGCTGGAGCCGTCCCAGCTCGCGGCGGGGAATGGTGCGGACCACCGCCGCCGCCACGTCCAACGTCCGCGCCGCGCCGCCGGTGAACGCGATGTGTCCGACCCGCGTGAGCCCGATGTCGGCCGACAGACCGAGCGGCGCCAGCTCCCGCACGGCCTTCAGCGTCAAACCGCCGGCGCACGTCTTCGGTCCGACTTCCTCGTTCTTCTCCAGCACCAGCACTTCCCGCCCCTCCTCGGCGAGCACTTGCGCCGCGCGGAGCCCGCCGGGCCCGGCGCCGATCACGAGGTGCTCGACCGTCTCCACGGCAAAGTCAGGCGAGGTGAGCCCGCAGGAACGCCAGTGTACGCTGCCAGGCGAGGTCGGCTGAAGGCTGATCGAAGACTTGGGGGCGGGCGTCGTTGAAGAAGGCGTGGCCGGCGTCGTAGAAGTGCGCCTCGAATGTGGCCCCCGCGGCGTCGTACCGCGTCGCGAGCGCCCTGGCGTCCGCCTCCTTGACCGATTGGTCGGCCCGGCCGAAATGCGCGAGCACCGGCACCCGGAGTTTCGCCGGATCGATGGCAACCTTCGGATGGATCCCATAGAAATCCACCGCGGCGGAGATCCGGTCGGGGTGCTCCTGGGCGGCGAAGAGCGCGAGCTGTCCACCCATGCAGAAGCCGATGGCTCCGACTTTCTCGGGTCGAACGCTCGGCAGAGCAAGCAGGTAGTCCGCCGCGCCGCGGAGGTCCACCGCGGCCTCGCTGATGTTGAGGGCCATGAGGAGCTTGCCGGCCTCGTCCGGACTCTTTGTCTGCTTCCCGTGGTAGAGGTCCGGGGCGAGCGTCACGAAGCCCTCGGCGGCAAAACGATCCGCAAGCTGCTTGATGTGCTCGACCAGCCCCCACCATTCCTGGATGACGATCAGCCCGGGCCCGGCCCCCGCGTGCGCATTCACATAGCCGGGGGTCATTCGCCCGTTGGCTCGGAACTGGATCATCTCTCCCTGCATGCGAGCCTCCTCAGGGGCGATCGGACCAGACCGCGAGCTCGTTGCCGCTGGGATCGGTGAAATGAAAGCGCCGGCCGCCCGGGAACGAGAACGCGGGGCGCACGATCCCCCCGCCGGCCGCCCGAACCCTGGTCTCCGCCGCGGCGAGGTCCAGGGCGAAAATGACGATGAGCGGGCCCCCCGGCCGAACCTTGTCGACCTGGCTGAACCCACCCGCCAACCGGCCGTCGGCGAAGCTGGTGTAGTCCGGCCCGTAGTCCTCGAACCGCCAGCCGAACACCTGCCCGTAGAACCGCTTGGCGGCGGCGACGTCGGTGACGGAGAGCTCGACGTAATCGATGCGCCGGTCGTGCTCGGGGCTCTGCAGGGGCTCGGACATTACCGACCAATGCGGCCCAGGGCGTGGTCCAGCGCGTCCACCGCGAAGTCGGCGTCTTCCGCTGTGATACAGAGTGGCGGCTTGATCCGAAGCACGTTGCCGGCAAGCCCACCCTTGCCGGCGAGCACGCCGAACTCGCGCAGCCACTCCAGCGCCTCGAGCGTCTCAGTGCCGGCCGGCTCCTTGGTTGTCCGGTCGCGTACCAGCTCTACCCCGAGCATCAGGCCCAGGCCGCGCACGTCACCGACGAGCGCGTGGCGGTCCGCCAGCCGCTGGAGTCCCCGCTTGAGTCTCGCACCTACGACGCGTGCGTTGTCCTGAAGGTGCTCCTGCTCGATCACGTCCAGCACGGCCAGTCCGGCCGCGGTCGAAACAGGGTTGCCGCCGAAGGTATTGAAGTGAAGGCGCTGCGCGAGCGCCTCCGCGACCTCCCGCCGGGTGGTGACCGCAGCCAGGGGCATCCCGTTGCCGATGCCCTTCGCCATCGTGACGACGTCGGGCACGACGCCGAAATGCTGGAACCCCCAAAAGTGCTCGCCGGTGCGGCCGAAGCCCGTCTGTACCTCATCGGCGATGCAGAGGCCTCCGTGCTCGCGGACCACGGCGTACGCCTCGGCGAGATAGTTCGGCGCACCGTAGGTCACGCCCCCGACGCCCTGCACCGGCTCGGCGATGAAGCCGGCCACCCGTCCGGCCGTGGCGTGCCGGATGAGGTCACGGATGTCCTGGGCGCTCCGTGAAGCGATCGCTTCCGGGGAGCCGGTGAACGGACTCCGGTACGGATCGGGGCAGACCGCATGATGCACGCCCGCGCTCTGCTGCGTTGGGAACTTCCAGGTCGATAGGCCGGTCAGCCCCATCGTGGTCGGGGATCCGCCGTGATAGCTGTTCCTGAGCGAGATGACGTCGGCGCTTCCGGTGTAGAGACGGGCCATCGTGACGGCGAGGTCGTTGGCTTCGCTCCCGCTGTTCACGAAATAGGTGACGTCGAGCCCGGGCGGGAGCAGACCCGCCAGCCGCTGCGCCAGCCGGGGCAGGTTCGGATGGAGATAGATCGTGGAGGTGTGTTGGAGTGTCGCCGCCTGCTCCTGGACCCGCGCCACCACCGTCGGATGCGAATGCCCGCACGCCACCGTTGCGATACCCGCGAAAAGATCGAGGTAGCGACGGCCGGTCTCGTCGAAGACGTACTGCATGTGCCCCTCGACGATCATGAGGGGGTCCCGGTAGAACGTGAAGACCGCCGGATGCCCGTATCGCTGGCGGAGCGCCAGCACTTCTGCGCGCGGCGGCCCGGTGTATGGCCGGGGCCGGTGATCGCACACGGGCATGGCGGGCGGGGAGAGTTCGATCGCGGTCGCCATGAGGGTCAGGTCAGGGTTAGGCCAGGGAGCACGCCGGTGACGTGGTCAGATGAGCCCCGGCACGGGGGTGGCCATGCTTTCGGTGCGCGGCTCGGGCGGACCGTACCGGCCGGCAGGAGTGTGGATGCGGTTCCACTCCTCTCTGAGGCAGAATGAGTCCAGACCGTACGGGCGATCGACTGCAAGCACGCCGTCGAGGTGATCGATCTCGTGCTGAAGCAGCTCGGCTCGGTCGCCCTCGAGATCCTGCTCATGCCAGGCGCCTTTGACGTCCTGGTAGCGGATCCGAATGCGATAGGCCCTCGCGACTCGAACCAGCAGGTTCGGAAACGAGAAGCAATCGTCCCAGACCCAGAAGTCGTCGGTGCCGATGTCCACGATTTCGGGATTGATCAGCGACCAGGGCTTGTCCATCTCGATGTGGACCACCCTGACCGGAGCACCGATCTGCGGCGCTGCGATCCCGCGGCCGCCGCCGAAGCGCGACTGCCAGTCGCGCAGCGTCTCCCGGAGATCATCCAGAATCACCCGGACCGCCGTGGAGCTGGGTCGGGTGATGGGCTCGCACCGGGTGCGGAGAATGGGATCGCCGAGGAGTCGGATGCGATGGATGGTCATGACGTTGGGCCTGGTCGTCCGGGCGCGAGAGTGACGCCCAATATTATGGATGGACCCCCAGAGGGCCAGATCGGATATCGCATTGGGCGTGCCGTCATCTGTAAATAGTAGTAGTTATTGATACCTCGTTAACGCCAAGTCATTGCTGGGACTGCTGTAACTCGGTTTCGCACCATATTATTGGCACGAATTGACAATTCCGACTTTCTGACTTACCATTTCGCCATGGGCGCTCCTCTTCCGCAGATGAATCCGGTCAGGTGCCCCCCAGGCCAACGCGGCCCCAGGGGTGAAGTTCTGGTCGAGCTCAAGCGCGCGCAGCCGCTCACGGCGCGCGAACTCGCCGGCAAGCTGGGGATCTCGCTCAACGCGGTACGGCATCACATCAAGGAGCTCGAGGCCGAGGGGCTTGTCGCGTACTACCGCCGCCATCGCGGCGTCGGGGCGCCGGCCTTCGCTTACCGGCTGAGCCCCCTCGGCGAGGGGCTGTTCCCGCGGCGCTACGAGGCCACGCTGCTCCAGTTCCTCGATCAGATCGTCGAGCGCGACGGGCGCGACGCCGCGGTGCGAGTGCTGGAGGCTCATTTCGGCGGTCTCACGGAGCGGCTCCGGGCCGAAACGGCCGGCCTCGCCCCGGCGCGCCGGCTGGAGATTGTTGCGCAGGCCCTGGCCGACGAAGGCTACATGGCGGAGGCGGACGCCAGCACCGCCACCATCGGCACACTAACCGAGCATAATTGCGCCATACAGGCCGTTGCCGAGCGATTCCCCGAGCTCTGCGCCGCGGAGGCGAGGTTTCTGGAGGACGTTCTGGGCGCTGTGGTGGACCGCCGGGCCCACATTCTGGGCGGCTGCGGTGCCTGCGAGTATCACGTCCGGTTCGACGTGTCGGCCCGGACCGAGGAGGAAGGCAAATGAGCTCGTCGGTCGAAACCCTGGTCAATCGCGAATACAAGTACGGGTTCGTCACAGACATCGAATCCGACGTCGCGCCCAAGGGCCTGAACGAAGACATCGTCCGGCTGATCTCGGCGAAGAAGAGAGAGCCGGCGTTCATGCTGGAGTGGCGGCTGAAGGCCTACCGGGGCTGGCTCAAGATGACCGAGCCGCACTGGGCGAACGTCACGTATCCGGCGATCGACTACCAGGACCTCCGCTACTACGCGGCGCCCAAGACGCAGAAGCCGCTCGGCAGCCTGGACGAGGTAGATCCGAAGCTCCGGGAGACCTACGAGAAGCTGGGGATCCCGCTCTCGGAGCAGAAGATTCTTGCCGGCGTCGCCGTGGACGCGATCTTCGACAGCGTGTCCGTGGGCACGTCGTACAAGGCCAAGCTCGCCGAGATAGGCATCGTGTTCTGCTCCTTCGGTGAAGCGGTGCACGAGCACCCGGACTTGGTCGAGAAGTACCTGGGCTCGGTCGTGCCCGCGAGCGACAACTTCTTCGCCGCGCTCAACGCGGCCGTGTTCAGCGACGGCTCCTTCGTGTACGTGCCGAAGGGCGTGAAGTGCCCGATGGAGCTCTCCACGTACTTCCGCATGAATGCAGCCGACACCGGGCAGTTCGAGCGGACGCTGATCATCGCGGACGAAGGCGCCTCGGTGAGCTACCTGGAGGGTTGCACGGCTCCGAAGCGGGACACGAACCAGCTGCATGCGGCGGTAGTCGAGCTGGTGGCGCTCGACAACGCAAGTATCAAGTACTCGACCGTGCAGAACTGGTACGCCGGCGACGAGGAAGGGCGGGGCGGGATCTACAACTTCGTGACCAAGCGCGGGAAGGCGCTTCGGAAGGCCAAGATTTCCTGGACCCAGGTCGAGACCGGCTCCGCCATCACCTGGAAGTATCCGAGCGTCATCCTCCAGGGCGACGACTCCGTCGGGGAGTTCTACTCGGTGGCGGTGGTGAACGGCCGGCAGCAGGCCGACACCGGCACCAAGATGATCCACATGGGTCGGAACACCCGCAGCACCATCGTGTCCAAGGGGATTTCCGCGGGGCGGGGTAACAACAGCTACCGCGGCCTGGTGAAGGTCCTGCCGAAGGCGGAGGGCGCCCGGAACTACACCCAGTGTGACTCGATGCTGATCGGGAACCGGTGCGGAGCGCATACGTTCCCGTACATCGACGTGCAGAATCCCACGGCGTCGGTCGAGCACGAGGCGTCCACCTCGAAGATCGGTGAGGACCAGATCTTCTACTGCAAGCAGCGGGGGCTGAACACGGAAAACGCGATCTCGATGATCGTGAACGGCTTTTGCAAAGAGGTGTTCAAGGAGCTGCCGATGGAGTTCGCGGTGGAGGCGCAGAAGCTCCTGGGGGTGAGTCTGGAGGGGAGTGTCGGGTGACGCGGCTTCAATTCAGGAGCGTGTTGTGCTAGAAGTCATCGACCTGCGGGCATCCGTGAGTGACAAGGAGATCCTCCGCGGCATTTCGCTCAAGATCAACTCGGGCGAAGTGCACGCCATCATGGGCCCGAACGGGTCCGGCAAGAGCACGCTCGCCCAGGTGCTGGCCGGCCATCCCGCCTACGAAGTCACCGGGGGTCAGGTGCTGTTCGAAGGCCAGGATCTCCTCGACCTGGAGCCCGAGGAACGCGCCCAGGCCGGCCTGTTCCTGGCCTTCCAGTACCCGGTCGAGATCCCCGGCGTGACCAACGCGTACTTCCTGCGGGCGGCGTACAACGCCCTGCGGAAGGCCAAGGGACTCGACGAGGCGGATCCGATGGACTTCCTCGACATTCTCGAGGAAAAGCTCAAGGTGGTGGAGTGGGGTCCCGAGATCATGAGCCGGGCCGTCAATGCCGGCTTCTCCGGCGGTGAGAAGAAGCGGAACGAGATTCTCCAGCTCGCCGTGCTGGAGCCGAAGCTCGCCATCCTCGACGAGACCGACTCGGGCCTGGACATCGACGCGCTCCGCATCGTCGCCGCGGGCGTGAACCGGCTGCGGAGTCCGGACCGGTCCTTCGTCGTGGTGACTCATTACCAGCGGCTGCTGAACTACATCGTACCGGACGTCGTCCACGTGCTGGTCAACGGCCGGATCGCGAAGTCGGGCGGCAAGGAGCTGGCGCTCGAGCTCGAGGCGCGCGGATACGATTGGGTGGAAGAGGAGACGGCCGTCGCGTGACCGAGACCTACGTCCGCCAGTTCGAGGCCTTCGCGACCAACGGGGGCGCGGAAGGACCGGCATGGCTGCCGGGGATTCGGCGCGCGGCCATCGACCGCTTCGCCGCGGTCGGGTTCCCGAGCCACCGGGACGAGGAATGGCGCTTCACCCCCGTCACCCCGATCGCGCAGGCCGAGTTCCGGCCGGCTGGCGCCGGTGCGGTGACCAGGGAGGCCCTGGCGCCATTCCTCTTCGGCCACGCCGAGTGGCCGCAACTGGTGTTCGTGAACGGGAAGTTCGCCCCGGAGCTGTCAGTCATTCCCCCGCTCCCGCCGGGCGTCCGCCTCGGCAACCTGGCCGCCGCGCTCCGCGGCGACGGGGATCTGCTAGAGCATCATCTGACCCGGCATGCGCGTCCGGAGACCACGCCCTTCGCCGCCCTCAACACGGCGTTCCTGCGCGACGGGGCGCTGGTGCACGTGCCCGCCGAGACGGTCCTGGATCAGCCGGTGCACCTGCTGTTCGTGACCAGTGCGGACGCGGCGGACACAGTCGCGCACCCCCGGAACCTCGTGATCATCGAGCGGGGTGCCCGGGCCTCGGTGGTCGAGAGCTACGTCACGCTGGCGGAAGGCGCGACCTACTTCACCAACGCGGTCACCGAGGTCGTATCGGGGGAGGGCGCCTGGACCGAGCACACGCGAATCCAGCGGGAGAGCGAGCGCGCGTACCACGTCGGACTCACGCACGTGGACCAGGCACGCGGGAGCCACTACCGGTCATTCACGCTGGCCATGGGCGGCGCGATCGCCCGCCACAACCTGCATGTGCGCCTGAATGCGCCGGGGATCGAGACCCTGATGTACGGGCTGTACCTGGCCCGTGGCGAGCAGGTCGTGGACAACCACACGGCCATCTACCATGACCATCCCAACTGCAACAGCTGGGAGGTCTACAAGGGCGTGCTCGACGACCGGTCGCGCGCGGTCTTCAACGGCAAGGTGTTCGTCAAGCCGGAGGCCCAGAAGACGGACGCCAAGCAGACCAACCGGAACCTGTTGCTCTCACCAACGGCCAAGGTCGATACTAAGCCGCAGCTCGAGATCTTCGCCGACGACGTCAAATGCACCCACGGCGCGACGGTCGGCTTCCTCGACCCGCTCAGTCTCTTCTATCTCCGGAGCCGGGGGATTCCGCCGGCGGCTGCGCGGAAGATCCTCACGTACGCGTTCGCGGCGGAGGTGGTGGATGAGGTCGCTCTGGAGCCGGTGCGAAATGAGTTGAACCGGCTCGTGCTCACCCGCTTGGGCTACGTCGAGTAACGAGTCCGCGATGCCCGCCA